>JBAZCN010000110.1:0-11817 GCA_041655035.1 Porticoccaceae bacterium | reverse complement strand
CGCTGCAACTACCGGCTCGCGGTGTCCCCCGGGCACATCGCGCTGCCCGCCAGGGTGCTGCAGCCAGCTGATAACAAAGAGAATGTTTTTTAGAGATATCTTTATCCCCGCCGCGGATATCGTTTTAACAGAACGTACATATTCGCTTCCGATACTGGCCGTCGAGTTCCTCACCCCCCTTATCGGAGAACACACAATGGCTTTCCCCAAGCTCGACAAACTGGCCCTGGCTGTCGCCCTGCATACCGCGGCGGGCTTGCCGGCGGCGGCCCTGGCGGTACAGATCGACGAAGTGGTGGTCAGCGCCAAGCCGATCCGCGACAGCGAACTGGCGGCCATCGAGGCCAAGCGCGATGCCGACAACTATGTGGACATCATTTCCGCCGACACCATCGGTCGCTTCCCCGACCAGAACCTGGCGGACTCCCTCGGCCGCCTGCCGGGCCTCGCCATCGAGCGCGACCAGGGCCAGGCTCGCTACATCAATCTGCGCGGGGCGCCCTTTCGCTACACCAGCATCGCCTTCGACGGCATCGATGTGCCCGGCGCCGAGAGCGGGCGCATCCCCCGCTTCGACAGCTTTCCCTCGGTGATCACCAACCGCCTCGAGGCCAACAAGGCGATCCTGCCGAATATGCCCGGCG
This sequence comes from Porticoccaceae bacterium, assembly GCA_041655035.1. Lineage (GTDB taxonomy): Bacteria > Pseudomonadota > Gammaproteobacteria > Pseudomonadales > Porticoccaceae > NAT127. The sequence goes on along the minus strand of JBAZCN010000110.1, from coordinate 11,173 downwards.
AGTCCATCGCCGGGCATATCAATGTCCACACCTTCAACCCCTTCGACCAGGAGGGCTGGAGCCTGGCCACCGACATGGGTTTTGGCGAGCAGGACCTCGGCGGCGGCGACGTGGACAAATACAGCCTGCGGACCTCCTGGTCCAATGACACCATCGGCGTGGTGCTGTTCGGCTCCCAGAACAGCCGCGAACAGATCACCGACACCCGGGAATACGACCTGGAGCGGGCCAGCGACAGCGAGTTGATCGTCAACGAGCTGGATTTCCGCAGCTACAAGGTGGAGCGCGAGGATCACGCCTGGGGTGGCCGCCTCGAGTACCGCGGAGAGGGAACATTGCGGTCCATGTTCCTGTCGACCCTCTACAGTGAGTTCGTCGACAACGAGGAGCGCAACCAGTACGTGTTCGGCTTCAGCGACCCCACTCCCGGCCTAACCGGGGAAGCCGCCCCGGTCAGCGTCTCGCGCATGCTGGAAGCCGGCGAATACAAGAATTCCACCCTCACCAACACCCTGGGGGCCGACCTGCAACTGGGCAGCTGGCTGGTGGCGGCCCGCATCAGCCGCACCGAAACGGAATTCGACATGGACCTGCCCATCCCCCGGAGCATGGGCGGTACCGCCAATGCAAACTATGACCTGACGGATATCGAGGACCCGAAAGTCTGGCTGGATACCGATCTCGCGGCCATGGTCTACCCGACCACCATCGGCCTTCACTATGTGCAGGCCCTGGATGTCGAAACCGACAAATTCAAACTCGATGCCGAGCGCGACATGGTCTGGTTCGGCCGCGACGCAAAACTGGAGCTCGGCGTCCAATATGACACCCGCGACGCCGACGGCTATATCTCGACCGCCGCCACCGGCGCCTTCCCGGCCTCGGTGGACATCGACAGCTTCAACACCGGCAAGCCCTGGGATGCCAACACCGCCAACACCATCGGCGGCACCTACTACGACAATACCGGGCTGCGCAGGGCCTGGGCCGCCAGCGGCACCCTGACCATGCCGGTGATCAGCCCCGAGAACGAAATCCTGATCGCCGAGGACATTCTCGCCGTCTACGCCATGGCCACCACCGAATTCGACTGGGGCAACGTGGTGATCGGCACCCGGATCGAGCAGACCGACTACACCAGCAAGGGCACGGTGCTGGAGGGCCCGCTCTCGGTTTCCGACACCTTCACCAATGTGCTGCCGAGCGCCCACGTCAACATCAACCTCACGGACGACGTGAAGCTGCGCGTCTCCGCCTCCACCGGCATCAGCCGACCGACCTACAACGAGTGGCGCGCGGCGGCCAGCCTCGACATCGCCGACCGCCGGGTGACCGGCGGCAACCCCCATCTGGAGGCGGAAGAGGCAGTCGGCCTCGATGTCGCGCTCGAGTGGTATTTCGCCCCGGCGAGCATCGCCTCGGTGGGCGCCTTCTACCGCGCCATCGACAATGTGATCTACGCCGACAGCTCGACCATCGACGGCGGGCTCTACCTGCCCGCCGCCGCGGGCGAGACCTGGACCTACATCGGCAGCGTCAACGGCGATGACGGCCGCATGCAGGGCCTCGAGTTCAACTTTGTCGGCCATGCCGCGGAGCTGCTGCCGGCACCGTTCGACGGCTTCGGTTTCAGCGCCAACGTGACGGTGCTGGACACCGAGTTCAAGGGCATCGACGGCGTCAAGTACGACCTGCCGGGCACCTCCGACCTGATCTACAACGCCTCGCTGTTCTATGAAAAATACGATGTCTCGGTGCGTCTCAATTACCAGTACCGGGACGAGTGGATCTCGCCCATCGAGGACCCCAGCGAATACTGGGGCGAACAGAAGCGCCTCGACCTCACCGCGATCTACACCCTGCCGTTCGACCTCAACGGCGCCACCCTGTCGGTATACGCCAACGTCAACAACCTCACCGACGAAACCGACGTGCGCTACGCCGGCAACGGCACCATCAACCAGTCGGAAAGCTATGGGCGCTATTATCTGCTTGGCTTCCGGGTGAACTACTGATCAACTCCCAGGCGGCACGCACCGCGCCGCCTTTCCATCACCCTCCCGATAAAGGAGAACACACCATGACACCACGCTACCTCTCAGGTTTCGCCACTCCGCTGCTGGCCGTGCTGCTGGCCCTGCCGCTGACAGTGACCGCCGACATCACCAGCGCCCGCGCCATCCAGGCCGAGACCGCGGTGCTCGACAGCTACGAGCGCCTGCTGCCGCTCGAGGGCGGCTCCAACTTCCGCGATCTCGGCGGCTACACCACCAGCGACGGCAAAACAGTGCGCCGCGGGCTGCTGTACCGCTCCGGCACCATGGCCGCGCTCACCGAGCAAGACCGTCGATACCTGCAGCGGTTCGGCTTCGCCACCGTGATGGACCTGCGCTCCCGGGAGGAACTGGAGCTCTATCCCAACCAGTGGGCGCGGCAAGCGGGCCTCGACTATCTGAACCACGACTACAGCATGCAGGACTTCAACGCCGCCGTGAACAACGCCAGCGGCATCCCCAGCGACCTCGGCGCCCTGTACAAGACCATGCCCTACACCCTCAAGCCGCAATTGCGGATGTACTTCGCGCAGGCCGTTCAGGGCGCTGCCCCATTGGTGGTGAACTGCTCCGCCGGCCAGGACCGCACCGGCATCGCCTCGGCGCTGCTGCTGACCGCGCTGGGAGTGCCCCGCGAGCTGGTCATCGAGGATTACCTGCTGTCCACGGAGTACCGCCAGCCCCTGGTCGAGCGCGGCAACGTCGACCTGGAGGCCGCCGCCAAAACCAATGCCTTTGCCAAGATGATGCTGCGTTACGGCGACGCCGAGACCACCAAGGCCAAGCCCCTGCTGACCGCGGACGGCACCCCTTTCCTGGTCTTCGCCCTCGACCGGATCGAGCAGGACTACGGCTCCGTTCCCGCGTTCCTTGAACAGGAGCTGGATGTCGGCCCCGCGGAGATCGCCAGGCTCAGGCAACACTACCTCCAGTAACCGTCGACCCGGTCGATCCGGCCAATCCATCATCGGCCCGACTAGGGGATCGGGGATCTGAATCGAGGATTCGATCGATAGCCAGAAATGCGAAAGGCGGGATTTCTCCCGCCTTTCGTCTATCCGGCAATTGGTGCCTCCCGGCAGGCCGGGCGCCCTCTAGCGCCGGGCCGGCACCGGCTTGTCGTCGTTGGCGATGGTCACTTCAACCCGCCGGTTCATCGCCCGCGACGCCGGCGTATCGTTATCCGATACCGGATGCGCCTTGCCCAGGCCCTGGGCGGTGATCCGGCTCTGTTCGACGCCCTCGCGCACCAGCGCATGGCGCACCGAGTCGGCGCGCTGCTGCGACAGCGCGAGATTGTAGCTGTCGGAGCCGGTGCTGTCGGTGAAGCCCTCGATCAGTATCTGGCGCTCGGGGTTCTCCTTGAGGAACGCCGCCAGACGCTGGATATTGGCGGCGGCGGCCGGCTTGAGGTCGGCCTTGTTGAGATCGAACAGAACATCGCCAAAGGTCACCACCGAACCGCGATCCGTCGGCTTGGCGTTGAGCTCTTCCTCCAGTTGCCGGATCTGATCCTCGCGCTCCCTGAGCAGCTGTTCGCGCTCTTTGAGTTGCATATCGCGGGCTTCCAGGCGCGTCTGATTGCGCTGGCCCGAGACCTCCTTGAACTGCCGCTCACCCTCCTTCAGGGCAATGGTCTGATTGGCTAGCGCGACGCGCTGCTTGGTCAGATAGGCGAGGTGGTCGAGCTCGTCCTTGTTGGCACCGCCCTGGGCGGCCTTGTCCGCGCGCTTGAGTGCCTCCTCGGCATCTTTGGTCTCCAGGGGAGCGAGCTGCCTCGCCTGTGGGTTGTTCTGCAACGATGTAAATGTGGTGCGCGCCTCCTCGAGATTGCTGTTGGGTTGGGATGCACAGCCGAACAGCGCCAGGCTGCTTATCATCAGGGCAGACAGAATGATTGAGTTACGCATGATCTTGATCCTTTTTTTGTTCGGGTATTGGCGAGGGGCGACTATCAGCGGACACTGCGCAAACTTTCTTCGCGCAATTCCTCAACACCCTGGCGGGCATCCTGCAAGGCGCGCTGAACCTTTTCCGCCTGTGATTTACGCTCCGCCACCCTGGCATCCCATTCGGCCTGCTGGGCAAGCCGCTTGGCTTTTTCGTAGTCTTTGTCATTCACGGCTTTTTCCGCGGCGCGCAGCTTTTCCCTGGCGCTGCGAATTTCCACCGGCGCGAACTCGGCGCCGCCGGCGGTATCCGCGGCATTCACCGCCTGGGTAGCCACCGCGAGATCGCTGGTCGGCGGATTACCCGCACAACCGGCGAGCGCAAGGATGCTGCCGAGCGCAAGGATGCCGAGGTACCGGCCAGGTGAGGAAAATGCCAAGCTTTTCGAAATCGTGGGGTTTTTGGGAATATTGACTGGTTCCATCAGGGTTTCCTCTTGGTTTTTTTAAAAATACAACATCTGTCCACACAACGATCAGTGTTGCAAAACGTAACTGAATAAACGGCTTGTCGACCGATGCTCTCCAGGATATTTGCTCTCCCGCAAATAAGTTTTTTAGGGGGTGACTGCGGCTGGCCCGGCGCGCCGGGATTCAGTGTCACACCACGACTATTGACCGCACGATCCTAACAATAGTTCACTTGAGGAAAATTTCAGCTCCCGACCAGACATATCCGCTATCGCCGGTGCGCCTCCTGCGTCGGCAGACCCTATGACGAAGCTTGTGGAAGCGTGCTTGCGGGATAGCGATGAAAAAGATAGGGCGCGCCGAGGTACGCAGCGCACCGCAGGATACGCAGCCATGAAAGTGGTTTTTTTATTGATCAATATATCCTATATCGACTCATCGCGAGCCGACCCTGGGTATTTCTGGCCGGGTGCTGGAATTAAAAAAATCGAATATCAGAATTCCGCCTCGGGCTGCCGACTCACCAGGGTGCTCGATTTTTTGAAAAACCACGTCACCATGACTCCCGCCGAAAACTGCCCGCGCTCGCGCACCAGCGGGCTGTCCTCGTTGGCCGCGCCGTGCAGCGAGTAATAGCTGGCAAAGGCGCCCACGAACCAATTATCGAAATAATGGGTGGTGGACACCGACAGGCGGGATGCCGTATAGCCGCTTCCGGCCCGGTAATGATCGCGCTGCGCCGTCACATAGGGCGTGTCGACATCGTAGAAATAACCGTGGTAGCGGCGATCGCTGAAAATCGCCGCATAAGACGCCGACCAGCGCCAATCGTAGACCGTGCTGTAGAACGCGATACCGGGGCTGCTGCTCAAGCCCCGGTAATCGAGGTCGAAGCCATCGGCGGTAATGGCGGCGCGCACCGGCAGGTCGAGGCGCACCTGGCGCTGTCCGTCGCGCCCCTGCCACAAGGTATAGCGCAGGGTGGGCCCGATCTCGCCCATCGGATCCAGGTCCGGCATGCCGCGGCGCATCCGGTTGGCGTCGCCGTCCACCGGCAGGCTGCCACTGAGGCTGATGTTGATATCCAGCCGCTCCTCGTCGACCAGGAAGGTCTTTACGCCGGAGCGGTCGATGCGCAGGCGCTCGCCGCGGTACACCAGGTAGGGCACGGGCACCACCAGGTTATGATTCTGTGCCGCACCGAGATAGTGTGGCGAACTGAGGCCGGCCATGCCGACGCCGAGCTCGTAGAGCGGCATCGCCTCTTCCCGCGCCATGCAGGTTCCCGCGACCGCCGCGACCAGCGCCACCCACCACCGTTTCGACCCCATAATGCCGCACCCCTTCTGTTCTCCGCGCCGCTGTCCTCCGCGCCGGACGGCGCAGCTCGCGGATGTCACCGTCTCTCCGGGCCCTCGCCGCCAATAGCCGCCACCGGCCGATCACCGCGAGGTTTCCACAATATGTTCACCAGCGCCCCCAGCAGAATCAGTCCGGCGCCAACCAGAGTCCAGGTGCCCGGAACTTCTCCAAATGCCACTATACCGATCACCGCGGCGAAAACCACCTGCGTATAGGAAAAGCTGCCGGCGCGGCTCGCGGTTTCCACCCGCATGGCGTGGGTCAGGGCAATCTGGCCGACCTGGGTGAACAGCCCCACCAGCAGCAGGCTCAGCCATGACCAGCCCTGGGGCATGACGAAATCATCGCCGAGCAGAATGAGGGTTGCGGGCAGGCAGACCAGAGGAAAATAAAACACGATCACCGAAGGATCTTCCACCCGGCTCAAGCGGCGCACGATGGTATAGGCCAGGCCGCTGCCAAAGGCGCCGGCGATGGCGATGGTCACCGCCAGGGTGTCATAACCGGCGCCGCTGCCGCCAAACAGGAATGCCGGGCGCACCATCACCAGCAGGCCGATAAAACTGAGGGCGATACACAACAGCGTAGCCAGGGTCGGCCGCTCCTTCAGCCACAGCAAGGCGATCAGCGCGGTAAACATCGGGTGCAGATATTGCAACACCGACGCCTCGGCAATCGGCAGATGCACCAGTGCGTAGAACACCCCGGTCAGCGACACGAAGCCCACCAGCCCCCGCAAAAACAACAGCAGGTGGTGAGTGCCAAACAGCGGGATACGCTTGCGACGCACGTCCGCATAACTCAGCACCAGTGACACCAGAGCGCGGGCGGCGATGATCTCCAGCACCGGAATGCCTTGTTGCCCGGCAAATTTCACACTGGCGCCCATCAGGGCGAAGGCGAAGGCGCTGAGCAGCATGTAGCGGGCCCCGAGAGGGATGAAGGGCAGGATAGCGATGGCGTTGCTCCAGCGGCTGCGGCGGACGGGCATTATAGCCAATGGCCCGGTCGGCAGCGTCACGGATCACTTGTCTTGCCCAATAACCTCCGCTATCGTCGACAGATGTCCGCAAGACTGGAACGACAACCCTGTCCGCCACGGCGTGGCGAGTGCGGTCCGGTTCCGCAGCAATGTCCTGTAAAGGCACGCTTCTCACAGGATCGCTGGCAGCACGCATTCACCAAGGAGAATCAAGATGGCAAGCTACGTACGACCCGTTCCGACCACTGACAATCCATCGGCAAGCGGCAAGCGGGTGGTATTCAGGCTGTTGCCGGCGGCCGTCGTCCTGGGCGCGGCGGCGCTCCTCACCGCTTGCGGAGGCGGTGAACCGTCCGGCGAATATATCGGTATCGAGGGAGCCGTTGTCGACAAGCTCGAATTTGGCCCCGACGACAAGGTGCGCACCACCGAGGCGGGGGAAACCAAGGAGGGCACCTTTCGTTTCGAAGGGGACAAACTGATCGTCGTCACCATCGATGGCGATCAGAACGCCCTGACGATCACCGACGACGGATGCCTCAATGGCGGTTACCTGGGAACCTATTGCAAGCCCTGAACCTGGTGCTATAGTCCTTGCCGAGGAGGACGACCTCCCCCGCACCGGGAACGATATCCAGGACGACCTGGCTTCCGAATAGAAGGAGGGCACTGTGGCCTGGATATATTTAGTGGTGGCGGGTGCGCTGGAGGTCGCCTGGGCCTTTGCGATGAAGCAATCCGCCGGTTTCAGCCGGCTGACACCGACAGTCATTACCTTGGTCACCATGGTCGCCAGCTTCTGGCTGCTGTCACTGGCGATGAAGGCCCTGCCTCTCGGAACCGCCTACCTCATCTGGACGGGCATCGGCGCAGTGGGTGCCTTTGTCCTGGGGATCGTCTTTCTCGGCGAGCCGCTCAACGCGATGCGGGTGGTGGCGGCCACCCTGGTCGTCGCCGGGATGATTCTGATGAAGTTGTCGAGCCCCGCCTAGCGGGACGACACCACGACCACCACCCGGCGATTCTCCCGGCGCCCTTCGTCAGTATTCTCGAGGCTGATCGGCTTGGAGTCGCCCAGCCCGCGGATCTCGACCAGGCTGCTCTGCATGCCGCTGTTGATCATTTCCTCGGCCACCGTAGCCGCACGGCGCAACGAGAGCTGCTGGTTGTAGTCGCTTCTGCCGGTGGTGTCGGTATGGCCGTCGAGCCGCACGCTGTCGATGCCGACGTCGAGCAGCGCGCGGGCAAGCTTCCGCACGGTGTCGCTGCTCTCTTCGCCGAGCCGGTCCTCATCGATGCCAAACAGGAACTTGCCGGAAAGATTCAGTTCCCAGTCGTCGTCGACCAGCACAAAGCCTTCCTGTTTGAGCAGCGCCACCTGTTCCGCCGTCAGTCCCGCGGGCACCGCCGTCTGGCAGGCGGATATCGCCAGCAGGGCCATCAACAACAGGGTCAACGACGCCAATGGGCTCTGGGGTACGGAAATCATGATAAAACTCCTTTACATTCAAACAACTACATAGAAGCCGTGTGTCGTGCCATACGGTGGTGGCCACGGGCGACCCGCTTGGCCTCATACATGGCCACATCGGCGCACTTCAGCAACTCGTCCGCCGTCTGCGCGTGTTCGGGGAACGCCGCAATGCCAATGCTCAGAGACACGGTGATGCTATGCCCACCGGCCAGCTCCATGGGCGCCGTCATCGCCGACCGGATATCGCCGGCAATCCGCTGCACGTCCTCGATCTGGTGGCACGGGTAGATGATGGCGGCGAATTCATCGCCGCCCAGCCGGGCGAGCAGATCGTCCTTGCGCAGCTGGCCGTGTACCCGGGCGGCCAGGGTTTTCAGGACTTCGTCACCCACCACGTGGCCCAGGGTATCGTTGATCCGCTTGAAGCTGTCGCAGTCCATATACAGCAGGGCGACCCGCTGCCCCTGTTCACCGGCATCGCGAACCACCCTGGTCAGGCGGCTTTCGAAAAAGGCGCGATTGGCGAGACCGGTGAGAGCGTCGTGGCTGGCGCGGTAGCTCAGCGCGGCATTCTCCTGGTGCAGATGGGCCCGCCAGGATTCCAGCTCGTCCAGCAAGTCATTGAAGTCATTGCCCAGCTCGTTCAGCTCGGCGATGGCGGCGGGGGGCACACGCTCGTCAAAAGTGCCCTGGTAACGCACGGTATGGGCCACCTTTGCCAGATTGCGCAATGGCCGGACGATGTTGCGGATGACGCGGCGGGACAGATAGAACGTGCCCATGGCGCTCAGCAGGAGGCAGGCGAAGACCAGCAAAAAGCCATTGATCAGGAAAGAAACCAGGCTCCTGCCGCTGCCCACCAGCTCCAGCTGGCCCACCCGGCTGCCGTCATGGATGATCGGCAAGGTGACCGGATCGGGTTGCAACATGCGGCTGACCACCCGCTCGACATTGATCAGCAGGCCGCTTTCGGGGTTCCGCCAGCTGACCAGTTCGTTGCCGTGCCGATCGCTGATCCGCGCCGAGATCACCTCTTCCGGCGAGGCGATCAGCCGCAGTGATTCGACGGCAGCTTCGGCGTCCCTGAACACCACCGCCGCCTCGACGGTGTAGCTGATGGAACGCCCGATCAGCAGCAGGTTGTGCGCGGAATAGGCGCGCAATGCCAGCAGCCCCACCAAGGTAAGCGACAGCCCAGCCAGCACGACAGCGGCCAGTGCAACCTTCAAATGGGCTCTCCTGAGCACGCTGTTGAGGGTTGGACGTTCGGCTGAAACGTTCTGTCTGCGGAACTTCATGGGCTCGTGGCCCGGGTCTTGCCCAGGCGCAGGACATGGGGATGAACCTTGACGCCACTGCGGGCGACCGCATCGAGATTCACATCGAAAGTGACCGATTCATCGCCGATATTGAGGCAAAACATGCTGCCGATGGCACAGGAATCATTGCGCTCGCTGATACTCAAGACATTAAACCCCTGCAGGCGGGAAAACAGTCGGTGGCGCTCTTTGTCATCGACGACGCCGACATACAGCGCCTGGCAGTTGCTGGCGAGCTCCGGGTCGTCGATCGCCACGCGCAGCACCTCGCCGTTCCACTGAGAGGCGGGGTTGCCGGCCTGCAACAGGGCATCGGCGTATTCCGTGGGGCCGACCACGCACAACTGCATGCTCGCCGGGGCGTCGGGCCAGCGGGCATAGCCCAGGATGCCGGTCACCACCTCGGTTACCGCCGCCATGCGCTGCGCCAGTGTGGCGGATGACGGCGGCGACCCGGCGGAAGCGGGCATCGCGACCGCCAGCACCAGGGCAGCGGCTGCCCGCCGCCACCCCCACGACAGCCGGCACACCCCGCGCGACACGCCGGGCGCGCAGGTCACCGATGGCTCCAACCTGGATCTCGACGTCAAAGTACCCACTGTTTCCTGTTTGGTTCAGACGTATGACACATTACAACCAACAATGGCGCCGGTTTGCAATCACTCGTCAATTGGCGGTCATATATGGGGTATTGACGGATCGACCGCCGGATCGGCGCGATCGGCAAGGGACACGGCAACTGCCAGTTGTGTCCAGCCGTATTCTCATACCGATCGAGGCCCACGGGCCGGGGTTTGCGCAGCATGGGCTTGAGCTTGTCCAGCTCGATGATGAACCCAAAACCTTGTCGAGATTGGCGCCCGCTGACTCCTCCCCGTCAGCTGGCGGATCAGAAAACAGGTTCCGCGCTCTGTGCCTTGTTCATGAATTCAATGCGGGCATTGGTGTACCGGATGTCGTGCAGGCGCAGCTTGGTGCCAGCGAGCTCGAGGATCGGCCCCTGATATTGCGAGCAGCCAAAACCCGGGTTGCTGTGCGGCTCCAGGCACCACTGGTAGGACACGCCGGCAGTCCCGTTGGATGGCTGGCCATATTTAGCAAGAGCCGCATCCTCCATGGCTGACACGTTTTCCGCTGTCCAGGGCTGCTCGTATATCACCGTGCCGACCACCATCGGCCTCGCCTTGTCATAAGGGACACGGGGCTCGAAATGGACGATGACGGAGGTCAGCCCGGCTTTCGCCGTGAAATATTTCGGCTCCCTGGTGTTGGTGACCGGATTCACCTGGGCAGAAGGGTCCAGCTGGATGGCACTGTCATCCAACTGCAGCTTTTCGGTAATGGCGGCAATGGCTTCGGCTTGATCCATGCCGAGCCTTACCCCGGCGATATCGAACTGCCCGGCATCCGCAGACTGTGGAGCGGCGGCAGCTGCGTGGGTGGCGGCCAGGATTGCACTGCAAAACAAAAGGCGAAATGGGTTCATATGAAAGGTCTTGTCCTTTTTAACCATCGAGCGAGATGGCAATCAACAATCCAGTTTTTTGACTGCCACGGGAAGGAAATACCAGGTCTGCCATCCACCCGAGTACGTTTCGAAGCGAGCATCCGGGACACCAGCT
>JBAZCN010000109.1:0-11953 GCA_041655035.1 Porticoccaceae bacterium | reverse complement strand
CCGCGATGGCGTCGCCGCCGGCTATCTGCGTCCCGTCATCGCGCGGCGCTATGGCCTTGACGAAATCGTCGATGCCTGCCGTTATTTCGATTCCTTTGAACATATCGGCAAGGTCGTGGTAACCGTCGACTGAGCCAGCACGGATTGAGCCAGCATCAATGGAGCTGGCATCGACGGAGCTGGCAGATATTGAGCTTTCAGCTATCGAGCTTTCAGCCACCACCAAGGAGCAGCAATGGGTCGCCTGCATGACAAGGTCGCAATAATTACCGGTGGAGCCCGCGGCATGGGGGAGGCAACCGCCCGCCTGTTCGTGGCGCAGGGCGCCAGGGTGCTCGTCGCCGACGTGCTGGATAAGGAGGGCGAGGCCGTCGCCCAGCAGCTCGGTGAAAACTGCCGCTACCGGCACCTGGATGTAAGCAGCGAGGAGGCATGGACAAAGGCCATCGCGTTTGCGGAGGACGTTTTTGGCGGCATCGATGTGCTGGTGAACAATGCCGGTGTACTGCATGTCGCCTCCATGGAGGACACCACCCTGGCCGACTTCCGGCAGGTGATGAACATCAACCAGGTTGGCGCCTTTCTCGGGATGAAAGCCGTCATCGGTCCGATGAAGCGTCGCGGTGGCGGGGCCATTGTCAATATTTCGTCGTTCCAGGCCTTGCAGTGTTCCAACGGCCTTATTGCCTATGCCGCATCCAAGTGGGCCATCCGCGGCATGACCAAAACGGCGGCGGTGGAACTGGGCCGCTACGGTATCCGCGTCAACAGTATCCACCCGGGCGGCATCCACACCTTGATGGGCGGAGCCACCGGGGAGCAACCCGGAGAACAAGACAATGCCCCGTACAGCAACCAGCCCATCCCCCGCATCGGCAAGGCAGAGGAAGTGGCCCGGGTGACACTGTTCCTCGCCACCGACGAAGCGAGCTATTGCACGGGTTCGGAATTCCCGGTGGATGGCGGCTGGAATGCCGGCCTCAGGGTAGACATACTGCCGTCGAGCTAGGGTCTTTGATATTGCGGTCTCGACGCGAAAGCAGGCCTGCGCCGTTGGTAGGTATCGTCGGTGCGCTTCGTTCCTCAGCACACCCTATTACCGAGCCCTAGTGACGGAGCCCGAGGAAAAAGCATAGGGTGCGCTGAGGAACGAAGCGCACCGCAGCAACCCCGGCATAGCGTTATCATTCCATGGCAACCTGACGGTTCGGCACCTCCCACATAAAAATCCGCAATGATTTTCCGGCTGCCAGAAATTGCACATCATGTCATTAGTTTCACTTCCCCACTGAGTCCTGTTTTCGAACCTGTTGGCTGAAACACTATATCTTTTCCAATTGTTCCAAATCCATGCCCGTGATCGAATGCCTGTCATGCGCCCAGGAACCGATAACGCTCTATCTCTTTGCACGAAAAAAGAAGTGCCTGAAATCGATTCTGGCGATTTTTATCAACATAGCGGCAAGCGATTTTTCACATAACAAATCCAGCCAATAGTGGTTTATCGAAAGCACTATTGCACGATGCCAACCATCTCTTCTGGCAGGATAATAAGGGGATATAAAAATGACCAGAAAAACTCCCGCGCAGCCTATGCCCAACCGGGTTTTAACCGCGGCGGCAAGAGGAATCATGAGTACCGCCAGGATGGTTCCCGCAATCTGCCTCGGCGCCTCCGGCGTGCTTGCAGCCATTCCCGCCCAATCCCAGGTGCTCGACGAAATAGTGGTGACGGCGAGAAAACGGGCGGAATCCATGCAGGATATTCCCGTTGCCGTCAGCAGTTTCAGCGGCGACAGTCTGAAGTCTCTCGGCGCCGCGGACATCTCCGACGTTTCATTCCACACGCCGAATATGATTTTCACCACTTCGATGACCAGCGATTCCACCATCAAGCCGTCCATCAGGGGCCAGGCCCAGAATGACAATGTCAGCACCCTGGATCAATCGGTGGGTATCTACATTGACGATGTCATCTGGACACGGCCCATCGGCGCCAACATGAACCTGGCGGATATCGAGCAGGTGGAGGTGCTGCGCGGCCCGCAGGGCACCCTGTTCGGCCGCAACACCACCGGGGGCGCAGTACTTGTCTCCACCAAGAACCCCGTCTTCCACCGCGAGGCCCGTGTCGGCGCCAGTATCGGCAATTACAATAGCGGCGACTATAACCTGATGATCAACGCCCCCCTGATCGAAGACAAACTGGCATTCCGCCTCGCCTACGACGTGCAAAAAAGGGATGGCTGGCAGAAAAATACCATTTCGGGCCACGAGACCGGGCAAAAGGACATCGAGAACATTATCGCCAAACTGCTCTTCACACCCCGGGATGATCTTCAATTTCTGCTGAAGCTGGATCGCAACGAAGGCGATTACTACATCCGCGATCAGGTGGTTACCTACTTCGACACCGAGACCGGGGCTCCCGCCTATGGCGGCGCCGATCCCATCGCCATATTCTCCGGCGGCCAGGAAAGCATGGCGGATTACGTCAGCACCGACTATAAACGTCCCTCCACGGACCCTGCCAACAAACCCCTGACGCAATGGCGCCATCAGGGTATCTCCCTGACCAGCACCTGGGATGTCACCTCCGACATAGCCATCAAGGCGGTGGGTGCCTACAGGGAACTGGACGAATGGACGGCGAACCACGATTACGACAACTCACCCTATCCGATTCTCACCGTCTCCATTGGCCTTGAAGGCCATCGCATGTGGAGCGGTGAACTGCAGATCACCGGCAGTTCGTTGAATGACCGGCTCAACTGGACGGCGGGTCTGTTCGCCTTTGAGGAATCAGGGTTGGATAATTCGATCAGTGATTTCGGTGCGGAATTCCGCCAGAACACCCGCGCCGATATCGAAAACGACAGTCAGGCATTTTTCGCCCAGGCCGACTATCGATTCAATGAAAAGCTGACCGCCACGCTCGGATTGCGCTACACCGAAGAGTCAAAAAAGATGACGTCGATGAACCGGGCCATTTCCAGTGCTGATGGCGGTTTTCTTTTTTGCTTCGTGCCTTCCATCTTTACCGGGGTCGCCGACGAAACCGACGAGGCGGGTTGCCGGGCCGATTTCAAACGCAAGGATGACTCGGTCGATTACAGCTTTATGCTGACCTATAATTTTTCTCCGGACAAAATGGGCTATTTCAAGACCGGCACGGGTTTTCGCAGCGGTGGGCAGAATCTCCGCGGTGGCATTCTGGCGGACCGCGACTCACTGGTGTCGTTGCAGTCATTCCGGGATTTCGCCCCGGAGGAAGTCACCGAATACGAAATCGGCATCAAGGCCGACTGGCTGAATTCGCGCCTGCGCACCAACATTGCCGCCTTTTACTCCGACTATCAGGATATCCAGCGCTCAACGCTCATTGCCGTCCCCGGCGGCGCCGTTGCCACGGTGGTGTCCAATGCCGCCGAAGGCTCCATCCAGGGCATCGAGGTAGAGATCAACGGCATCATCACCGACAACTGGCAGGCGGGCGCCACCCTCGGCTGGATAGATACCGAATACGATCGCTTCGACGACTTCGACCAGGTGGGCAATCCGGTCGATCGCAGCGGCGAACCTTTCCCAGCCACCCCCGAATACACCTACAGTCTCTGGTCGGCCTACGTCCTCGACGTGACTGTGGGCAGCGTCACCGCCCGCGCCGACTACAGCTGGCACGACAAGCATTACACCTTTGCCACCGGCAGGACCACCGGCAGCGATACCCCCGCCGAGGGACTGCTCAATGCCAGGCTGCAATGGGACCTGTCCACCAACTTCGAGCTTGCCCTTTGGGCGCGCAATATCACCAACAACGTCTACCGGGTTTACGGGCTCGAGCTGTTCGACAGCTATGGCTACGCCACCGGCATCGGCAATGTCCCGCGCACCTGGGGTCTCGATTTCACTTATCACTTTGGCAATTGACATTGCGGGGTAAGAGCAGCGGATGAAAACCACAGGTATCAGCCTCGAAGGGCGCGTTGCCATCGTCACTGGAGGCGGCGGCAAGATCGGTGAAGCCAGCGCCCGGGCCCTGGCCCTCGCCGGCGCCCGCGTCGTTGTCGCCGACATCGATCTGCACAGCGCCGAACGTGTCGCCGCCGCCATCGGGCAGGCCGGCGGCAACGCCCTGGCGCATCCGGTGGAGCTGGTGGAAGAAGACAGCATCGTCGCCCTGCATCGCGCCGCTCTCGACCACTACGGGCAGATCGACATCCTCCACAACAATGCCGCGGATGTCAGTCGCCACCAGATGGCCGCCGATGCCATGGTGACCGCCATGGACCCCCGCGTCTGGGACCGCGCCTTCGAAGTCAATACAAGGGGCGCCATGCTGATGATCAAGCACAGCGCCCAGGCCATGATCAAGGCGGGTGGCGGCGCCATTATCAACACCAGCTCCGGCGTGTCGCTGCTCGGGGATATATTCAATCCGGCCTACGCCAGTTCAAAAGGCGCGATCAACTCGTTGACCCGCAATGTCGCCGCCCAGCTGGGACGAAACAATATCCGCTGCAACGCCATCCTCCCCGGCCTGGTATTGACCGAGCACTCGCGGGCGATGCTCGGCGATGAACAGCTGGCCATGCTCCAGCGCCATACCCTCATGCCCCGGTTCGGGGTCGCGGATGATATCGCCTCGCTGGTGCTGTTTCTCGCCAGCGACCACGCCAGCTTCATCACCGGCCAGTTGATCTCCGTTGACGGCGGCCTGCAGGCCCACCAGCCCTGGTACGGCGACGTTGCGAGGCCGGTGGACGACTGAATGGACCGGGCCAATGACAACAGCAGAACGATCACGCTGTGCACGAGCTGAACTCCCTGGGCCGGCAAAAATGGGAGGCCGTGGTCTTTGGCCGGGCTACCGAGCTCCACACACTCCGGATCAAACGGGGCGCGGTGATTTTTCCTGAAACCACGATCAAAACAGAGCAGACCTCATCATGAGCCTCAAACGGATCTTCGAACCGCTGAAAATCAGAAACGTCGAAATTCCCAACAGGATTTCCCGTTCGGCCCACGGCACCATGCTGTCTGATTACGGCGCCATCAGCGACCGTCTGATCGACTACCATGTGGCGAGGGCCAAAGGCGGTGTCGGCCTCACCATCCTCGAAGCGGCCACGGTGCATCCCACCTCCGTCCTCAGTCTTGCCAATTTCGACGACACCGTCATCGCCGGCTACAAACGTCTGATGGCGGCGGTGAAACCCTATGACATGCGCGTATTCCAGCAGATCTGGCACGCCGGTCATATCTACCCCACCCCCGACCAGGCGCCGCCCTGGGGCGTCTCCGCCATCCCCAACCCCGCCACCGGCATAGTCCCCAACCCCATGGGGAAAGCCGAGATCGAGGAAGTCATCGCCTATTTCGCGGCAGCCGCGCGGCGCTGCCGCGAAGGTGGCATCGAGGGCGTCGAGGTGCATGCCGCCCATGGCTACCTGATCATGCAATTTCTGTCGAAATTGACCAACAAGCGCGAGGATGAATACGGCGGCTCCCTGGAAAACCGCATGCGCTTCCTGCGGCGGATCCTGCAGGCGGTGCGCAGCGCAGTGGGGGACGACTACCCGGTGGGCATCCGCGCCGGGGCCAGCATCGCCGACGGCGGCCTCGATGAGGAGGAACTGATCACCGTGGTGCGCCAACTGCACGCGGAAAACCTCATCGACTTTCTCGACGTCAGCTGGAGCGATTACTACAACTTCAAATTCGTCGCCGCCATGGATCACCCCATGGGCTACCAACTGTCATCGAGCGCGCGGATCACCGCTGCCGTCAAGGATATTCCCCGCATCGTGGTGGGCCGCTTCCGCACCCTGGAGGAAGCCGAACAGCTATTGCGCGACGGCGTCGCCGACATGGTTCATATGACCCGCGCCCATATCGCCGATCCCGACCTGGTGCGCAAGACCCGGGCGGGACACCCGGAACAGGTCCGGCCCTGTATCGGCTGCAACCAGGCCTGCTGGATGGGCACCAATCTCGGCTACCCCATCGCCTGCACCGTCAACCCCGCCGCCGGCAGCGAGGGCACCCTGGCCGAGGACCTGATCGTGGCGGCGCCCAGGCCCGGCCATGTGCTGGTGGTGGGCGGCGGCCCGGCGGGCATGGAAGCGGCGCGGACTGCGGCATTGAAGGGGCACCGGGTGACCCTGCTTGAAGCGGCGCCCAACCTCGGCGGCCAGGTCGCCGTCGCCAAGCTGGGTCCGCGGCTGCACAGCATCGGCGATATCGGCCACTGGCTCGAGCAGGAAATCTATCGCCTCGGTGTCGAGGTGCGCACCAACACCTACGCCGACGTGGACGATGTCATCGGCGAAAACCCCGACTACGTGATTATCGCCACCGGCGCCCTGCCCCGCGACAACGGTATGCAGTACGAGCATCCCGACCACCCGGTCCCCGGCTACGATCTCGGCCACGTGATTTCCGGGATGGAATTGTTCACCAATCCGGGGCGAAAGCTGGGCACAAGCGCCGTCGTCTTCGATGACGTCGGGCACTATGAAGCCATCTCCGCGGCGGAATACCTGATCTCGAAGGGGCTTGCCGTCACCTTTGTCACCCGCTTTGCGGTGATGGGACCGCAAGTGGAGTTCGTCACCCGGGTAGACCCGGCACTCCGCCGCTTTGCCGAGAACGGCGATTTCCGTTTGCTGATCCGCAGCCAGTTGGAAGAGATCGCCGCACACAGCTGCCGGGTCCGCACCGCGTATCGCGGCCAGGCGGAAGACATTGCCGCCGACACCGTCGTCTTCATCAATGCCAAGGAACCTCTGCGCGAGCTGTACGACGCGCTGCGCGAACAGGGCTACAAGCTCGGCGACAACCTCGCCATCATCGGCGACGCGCGGGCGCCGAGGGATCTTCACCTCGCCATCACCGAGGGGCATCGCCTGGTTCGGGCGCTGGTCTGAAGACCAGCTCCGGCGGGCGGCGACCGGCGGGCAAGGCTTGGCAACCTGTACGCCGCTCGGCGCCGGGTAGCGGACAAGAAAATAACACCAGGAGAAATGTGAATGGGCAACAATCAGTGGGATACGGAGTGTGACATCCTGGTCGTCGGCTCCGGCGCCGGCGGCTTGACGGCTGCGGTGGTGGCCGCGGACCGCCATGCCGAGACCCTGGTGGTGGAAAAGGGGGAGCGTTTCGGCGGCACCTCGGCCACCTCCGGCGCCGTGCTGTGGATTCCCCTCAGCCACCTGGCGGAGGCGGCGGGAGCACAGGATTCGCCACAAGAAGCCTTCACCTATATCAAGGCCCTGGCCGGCGACGATGCCGCTGATGACTTGATCCAGACCTTCATTGCCCGCGGCCGGGAAATGCTTCGCTATATGGTCGATAACTCCGACGTGGCCTATAAGCCCATCCCCTACCCGGATTACCGGTCGGAACAACCCGGCGGCAAGAGCGGCTGGCGCAGTCACGACTGTGTGCCTCTCGACGGCAGGTTGCTGGGCGGCGATCTCGACCACCTGGAACGCCCCCACGTTTCGAATATGCTGTTCGGCCGCTTTGTCTGGAACTCCATCGACGCCTCCAAGCTGGTCACCCGCACCCCGGGCTGGATCGGCGCGATGCTGCGCACCCTGTGGCGCCATTACTCGGATGTGGGCCAGCGCTTGCGGTCGTCCCAGTCCCGCTACCTGACCGGGGGCAATGCCCTGATCGGCCGCCTCAAGCTCTCCCTGGACAAGCGCGGTGTCCCCCTGTGGCTGAACACGACGCTGCTGGAACTGGTTAGCGATGACCACGGACGCGTCAGCGGCGCCATCGTCGAGCGCGAGGGCCGCCGCCTGGCGGTCAAGGCCCGCCGCGCGGTCATTCTCGCCGCCGGCGGCTTCGAACACAGCCCGGGACTGCGCGCACGACACCTGCCCGCCTCGCCCAACACCGAGTGGAGCGGCGCCCAGGGAAACAATACCGGCGACGCCATGGTCGCCGCCCTCGGCGTGGGCGCGGGGGCGGCGATGCTGGATTCGGCCTGGCGCGCCCCGGTGGTGCGCGTGCCCGGGGAAGACCGGGCGCGGCCCCTGTTCATCGAGCGGTCATTGCCCGGCGCCATCATCGTCAACCAGGCGGGCAACCGCTACATGAACGAAGCCGTCGATTACCACTGCGCCGGCCAGGCGATGATCGACAACGCCGCCACCGGCACTTGCCCCTCGTTCATCCTGTTCGACTCGCTGTTCAAGTGGCGCTACCCGATGGGGCCGGTACTGCCCATCATCCCCATATGGATGCACCCCAAGGCGGTGCGGCAGATACTCGTCCAAGCCCGCGACTGGGACGAGATGGCCCGCAAGCTGAATATCGACCCCGCCGCGCTGAAAGCAACCATCGATCGCTTCAACGCCAATGCCCGCCAAGGGCGAGACCCGGATTTTCACCGCGGCGAGACCCTCTACGAGCGGATTTTCGGCGACCAGAAACTCGAGGCCAATCCGAGCCTGACGCCACTGGCAAAGGCACCTTTCTATGCACTGCCCGTATACCCCGGAGATATAGGCACCAATGGCGGCCTGCGCATCGGCATCAACGCCGAGGTGCTCGACAGCGATGGCCAGCCCATACCCGGACTCTACGCCACCGGCAACATCACCGCCTCGGTCATGGGGCGCGGCTACCCCGGCGGCGGCGCGACCATCGGGCCGGCCATGACTTTCGGTTATCTCGCCGCGCGCCACGCCGCGCCGGGCGACACCGCCGCGGAGGCCTGAGTGGTGAGCGCCGGGATCAGTTCGCAGGATGTCGCGTCGATACTGGAAATCCACCAGCTGAAGGCCCGCTACTTCCGCCTGGTGGACGGCAAGAACTGGGTCGATCTCGCCGGCATCTTTACCCGCGACGCCACGCTGTTTTTCCCCGAAAACCAGGACGAACCCATCGCTGTCGATGCGGGAATTCCCTTTATTGCCGAGGCCCTCGCCGGGGCGGTGAGTATCCACCACGGCCATATGCCGGAAATCGACATCGTCTCCGCCACCGAGGCCCGGGGTATCTGGGCCATGGAAGACCGTATTTTCTGGCCGTCGGGCTCGACCAATCCCCTGGGCCTGGAATCGCTGCACGGTTACGGTCACTACCACGAGCAGTACCGGCGGATAGATGGCCGCTGGCTGATTCACTCCCTCAAAGTGACGCGGTTGTGGACCCGGGGCATTCCCCCGGCCCGCTCGATCCGCTGATGGCCGTTTGCTGTGTATAGCCGCGGCAGCGGATCAATCGACCCTGCTAAAAATTAAAGGAGAACGCCATGCCACGTCTTGCCAATAAAGTCGCCATCGTCGCCGGAGGCGCCACCGGCATCGGCGCTGCCTGTGCCAGCCGCTATGCCGCCGCGCCCTGGCCGCTTTTCTCGCCAGCGACGAGTCCGGCTACATCACCGGCCAGCGCCTGCGATGGCGGACATTTCGTCCACCAGCCGCAGATGGCGGATGTGCGCAGGGCTGTGGCCGGCATCCGCTGACGCCGGTCAACGGCGCGGGAAATCCCGGGGGGTTACCCGGCTGAGTTCGATGCCGGAGCCAATCGGCAACAGCACGGAATCGATGCGCTCGTCGGCCAGCACGCGGTTGCGGTAGGCGATGGCGTTGGCCTTATTGTCAGGAGGGAAAATCATATTGTCGGCCACGATCATCGCGCCGTCGGCCAGCAGCGGCCGGAGCCGGTCAAAACAGGGAATGTAGAGATCCTTCCACAGGTCGATCAGCACGAAATCCACCGGCCCTGTCATCGCCTCGAGGGAGGCAAGGGCATCGCCTTCGACAAAGGTCACCACGTCTTCCAGGTCGACTTCTCTCAGCAAACCTTTGGCGTAGGCAATCTTGCCGCCATGCAGTTCCAGGGAGATCACCCGCCCACCCGTTTCCCTGGCGGCCTCGGCCAGCCACAGGGTCGAATAGCCATAGGACGAGCCGACCTCGACAATCAGCTGCGAGCCGGCGGCCTTGATCAGGTCATTCATCAGGCGCCCGGTTTCCGGCCCGACCGGCAACAGGTAGTCGTCGATCTTCGCCAGGGACTGTTCCCGGCTGATACCGGCCTGCTCCGCCTGTTCGTCCCGCCAGCGCTGCTCCAGCCCGGCGAGAAGATCGATCAGTCTTGGATCCATAGGAATATACCCCACCAGAGTTGTGGTTCAGAGTTATGGCTCATCCCACACCACATGGACCACCTCGGGGCCACGGAACTGCATTCCCCGGACGACCGGTGCGGAATGAACCGGATCGAGGCGCAAATTGGGCAGGTCGAGCAGCAGATTCATCGCCGCGTCGATTTCCAGCTTGGCCACCGGCATGCCCAGGCACATGTGCGCCCCATAGCCGAAGCCCAGGGTCGGTATCGATGGCCGATCGATATCAAAGTCATTGGGATGCTCGAACAGCGTTTCGTCGCGCAGCGCGGAGGCGATCACGATCGAAACCGCGGCCCCGGCCGGGATCGCAACCCCGCCGATATCGGTATCTTCCGCCGCCTGCCTGGCGAGGAAAGCGGCTACCGGCTCCAGGCGCATCGATTCCTTGAGCACTTTGGGCAATAGTGAACGATCCGCCCTCAGCCGCGCAAGCACATCGGGATTGGCAAACAAGTGCACCAGCAGATTGGACATTGTCCGGGTGGTGGACTCCGCGGCGGCCGGCAGCAGCATCCGCACGATGTCGCCGATTTCATCATCGCTCAGCGCGCGGCCCTCGAATTCGGCCCGGATCAACCGGGAGATCATATCCTCGCCATCCGCGCCCGCGGCCCGCCGATCGGCGACCACAGCGACAATGAAGTCATGCAATTTGTGGGAGGCCTCGAAGGCGCGGGCCATGGTCAGCTCGGCCTTTGCCGGATCGACCTGCGGTCCCGCCAGCACGCGCAGCGCCAGGTCGGCGAAATATTCGACCGATTCCGGATCGTCGGCAAAGCCGAGAATCGCATAGATCGTGCGGATCGGGAACGGCAGGAACAGTTCCGATACCAGCTCCGCATGGCGCTTTTGCCTGAGGGCGCTGCCGAAAACGTTCTCGGTGAGTGGCGTGATCAGGGTATCCTGCCAGCGCTTGAGCACAGCCGGCGCGAAACAGGGTTGCAGCAGGTTGCGCAGGGACCGATGCGCCGCGCCGCTGCGACCGCTGAGAAACATATCCCCGAAGAAACTGCCCAGCCCGTCGGTCAGCAACTCGGTGGTCCACAGCCTGTCATTGCGCAGCACCTCGGTGATGTCGGCGTTGCGAAACAGGGTGAAAACCTTGCGCCCGCGATTGGCGTAATCCGCCTGCGAGGGTACGCCATAACGAGCGAGGATATCCCCTTCCATGACCGGGCTCGTCGCGCGCAACCGCGCGTAGAGAGAGTGCGGATCATCGAGGCCCGCACCATCGTAAATCGCGCTTACCGCGGTGAAGGCGGGTTCGCCGTCGGCGCCGGAAGCTGATGGGTCATGTGTGGTCATGGCAGGCTGATCCTTGAACCCTGTATTGCGAACCAGGGCCTGTTGATGTTTCGGCATCGACTATTGGCAAAGGAAAGACCATCTTCATGCCTGCGGTTCCTGTGGTGCGCTTCGTTCCTCAGCGCACCCTATGCTCATTCATCCTGTGGTGCGCTTCGTTCCTCGGCGCACTCTCTACTCTATTCATCTTTTGTTGCGCGCTTCGTTCCTCGGCACACTTCTATTCTATCCATAGGGTGTGCTGAGGAACGAAGCGCACCGGGCCGCAGCCTGCTTTTGCCCGGTCGGCGAAACCTCGACAGGCCCTAGAGAAAAACAGCCAGGTTATGGGTTCCGATCGTCGTCTGGTCCGCGAGGATCTTGCGGTCCAGCAGCCGGTAGCTGCTGTCCGGCAATTTCCTGATCAGATCGAACCGCTCCGCGGTCACCAGATCGGTGCGGTAATCGTCATCCTGGGTGCGAATCAGCAACAGCGAACTCGTCGCACGGAACAGCGCC
>JBAZCN010000108.1:0-11967 GCA_041655035.1 Porticoccaceae bacterium | reverse complement strand
GCCGATGACGAATGGCACGCGCTCAACACTCTCCTGAAACACGACGCCGGTTATATCTTCCGCCACTTCGGCCATGCCGATCACAGCATCCCGCTGACGCTTTACTACGCTTTGCTGGCCAACACCCTCGGACTCAGTGAGTTCGCCATGCGCCTGCCGCTCGTCCTTGCCGGTATCGCGCTTTTGCTGGCGATCCCCTGGCTGTCGAAGGACCTGCTCGATCGCGGCGAACAATGGGTCTGCACGGCGTTTCTCGCGCTCTCGCCCCTGGCGATCTACTACAGCCGCACGGCGCGCCCCTATGCCTTGTCCATGCTGCTGACGTTTACCGCGCTGTGGCTTCTGCTGCGCTGGTGGCGCGAGCCCCGCGCCGGCCGGGCGTTCGGCTTTGTGGTGTGCGCCGCCCTCGCCGGATGGCTGCATCCGGTCTCCCTGGCGTTTACCGGCGCGGCGATGCTGTTCGTGGGCACGGCCAGGCTTCTCGACGCCATCCGCGGTCGCGAGTGGCGTCCGCTGGTGCAGATGATACTGCTGGGAACGGCCCTGCTCGCGCCGCTGGCAGCTCTGCTCGCGCCCCCGGTGGTCAGCGACTGGCAGGCATTTGCGGGCAAAACCGGCAGCCATGTGATCCAGTTGGCGACGGTGGGCCAGTCGGTACAGTTGTTCGCCGGCACCTCATCGAAATGGGTTGCCGGCGCCTGGCTGCTGGTCGGCCTCTATGGCGCTGGACGCCTGTTTCGTCGCGACCGCCAGTTGACCGCATTCTGGGTATGGACGATCGCCACACCCCCGTTTGTCATCGCCATGACCCAGGCGGACTGGATCCACCACGCCCTGGTGTTCACCCGCTACAATCTGCTTGTGCTCCCGGTTTTTGCGATGTTTGCCGCTGTCGGACTGCTGGCGCTGTTCCGCGGCCTGGGGGCGGCGCGACTGCCCGCTGCGGGCGGCACACTCCTCGCCCTGTTCGCGACGGGGCCGGTCCCGCAGTTGCTGCCGGCGCCGAATCAATTTACCGGGCACATGAGCTACCAGTTCGATTACGACGCCGAGCGCAATGTCTACAACCAGTCGTTGCAACCCGCCCAGATTCCCGCGTTTTACCGCGACCTGGGGCACAGGCCGGGACAGTACGTTCTGGTGGAGGCGCCATGGAGCATGGAATGGCACTTCAACCCCCTGCATTTTTACCAGCAGGCCCATCGCCAGAAGGTACTGATTGGCTTTCTCGACGGACTCTGCGCCAGCGATCGTTACGGCGAATACCCGGCAACGGCGACCCGGCAACTGGCGATGCGCCATTTCATACATCTCGACGATCTGGAGCGCAACACCTCCGCCGCGGACTTTCTGGTGTTCCATCGCCAGTTGCCGGGCGGCTCCCCACCGGGAATCGACATCTGCCTCGCGAAGCTGAATCAACGGCTCGGCGCGCCGGTGTTCGAGGATGAAACGATTACCGTCTTCAGCCTCGGGGCCGACGCTGCAGACGCTTCCTGATCGGCAGGGCACACGCAGCCAGTGCCGCCAGCGCCGCCAGGGGTATCCATATACCGGGATCGCGAAGTATCCCGGTGACAGACACCAGTTCCGGCTGCCCGATGTGCATCGACAGGCGGCTCCCCATCAGGGCGAGCATGGCCATTGATGGAACACTGCCCAGCACCGTGGCGATGGCAAAATTGCGTACCGATATGCACGTCGCGCCACCGACGATGCTGACCAGCGTAAAGGGCAGCACCGGGATGTTCCTCAGCCCCAGCAGCAGGAGAAACGGGTGCCGGTTCATCCACGCCAGCGGCAGGTGGTGGCCCTCGATCCGCCAGCGGGCCCACCGCACCATTCCCAGGGTGATCAGGCCCCCCGCAAGACCGCCCAGCAAGCTGAGCAGCAGGCCGTAAAACAGTCCGAACAGATAGCCGCCGGCAAGCACAAACACCGATCCGCCGGGCAGCCCGATGCCGACGGCCACGGCGAACAACACGACCAGAGCGCTGCCGGTCAGCCAGGTATTGGTTTCAAGAACGCGATGCGCATCGCCGATCCAGACCAGGATGCGGTCCGACTCCATCCCGCTCAGCGCCCAGGCGACAGTGCCGCCGACCAGTACGATTATCACCATCACCAGTGGCAGGCTCCTGCCGGGGATCCGCGGGCGGACCGGTCGCGTTTCCATTATTCTGTTGCCATCTCAATGAGGTAGGGGATCGATCCACAACGGCCCACGGGGCCTCGGCTGGATACGGCGTCTGCCCGAGTCTACCGCAAATCGCCCCCCGGCTGCTGGTCGTCGCCCTACTCGAGGCAAGAGGGCCGGGCGCCGCTGGTGCCCACCGGCGGAAGCCGCGTTGCCATACCGCCAGCAACCAGGCCCCAAAACTGACAACCCCGGCTGACGGGCCGGGGTTGCTGGCAACAGGGGTGGCGGTTGCGGCTACTTTTCGACAAACGCCCGCTCGATCACGTAGTGGCCGAGTTCGCCAGCGCGGGTTTCGTGGAAGCCGGCCTCGTCGAGCAGCGCGCACAGGTCCTTCAACATGGCGGGGCTGCCGCACAGCATGAAGCGGTCGTCCTCGAGATTCGGCACCGGCAGGCCGATATCCTGGTACAGCTTGCCTGAATTCATCAAATCGGTGATGCGACCGGTATTGCGGAACGCCTCGCGGGTCACCGTGGGGTAGTAGATCAGCTTTTGCGCCGCCAGCTCGCCAAAGAACTCGTTGTTGGGCAGGTGCTCGCTGATCACTTCCTGATAGGCCAGCTCTTCGACATAGCGGCAACCGTGAACCAGAACCACCTTGTCGAAGCTCTCGTACACCTCGGGGTCCTTGATCACACTGAGGAAAGGCGCGAGACCGGTGCCGGTGCTGAGCAGATAGAGGTTGCGGCCCGGCAGCAGATGATCGACAGTGAGGGTACCGGTGGGCTTGCGGCCAACCAGTACCTCATCACCCACCTTCAGGTGCTGGAGCTTGGAGGTGAGTGGGCCATCGGGCACCTTGATGCTGAAGAACTCCAGCTCATTCTCGTAATTGGCACTGGCAATACTGTAGGCGCGCAGCAGCGGTTTGCCACCTTCCTCCAGGCCGATCATGGTGAAATGGCCGTTGCGGAAGCGGAAACCGGGGTCGCGGGTCGTGGTAAAGCTGAACAAGGTATCGGTCCAATGATGAACGCTTGTGACCTGCTCGCGCATTAGATTGCTCATGACATCTCCAGTCTTAAACAGGCTCTCGCCCTGATCAATACAATTGGAAGGCGGCTACAGTGGCTACTATAGACGCCATGGCCTTTATCCGTAAAATAACTTATCTTGATTTTATTATTCGATTTAACCAATAACAAGCGGGGGAGGTAATATGAAATACACCTTGCGTCAGCTCGAAGTCTTTCTCGCCACCGCCCACACCGAAAACATCAGCCGCGCGGCCGATACGCTCGCCATGTCACAATCCGCCGCGAGCAGCGCCCTCAAGGACCTCGAGCAACAATTCGACATCCAGCTGTTCGACCGGGTTGGCAAAACCCTCCAGCTCAATGAGCTGGGCCGCCTGCTGCAACCCCGCGCGGAAGAACTGCTGGAACGGGCGCAAGAACTGGAAGTCGCCATGGGTCGCCACACCCAAAGCGGACCTCTCAAGGTCGGCGCCACCCTGTCGATCGGCAACTATCTGGCGGTACAACTCATGGCCCACTACATGGAAGAACCCGGGGCACGGGTGTCGCTGGAAGTAGCCAATACCGCCACGATCGTCGACAAAGTGCGGAATTTCGGGTTGGATATCGGCCTGATCGAAGGAGAAATCCAGCACCCCGACCTCGAGATCACCCGCTGGCGGGAGGACGAACTGGTGGCATTTTGTGCTCCCGGCCACCCTTGTGCCACCAAGGGTGTGCTCACCGACGCCGATCTGGTGGACGTCACCTGGATCGTCCGGGAGCCCGGCTCCGGCACCCGCCAGACCTTCGACCGCGCCATGCACGGTCTGCTGCCGGAATTACACATACTGCTCGAACTACAACATACGGAAGCCATCAAGCGCGCCGTCGAAGCCGGGCTCGGCGTCGGCTGCCTGTCGCGAATCACCCTCAAGGAGGCGTTTGCCCGGGGCAGCCTCATTCCCCTGGCGATACCCAGCAGGGATTTCCATCGCTACCTGTACTTCATCATTCATCGCCAGAAGTACCGGGGCGCGGGGCTCAACCGCTGGCTGGCGATCTGCCATGGCCTCGGTGACTGACGCTTCCTCCCGTCGCGGAACCTGTTCAAAGTCTTTCTGCCAGGCGATCCCCCTGCATAGGGTGGGCTGAGGCACGAAGCGCACCGGGATTGCTGCCAGCCTCTGCCGCGTTTCCTTCGCCAACGCGCCCTGGGGGGCTGTACTCGATGCGTCTTGAGAGATGTTGAACAGGCTCTCAAGCGCGCTGCTGGCTTTCCACCATCCAGCTGGCCAGCTGGAACAGGATCCGGGCCCCGACATTGCCATCCCATTCGTTGCTCTCGTTGTTCAGGTCCGGGCAGACTTCGCAGAGATCGAAGCCAACGATCCGCCGACCCGAACGCACCAGGGCGGCAATCAGATAGCGCGCCTGGTCGAATTCCAGCCCACCCGCCACCGGTGTGCCGGTATGGGGGCACAGGTCCGGCCGCAGGCCGTCGATATCGAAGGAAATATACACCTCCTCCGGCAGCGCCTCGACGATCGCCGTGGCGATGGCTGCAAATGGCCTGCCGCCATACAGGTCGTCCTTGATATCCTCGTCGTAGAATACCCTGATGCGGGGATCCTCCGCGGCGAAACGGCACTCGTCTTCGCTGAAATCGCGGATCGCCACCTGCACCAGCCGGGCAGGCGCTGTTTCCAGCGCCATCACATTGCGCATGATCGAAGCGTGGGAGAACTCGAACCCTTGGTAGGCAGCCCGCAGATCGTGGTGGGCGTCGATATGCAGCACGCCCATGCCCCCCCGGTACTTTTCCGCCAGATAGCGGATCTGCCCATAGGGGCTGGAGTGATCCCCGCCGACCAGCGCCAGCAACTTGCCTGCGGCATCGAGGGCCCGGCATTGCCGATAGACAATGTCGTTGACCCGGCGGGAAGCGGCATTGACCTGCGCCAGCGCTTCCCGCAGGTCGGGCCGGCCGTCGAGGCTACCGGCGTCTTCCAGGCAACCCTGAATGGCTTCCGCCATCGGCCTGAAACGCTGGTTGAGCGCCGCAACCTCCTCATCGGCGGGCAGCAAGTGAAAGCCCTCCATGTAATGGGCGGGCAGCTGGCGCTGGAAGAGATCGAGTTGGGGGCTCGCCTTGCGGATAGCCTCCGGGCCCAGCGCGGTGCCCTTGCCATAGGAGGTGGTCACCTCCCAGGGAACAGGTATCAGTGCCAACCGCGACCGCTCGAGTTCGGTGGCGATACCAAAAAGGCCCGCATCGGCTGAACCGGTGAGCGCGGGATCGAAATCCGGAGAATCAGGCTGAGTCATCAGAGTGGCGGCACAGGTGGCAGGAAAGGGCATTCTATCAGGCCGCCCCCCGGCACCCAACCGCCGCGCCGGATGAGGGGTGATCGCCCCGCAGGCATCGGCCCAGCCGTACAATTGACCGGCAATCGGGATATACTCCCCCATCTCCGCCGGAGCTGCCGGCCCACGACTATCGACGAGCGCCATGACAAGACATCTGCCAGCCATCTTAATGGTCTTTTGCTACAGCCAGGTCGCCAACGCCAGCCTCATCCAGTACTTCAAGGAAGAAGACGGCAGCACCAACTGGCAGTACATCGCCAATTTCTCGAGCAGCATGCTGATCCTGCTGCTGTCCATAGCCCTGATCAAGCTGTTCTTCACCCACCGCCAGGTGCGCCGCTCCAACCGGGCGTTGAAGGCCATCCGCAACGATCTCGAGATCCGCGTGAAGGAGCGCACCGCGACGCTCAACGAATCCAACCAATTGCTCAAGGAAACCAACCAGCTGCTCGAAAACGAGGCCACCGAGCACCGCGAGACTGCCAACCGGCTGCGGGCGTCGGAGTCCTATATCAAGAATATCCTGGCCTCCATGCCGCTGATGCTGGTGGGCCTCAAGGCAGACGGCGAGATCACCCAGTGGAACCGGCACGCCGAGGAGATCGCCGGCGTTTCCGCCGCCGACGCCATCGGCCACAACCTGTGGAAGACCTACCCGGCCATTACCGTGGCGCCCGACCAGATCGCCAGCGCCCTCAACGACAATAAGCCGGTGACCATCAAGCACAGCCAGCGCGGCCGCTTCCATTTCGACATCACCATCTACCCCCTTCAAGACCAGATGGAGCCGGGCGTGGTGATCCTGCTCGACGACGTCAACCAGCGGATAATGACCGAGAACATGCTGATCCAGAGGGACAAGATGTCGTCGCTTGGGGAGCTGGCCTCCAACATGGCCCACGACATCAACACCCCGCTGCAAGCCATTGTCGACGACGTCGCCAATGTCCGCAGCCTGCTCAACGGCGGTCTGTCGGGCGATGCCGACACGCTTCAGCGCCTCAACAACACGCTCGACGACGCCACCGAAAAGGGCCAGCAGGCCTCTGCGGTGATCGCCAACCTGCTCACCTTCGCCCGTGCCGGCGGCGATGAAAAGCATCCCGAAGACGTCACCGACATCATGGAACACAGCCTCGCGCTGGCCGCCGACGTAATCTCGGTGCCGGGCAAGCTGCGCTTCCGGGACATCGCCATCGACCGCGACATCGAGCCGGACCTGCCGGCCATTCCCTGCTACCGCTCCGAGCTGCAACAAGTGTTTCTCAGCCTGTTCCGCCACGCCTGCCACGCACTGTGCGATGTCGACCGTCCCGGCCACAGCCCCCGCATCCAGGTGGAAATCAAGGAGCGCTACGATGCCCTGTGGATCAAGATATCCCACAATGGCGTGGGTCTGACCTACGACGAACAGAAGTATATTTTCGAGCCGTTCTTCAACAGCCCATCGGACAAGAATTACGACGCCAGCAAACGCCTGTCGTTCTCCTATTTCATCGTCACCGAGCATCACAAAGGCCAGATGGCGGTGACATCCGACGTCGATGTGGGCACCACCTTCCACATCCAGATCCAGCTCAGCTGAGGGGCGTTATCCGGCCATGGCATACGACCGCCGCGGCAGCTCTTTCCTGCCCGCCCTGCTCGCCGTCCTGCTGACGGTGGCCAGCCCGTCGCCAAGCGCCGAGACGCCGCTGGTGATCGACGTGCGCACCGTGGAGGAGTATGCGGAAGGCCACCTCCCGGGCGCTCTCAACATGCCCCACCAGAATATCGCCACACTGATCACCGCCGCCGGCGTCGACAAGGACACCCCTATCCAGCTGTACTGCAAGAGCGGCCGTCGCGCCGCCATCGCCGAGGACAGTCTGCGCACCCTCGGCTACCAGCATGTCGACAACCTGGGGGGCTACGAGGCACTGGCCGAGGAGCGGCAGCAGAGCTGTAGCGACAACTGCTAGAACCTGTTGCCGTGTCGCCGTTCGCGCAAATTCAGGTATGCGCCGGTGCGCTTCGTTCCTCAGCACACCCTGTCAGGCGCAGACTTATGAAAGCGCAACGCAGGATCACAAGCATCGAAATGCCAGCAGGCTCTAGCGGCCACCGACTGCGCGCCGGGCAAAATCGGCGCGCACCTCCTCGAGGCTTTGCGGATCATCAATGGTCGACGGGACGGTAAGGGGCTCGCCGTCCGCCAGCTGGCGCAGGCAGGCGCGCAGGATCTTGCCGGAACGGGTTTTGGGGAGTCGCTTGACCACCAGCACCTGGCGCAGATTTGCCAGCGCCCCCACTTCATCCCGCACCTGCTGCACCACCTCCCTTTCCAGCGTTGCCTCGTCGCGACGGGCGCCATCCTTGAGCACCGCCAGCGCCACCGGCACCTGGCCGCGCAGCTCGTCGCTGATGCCGATCACCGCGCATTCCGCCACCGCCGGGTGGGCCGCCACCACTTCCTCGATCTCGCCCGTGGACAGCCGGTGACCGGCGACGTTGATCACATCGTCGGTGCGACCCATCACGAACAGATAGCCGTCGCCGTCCATATACCCGCCGTCACCGCTCAAGTAATAGCCGGGGAAACGTCCCAGGTAGCCCGCCACGAACCGTTCATGATTGTTCCACACCGTGGGCAGGCAGCCAGGCGGAAGAGGCAGTTTGACGCAGATGTTGCCCTGCTCGCCCGGCGCCGCGGGCTGGCCATTGTCGTCGAGAATATGAATGTCGTAGCCCGGCACCGGCAGCGTAGCCGAGCCGGGCTTGGTGGCGAAGGGTTCGATACCGACAGGATTGGCGGCGATGGCCCAGCCGGTCTCCGTCTGCCACCAGTGATCGAGAACAGGCAGGCCGAAACGGCTGCTCAGCCAGTCGTAGGTGGACGGGTCGAGGCGCTCGCCGGCGAGGAACATGCTCTTGAGGCTGGACAGGTCGTAACGGCTGGCGAGCGCCGCCTCCGGATCTTCCTTGCGGATGGCGCGAAACGCCGTCGGCGCGGCGAACAGCGCCTTGACGCGATGCTCGGCCACCACCCGCCAGAACGATCCGGCATCCGGAGTGCGCACCGGCTTGCCTTCGTAGAGGACGGTGGTGCAGCCCCGGAGCAGGGGGGCGTAGACGATATAGGAGTGCCCCACCACCCAGCCGACGTCGGAGGCCGCCCAGAATACCTCGCCGGGCTGCATGTCGTAGACCACCTGCATGCTGTAATACAGCGCCACCGCGTGGCCGCCGTTGTCGCGGACGACCCCCTTGGGTCTGCCGGTGGTGCCGGAGGTATAGAGAATGTACAGCGGGTCGGTGGCGGCCACATCCACACAGTCTGCCGGTTCGGCTTTGGCCAGCAACTCCTCCCAGTCGCGGTCCCGTTGCGGCTGCAATTGTGCCAGGCACTGGGGCCGTTGCAGGATCACGCAGTGATCAGGTGCGTGGCTGGTGGTTTGCAGGGCATGGTCGAGCAGGGGCTTGTAGGCGATCACCCGGTCCACCTCGATACCGCAGGAAGCCGACAGGATCACCCGCGGGCTGGCGTCGTCGATACGCACCGCCAGTTCATGAGCGGCAAAACCACCGAACACCACGCAGTGAACCGCGCCGAGGCGGGCGCAGGCGAGCATGGCGATCACCGCCTCCGGCACCATCGGCATGTAGATCAGCACCCGGTCGCCCTTCTCCACCCCCAGCGACCTGAGCATCCCGGCACACAGGGCGACCGCATCGCGCAATTCCCGATAGCTGTAGCGCCGCACCATATCCGTGACCGGGGAATCGTAGATCAAGGCAGCCTGGTCGCCGCGCCCCTGCTCCACATGGCCATCGAGGGCCATATAGGCGGTGTTGAGCACGCCGTCGCCAAACCAGCGCTGGACGCCGTGCGCATCCGTGGACAGTCCCTGGGCGGGCCGTTCGAACCAGTCGAGGGCCGCGGCCTGTTCCTGCCAGAAGGCCTCAGGCTCTGTGATCGATCGTGCAAACTGCTTCCGGTATGTCATCACCACAACTCCAGGGTTATTTATATCTGGTCAGGGCGTTCGCTGATACCGTGCCCGGCCCCGCGACCCATGCCCGAGCCATGTTTATCCGGACACCCTCAGGCCGTGGATGCCGTCAAACCGCGCAGCGCATCCCGGGTTGGCTCGGGGCGGCGCCTACTCTCGCCAGCGCACTCTGCAAACGCCAGTGCACTCCGCGAACCATAGGTTTCCCTCTCTCCCATTCAAGCACAGCCCCGCTGAAAGAGGCGGAAGTACCCGTAGGAATTATCCTCGCCACTACTGCTGCCCACCAGCATGCCCTGGATTTCCGGGGCTTTTGCCAAGTCGTCGGGGGCAAGGCTGAAGCGCTGGAAATAATCGGTCACCACCCGGCGGTGGGCGAATTTCCACACTCCGGCCACCCGGGCATATTTATCCAGGTAGCGGGCACCCTGCAAAAAGGCGTAGGGTTTGCCGTCGCCGGTATCGACGATATGGTAACCGGCCAGGTAGGCCTCCCCTTCGGCGTAATCGCCGTCCACCTTGATATAGTGATTGGTGATGTTGTGTTGCAGTACCTTCGCCGCTTCCATCATCCCCGGCAGCACGGCGAAAAACTCCTCGGCGGTGCCGCTGGGGTTGCAGCCGTGCTCGTCGCCGGCGCCTTCGTGGTACAGGGAGGCCAGCAGCGTGAAATCCTTGCGGTCGATGGCCCGGCAATAGGCCAGCACCAGGTCGCGGATCTGTTCCCGGGCGATGATGTCATCGAGCATCTGGCTGCGTTCGGCGTCGTTCATGGGTTTCTCCTGCTGTCAGTAGTGATTCGGCTGGCCAGGGTTGGCCCGCCATGAAAGGATCGATATCCGCTAGATGGCGGCATGGCTGAGCCCGCCGTCGACACGGAGGTTGCTGCCATTGATAAAATCCGCCTGGCGGCTGGCGACAAACGCCACCGCCGCACCGATATCCTCCGGGCGACCGAGGCGATTGACGGTAAGGCTGAGGATTTCCCGCAGGAACCGGGCTTCCCTGACGGCGGGGTCCGCACCCCAGCCGCGCTCCTCCGCCAATCCGTCCATCCAGGCCTGGAAACCCTCGGTAAGCACCGGGCCGGGGCTGATGGCGTTCACGGTGATGCCGCTATGGGCGAGGGCCCGTGACAGGCTCATGGTCATGGTGTTCATGGCCGCCTTGGCGGCGGCGTACTCCGGCGGCACATCGGCGGCCGGCTCCAACCCGCCGGCGCTGGAAATGTTGATGATCCGCCCCCAGCCCTTCTCTTTCATGGCCGGCGCCAACAGGTTGACCAGTCGCACTGCGCCCACCACGCATTTGTAATAGGTATCGGTCCATTCCCCGCTGGGGGTGGCGAGAAAGCCGCGTCCGGCGCCTTCCGGATTGGCGCTGCCGCCAACATTGTTGATCAGGATATCGACGGGGCCCGAGGCGAGCACCGTTCTGGCGAAGGCATCGACCCCAGCGTCCGTTTCGGTATCGGCAGCAACGAATTGCACCGACAGCCCCAGGGAAACCAGCTCGGACTCCGCCGCCGCGCCAACCACCGGCGAGCGCCCGCAGAAAATCACCTGTGCGCCTTCACTGGCAAGACTGGCCACGATGGCCCGCCCGATTCCCCGGCTTCCGCCGGTGACGACCGCTGTGCAGCCAGCAAGTCCAAGATCCATGGGGTTACTCCGGGTTTATTGTTATGGATAAGACACGCAGATTATGCCCGGCGCGGCGGGGAAGTAAAACCGGTCCGCCTCGATCCGGAAGCAGCAGGTTTGCTGCAGGCCGCGCTGGCTGCGGGCCAAATTTCACTCTTCGAGCTGGCCTCCGCCGAGGGCGACATACAGTTCCACGAGATTCTGCACCTCTGCCCGCCGCGCCTGGATAAATGCCTGCTCGGCATCGAACAGGCTGCGCTCGGCATCGAGTACCTCGATATAGTTGACTACCCCTTCCTGGTAGCGCAGCCGCGCGAGGTTGACGATACGCCGCAGGGTGTCGGTATTGCGCCGCTGGACCTCGACCTGCTCCGCCAGGTAACGGCGGCCCGCCAGCGCGTCCGCCACTTCGTTAAACGCCACCTGGATGGTTCGCTCGTATTCGGCAATGGCGATATTTTCGCGGGCCTGGGCCACCGTCAGGTTGCCGCGGTTGCGGCCAAAATCGAAGATTGGCAGGGTGATGGTGGGTCCGACGCTCCAGGTTTCACTACCGCTGCGGATCAGGTCGTCGAACTCGCTGGAGGCGTAACCGAAGCTGCCCGTCAACGCGACCCGGGGGAAAAACGCCGCCCGGGCGACACCGATGTTGGCGCGCGCCGCGCGCAGCCGCTCTTCCGCCGCGACGATATCCGGGCGCGCCACCATCAGCCCCGATGGCAGGCCGGCATCCAGGGCGGGTGGGTTTGACTGTTGCGCCAGGGTAAGCGCTTGCGGGAGCGGTTCGGCGACGGCGCCCCCCGCCA
>JBAZCN010000107.1:0-12092 GCA_041655035.1 Porticoccaceae bacterium | reverse complement strand
CGTCGTCCGCGCTGACCAGGCTGGCGCGCAGCAGGTGCCAGCGGTAGGCCCCGTCGTGGCGGCGCAGCCGCACCTCGGCGCTGAATGGCCCGCCACTGGCCAGCGCCTGATGCCACAGGGTTTTCACCTTCGCCCGGTCGTCGGGATGGGCCAGCAGGTGGCGGCTCTGCGCCGCGACCTGCTGGTCCCGGGGCAGGCCGGTGTAATCGAACATGGCACTGGAGGAAAAATCCACACGCCCATCCGGTTCGGCGGTCCACACAATCATCGGCATGGCTTCCGCCAACTGGCGGAAGCTCGCCATGCTCCGCGCCAGCGAATCCTCAGTGGCCTTGAAGCGAGAAATATCCTGCACCGCCCCCTGCAGGTGAGTTATCTCGCCACCGGGGGCACGCTCGGCGCGACCGAGCACCCGCAGCCAGACATGCCTGCCATCCGGACGCACCAGCTGGAACTCCTCGTCGAAAGACTGCCCGCGCTCGGCGCACCGCGCCAGGCACTGCTTGATGCGGGAGCGATCGGCCGGGATATAGAGGTCGATGACGGCCTCGGGGTCGAGCGTGGTGCCGGGATCGATGCCGTGGACCCTGTAGCTTTCCTCGGACCACTGGACCAGATTGCTGGCGACAGCGATACTCCAGCCACCGAACTGGCCAACCTCGCCGGCGATATTCAGCAGGGTCGCATTGCGATCGATGGCGAGCCGGGCCTCGGCCAATTGCCGGTTGATGGTTTCCAGCCGCCGGGTATTGCGCATCACCCCCACCGCCAGCACGGCGCTGACGACGATGGTCACCATCGCCAGCAAGCGGTTGAAGACCACGTAGATGAGGTCGAAGCCCGGTGGCGCAGGAGGCGAGATCCACACCCCCAACAGGGTGCAGGCAACCGCGGCGACGGCGATGCTCACCACCCGTGTCGTGTCGTGGCCATAGGCGGCGAGCAGCACCAGCGGCGAATAAAGCATGCCGTGGGCAAAGCCCAGCGGGGTGAGGCTCTCGCCGGCAAAGATACCCGCCAACAGCAGCCACGCCAGATAAGCGCTCGCGCTGCGGTTGGGAGCATGGCGGCGGGTATTGACGTCGGCGGCTTCCGGCCGGACTGGCTGGCTCATCGTGACTCCCTGCTAAGCACCCACTCTATCTTGCCGATCAATTCGCTCTGGCGGTACGGCTTGGTGACCAGGGGAATATCGGTATCGAAACCATGGCGGCGAAGAATCGCATTCTCGGTATACCCCGAGGTGTACAGTACCCTGAGCCCCGGGCGGAGCGCCACGGCCTGCTCGGCGAGCTGCGGCCCGGTCATGCCGCCCGGCATGATCACATCGGTGAACAGCAGGTCGACCTCGATTCCCGAGCCGAGCATGGCCAGGGCCTCGGGGCCATTTTCGGCGATCGATACCCGATATCCCCTGGCGGCCAGCAGCTGGCTGGCGAAAGTCCGCACCATGTCGTCGTCTTCCACCAGCAGGATGCTGGCGTTGGCGCAGCGCTCGTCCCCGCCGGGCCCTTCGCTGCGCGCCGGCATCGCGGTTTCGTCGTCGTCCGCCCGGGGCAAGTAGAGCTTCACCGTGGTGCCGACGCCGACTTCGGTATAGACGTTGATATGGCCGTGGCTCTGCTTGACGAAGCCGTAGACCATGCTGAGGCCGAGACCGGTACCCTTGCCCTTTTCCTTGGTGGTGAAGAAGGGATCGAAGATCCGCTCCAGGTACTCATCAGGCACCCCCTCGCCGGTATCGGACACGGCGATCACCAGGTAGGAACCGGGGGTCAGGTCCGGGTACCTGCCGATAGAGTCCGGTTCGAGATGGCAGTTGGCCGTCTCGATGGTCAGCAACCCGCCATTGGGCATGGCGTCGCGGGCATTGATGCACAGATTGAGCATCGCGCTTTCGAGCTGTCCCGGGTCGACCAGGGCAGGCCAGGCATCGGGAGCACAGTGGAAGCGGATGTCGATATTCTCATGCAACGTGCGCGCCAGCAGGTCACTCATGTCCATCAACAGCTGGTTGACATCGACATCACTCGGCTCCAGCACCTGGCGGCGGGCCACCGCGAGCAGGCGCTGGGTGAGATCGGCGCCGCGCTGGGAGGCGTTGCGGATCATTTCCGCGAGCTTGCCGAGGCGCGGGTTGTCCGCCAGCACCTCGACCAGCAGTTCGGCGTTGCCGAGAATGACCGTCAACAGGTTGTTGAAATCGTGGGCGACTCCGCCGGTCAGCTGGCCCAGCGATTCCAGGCGCTGCGACTGGCGGAGCTGCTCCTCGAGGGCGAGCCGCTCACTGATATCGGTATGGATGGAAAAGATCGCCAGGGGCGCCCCGGCATCGTCGCGCACCAGCGACCAGTGGGCCTCCACGGTGATCGTCTTGCCATCCTTGCGCTGCTGCCGCAACTGGCCCCGCCATTCGCCAGTGGCGACGGTCTCGGCATTGGCCGCTTCCAGCAGGGCGCGCGCCTCACCCTCGACATGGCCGCCGTACAGGCCGCCGAGAACTTCCTCCGCGGTCCAGCCATAAAGATTTTCGGCGCCCTTGTTCCAGTAGGTGATACGGTAATCGAGGCTCCTGACCAGAATGGCATCGCGGGCCTTGTCGAGCAGCGCCGCCTGTTCATAGATATGGGCATCGACCGTCTGGCGCTCCAGTTCGGCGGCGGCCCGGGCGGCAAAAATGCGCAGCACCGGAATCAGGAATGCCCGGTTCCTGAGGGCGGTGCGGTAGGTGATGCACATCGTGCCTATCAGCCTGCCTTCGCTGTTGTTCAACTGCATGCCGACATAGGATTCGGCCTGCATCTCCTCCAGCACAGCGTCATCGGGATAGAGTTTTCTGACATCGGCTTCGACCACCCACTCCGGGAGGCTCAGCAGATTGAAACAAGGCGTGCCGACCAGCCCATCGGTCTGGGGGGGCAGAATCCGGCCATCGTGGACACTCGCCACGCTCTGCACCCGGTGAGGTTCACCCGGCAGCAACCGGGAAATGATACAGGCGTCGGCAGCGATGGCGTCGGCAATGCTCAGGGCGAGCTCCTGGAAAAACGCCGGCCCTCTGGCCGACGACACTCCGGAGGCCACTTTCAGCACGGCGGCTTCCAGGCGGTGCCGCTCGGCCACCTCCCGCTGGTGTTCGATGCCAAAGGCGAGGTTATCCGCCAATTCCTGGCAAAGAGCGATTTCCTCGGGAGGGAAATTACCTTTTTCGGTGGAGTACAGGGCCAGCAGGCCGAATACATCGTCCTTACCGCGCAATGGCAGGCTGAGCAGGCTGTACACCCCCAGTTTCTCGGCTTTCTCGACCATCTCCCTCGGCCCCGGCGCCCGGGACAGGTCATCGCAGGTCATCGCCCGCCCTTCGCGGATGGTTTGCCCGGAGATACCCAGCCCTTCCGGCCGACTGGCGTCCCAGCTCAGTTGCACGCCGTCGAGAAGATCATAGGAATGGTAGAACCCGCCTTTGGCGGCGACACTGATCCCGTGTCCGGCATCCCGCTCAGCAAAACCTACCCAGGCCGAATGATAGCCGCCGATATCGATGACCACCTCGACGATGTCGCGCAGCAGGGCCGCCTCATCGCCGGCGTGAAGCAATACCTCATTGCAGCGCCGCAACATTCTCTCGGCGCGATTGACCCGCAGCCATTCCCGTTCGGGGGTGTGGCGCAGGGTAATGTCGTCCGCCAGCGCCAGGCAGGTGTCGATGCCGTCCAGAACCAACGGGTACGCCGTTATCTCCAGGGTTTTGAACGAACCGTCGCGACATCGCTGACGCCAGCAGCCGATATTGTTGGCGCCGTCGATCAGATTGGCCAGGGCCTCGCGAAACCGCGCCGCCTCGCCGGCAGAGTAGTCGTCCGTCACCTTTCTCGCCAGGTACTCCGCGCGGCTGTACCCGTAATGGCGGATCGCCGCGTTATTGACCGCGAGAAACTGCAACGTCTTGATATCGAAAACCCACATCGGTATCGGATTGCCGTGAAACAGCGCGCGATACTGCTTTTCGGTTCGCTGCAGCCGGGTGTCACTGCGCAGGCGCTGGACAAGATTGCCGAACAATGAGCCGGCGAGGCTCAGTGTCGCAGCCGCGCCCGGGGCGAAGCGGCTGCCCGCTGCGGCCACCACCTGGACGGCGCCGATCGTTCGCTGGCCGTCGCTGATCGCCGCGACCAGATGGGTCTCGGCGCCGATACTGCCGACCAGCTGCGACCAGTCATCGCCGGCCGCGGCCGGCGGTTCGCTCCACTGGCACTCCGCCACGGCCCCCAGGCCGCTCGCCGGCAGGCGGCGACCGGCGAGCGGCGTGGCGATTCCCGCCGTGGCCCGGTAGACCAGTTCCTCGTCCACTACCAGCAACACCGCGGCGCCATCGGCATCGACCATCCGCCCGATAACCGCGGGGAGCTTCGCCACCAGATCGTCGAGAGCGTCATCGGCCAACATCAGTTGCTGGAATTCATTGACTGCCGCCTGACGGCTATCGCCGGGGAAGGTCAAAGCCTCGCTGCCGGAGACAATCCCCGAGCCATTCCGGATGTCGCCGGAACTGTTATTATCCATGGGCCTGTATCTCCGTAATCCCAGCCGTCGCGGCAGGACGGCCGTGGGGCATGGAACGCGCCCTGCCGGGCGGCGCGGTCAGGGCGTTTTCATGCAGTGCAATCCGGCGGAAACTAGCAGAATGTCCGGCATAATACCAGCCGGGGCACAGCCCTCGCCCCACCGCCCGACCAGCGCCGGCACAGCCCCCGCCGACCAAAGCACAGACCAGCCCCGCCGCCGGCAGCGGAGCGGCTCTCAGGAGATGTCATGAAACTTGGCGCAGTGTTTCCTCAGAACGAAATCGGTGCCGACCCCGGCGCCGTCGCGGCCTTTGCCCAGGCGGTGGAGGACCTCGGCTTCGATCACCTGCTCGCCTATGATCATGTGGTCGGCGCCAGCGCCGCCCGGTACGACCGTCAACGGCTGAAAGGTCCGTACCGCGAACAACACATGTTCCACGAACCGCTGGTGCTGTTCGGCTACCTCGCCGGCCTCACCCGGCGCATCGAGTTCGTCACCAGCGTGCTGGTGCTGCCCCAGCGTCAGGCCGTGCTGGTGGCCAAGCAGGCCGCCCAGGTGGACATTCTCAGTGGCGGCCGCCTGCGCCTCGGCGTTGGCAGTGGCTGGAACGATGTGGAATATACCGCTCTCGGCACGGCGTTCGCCGGGCGCGGC
Organism: Porticoccaceae bacterium; assembly: GCA_041655035.1. Taxonomy (GTDB): domain Bacteria; phylum Pseudomonadota; class Gammaproteobacteria; order Pseudomonadales; family Porticoccaceae; genus NAT127. Next base: position 6,872 of record JBAZCN010000107.1, on the reverse strand, counting down.
CGACGCCTCGACGAACAGGTTCGCCTGCTGCGGGCGCTGTGGACCAATCCCCTGGTGGAATTCGACGGCGATTTCCATCAGGTGCCCGATGCCGGGCTGAACCCGCTCCCCGTCCAGCGCCCCATTCCCATCTGGTTTGGCGGCACCAGCGAACCGGCGATCCGCCGGGTGGCGGAAACCGGCAATGGCTGGATGCCGCTGTTCAAGCACCTCGAACCGGGAATGTCCCGCACGCTCAGCACCGAAGAGGAACCCGCCGCGCTGTTCGCACGAATGCGCGGCCTGGCCCGCGACGCCGGGCGCGATCCCGGCGATATCGGCATCGAATGCCGGCTCAGCTACTTCAAGCAGACACCGGAGGACTGGCACCGGCTCGCCGGTCTGTTCCGTGCCGCCGGCGCCACCCACTTGTCGCTATTGACCACCAACGTCGATTTCCACAGCGTCGACCAGCATATCCAGGGGCTGATGACCATGAAATCCGCCCTGGACATCTAACAGAGGCGAGCCGGCATAAAACGGCTGTTGCCGGGCAGCATTCGGCTGACGGATGTCCCGGCAGCGGCGTATCCACTATAGTAAACGGGCCCGTCGAACCGTCGGGCCGACAATAAACGTCAGGAGGATGAACGATGAATATCCAGCGCAAACTGTTGCCATTGCTGGCCGCCCTGGGACTCTGTGCCGGCAGCGGAGCACTGGCCAGCGGGTCGAGCCTGCATTACCAGTACCAGGGCCAGGATTACGAGGGCTACTACAACAGCGCGGCGCCGGGCGCGCCGCTGGTGCTGTTGCTCCATGACTGGGACGGCCTGAACGACTACGAAATTCGCCGTGCCGATATGATCGCCGAACTCGGCTATGCGGTGCTGGCGGCGGACATGTTCGGCGCCGGTGTTCGCCCCGACACCACCGAAGACAAGCAGCGCCACACCGGCGCGCTGCTGGCCGACCGGGAAAAAATGCGCGGCCTGATGCTGGCCGCCATCGACGCCGCCGGAAAGGCCGGCGCCGATACCAGCAAGGCGGTCGCCGCCGGCTACTGCCTGGGCGGCGGCGCGGCGCTCGAACTCGCCCGCGCCGGCGCCGACCTGGATGGTTTTGTCAGCTTCCACGGCGTGCTCGCCACTCCGGACGGGCAGGACTACGGCGACGCCAAGGGGGAAATACTGGTGCTCCACGGCACCGCCGACAGCGCCATTCCGATGACCGACTTCGCCGCGCTGGCGGAACAACTGGAACAGGCCGGCACGGCCCACGAGATGGTCAGCTACGGCGGCGCGCCCCACGCCTTCACGGTGTTCGACACCGAGCACTACCAGGAAACGGCCGATCGCCGCTCCTGGCAGCGGTTCGAGGCTTTCTTGTCCGAGAAGTTGTCTGAAAAGTGATCCGAGAAGTGATCTGAAACCGGCGGACTGAAACGCGGAGCCGGAGCCCGCCGCCGGTCTCCTGGGCGGAGACGGCGGCGGACCGGCACCAAGGGGCGGGCATACCGACGGCCTGCGCCGCTGGCTATTTGTCCTCGGGCAGGGTGACGTTCAGCTCCAGCACCGAGGTGGTGCCCTGCTGCTCGAGCTGGACGCGCACGTCGTCCTCGCCGATGGTGACGTATTTGCGGATCACCGCGAGGATCTCCAACTGTAGTTGGGCCAGGTAATCGGGACCATTGGTGCGCACCCGGTCGTGGGCGACGAGGATCTGCAGACGCTCCTTCGCGACACTGGCACTGGATTTGCGCTCTTTACGGAAATAATCAAGCAAACTCATCTCAGCCTCCGAAGACCCGTTGCAGGAATCCCTTGCGTTGCTTTTCAAGAAAGCGATGGGGACGGTCTTCACCCAGATAGCGGGCGACGGCGTCGTCATAGGCCTGCCCGGCATCGCTGTCAGCGTCATGGACCACGGGCACACCCTGGTTGGACGCCTTGAGCACCGCCTCGGATTCAGGAATGACACCGAGCAGCGGAATGGCGAGAATCTCCTCGACATCCTTGACCGACAGCATCTCGCCGCGGGCGACACGCTCCGGATTGTAGCGGGTGAGCAGCAAGTGTTCCTTGATGCTCTTGCCCTGCTCCGCCAGCCGCGATTTGCTCTGCAGCAAGCCGATGATGCGGTCTGAATCCCGCACCGAGGACACCTCCGGGTTGGTGACGATGATGGCCTCTTCGGCGTAGTAGAGAGCCATGTGGGCACCGTGCTCGATACCCGCAGGGGAGTCGCACACGATATAGTCGAACTCCTTGCCGAGCTCCTCCAGCACTTTTTCGACGCCCTCGGAGGTCAGCGCTTCCTTGTCCCGGGTTTGCGAGGCCGGCAGCACGAACAGGTTTTCGAGGCGCTTGTCCTTGATCAGAGCCTGGCGGAGGTTGGCCTCGCCCTGCACGACATTGACGAAGTCGTACACGACCCGGCGCTCACAGCCCATCACCAGGTCGAGATTGCGCAGACCGACATCGAAGTCGATCACCACGGTTTTGAAGCCCTTGAGTGCCAGGGCACTCGAAAAGGCGGCGCTGGTGGTGGTTTTGCCCACGCCGCCCTTGCCTGAAGTCACAACGATAATCTTTGCCAAAAGAACTCTCCTGTCTGCCAGTTACGCCTCGAAGCCTGCAAATACGATCAACAGACTGTGGAACAACACCAACCAGCACCCTGTTACGGTCAGACGCCGAAAGTCAGGCAGTATTTATGAAAGGGTGCTGATATTCAAGCTGCCATCATCGAGGCGGATGACCACCGACTGCCCCTGATGGGGGTGGTCATTGTCGAACAACCGATAATGACCGGCGATGGCGATCAGTTCGCCGTCGAAGTGATGACAGCCGACGATTGCCGACTCATCGCCCTTGATGCCCGCCAGCACCCTGCCGCGCAGTACCCCGTAGATATGGATGTCGCCGGTGGCAAGCACTTCGGCGCCGGGGCTGACTGTGCCCTGGATCACCAGGTCGCCGTCGAAGTACATCTGCTGACCGGAGCGGATATTGCCGGTGTGGACCTTGATGGCCCTCATCAACGGCGCGGCCGGCGGCGCCTCGGCGGTGGCGATCGCAGCAGCGGCATCGACGGTATTGCCGGCAGAGTCGCCAGCCGGGGCATCGGCTGCCGGCGCCACGGCGTCGGGGCCGGCGACGGTGCGCCGGACATTGCCCTTGCCCAGATCGGCAAGCCGCAGCGGGGCCAGTTGCGGGCTCCACTCGGGGGTGACGTTGCGCACCGCGATGGGCAGCAGCCCGCATTCGAGGCACAGACCGTAGAGGTCGGCCAGGGGGATGCGGCTGGCGTCGAGCCCCGACAGATCGAGCACACAGGGCAGGTTGTTGAACAGCGCCGGGGCGTCGGCCTGCTTTTGCGCCAGGATCGCGCGGATGCCGTCGAGATCGGTATTGTCGAACGACAGCGTGGTCAGCGGCACCAGGGCGGCCTTGAGAGTCAGGTTGCTGCTCTCCATGGTCAACCCCGCCGCGGCGCCAGCGGGAACGAGTCGAACTCGATAGCGCCGAGCCCGTCGGCCAGTACCCGGCGCAGATTGTGGTGGTTGTCCGCCTGCGGGGTGGCCAGCACGTCGCGATAATGCTCGCCGAAGCAGCGCAGTGTCTGCTCCCGGTCGAGATCCAGCAGCCGGGCGAGACCGAACACCTTGCAGCTGCCCTGGTTCTGATCGCTGCTATTGCGCACCGGGCCGTTGCGGAAGGCCGTGGGGCGGTAGTCGAACCACTGATCGATGAAAGCAAGGGTCGCGGCAAACTGGTGGCCGTCATCGCCGATGGCGACCGCGAAGTCGTCCCTGGCGCGACCGAAATCACTCGCTGATACTTGCTGTTGCGTCGCTTCTTGCTGTTGCGGCACTTCTTGTTGTTGTGGCACTAAAGGGTGCTCCTGTCGGCAAATGCTGTCGTCAAATGATGCGAAGGCTACCACTACCGGGGGCATCTGTCATGATGGCGAGCGGGACTACGGGAGCGGCCGACGGCCCCAGCCGGCCCCTCCCTTGAGGTAAACTGACCGTCATCTCGCCAGGAGGTTCGACCGGTGTTGCTCAACTGTGATCTCGGGGAGTGGTCCGGTGTCGGGGTCGACAGCCCCGACCGGGCGATCATGCCCTATATCGATCTCGCCAATATCGCCTGCGGCATGCACGCCGGCGGCCCGCTGACCATGCGCCAGACACTGATTCTCGCCCGCAGCCAGGGCGTCGCCATCGGCGCCCACCCGGGATACGCCGATGCCGCCAACTTTGGCAGACTGTCGGTACCGCATTCGGCGGAGGAATTGATCGCGCTGATCCACTACCAGGCCGGCGCCCTTGCCGGTATGGCGGCGACGCTGGGTCTGACGGTGGATTACGTCAAGCCCCACGGCGCCCTGTACAACGACATGATGGCCAATGTCGACATTCGCACGGCGGTGCTCGAGGCGATTGCCGGCCTGCCCGGGATCGACCGCCTGATGCTGCTGGCCACCGCCGACGCCGACAGGCATCGGCGCGAAGCCCGACACCACGGCGTGACGCTGATCTTCGAGACCTTTGCCGACCGCGGCTACGGCGACGACGGCCAATTGCTGCCCCGCGACCGGCCCGGCGCCGTCCACGGCAGGGAGCGGATGCTCGACCAGGTGCAACAGTTGTGCGAGGACGGCACCGTCACCACCGCCAGCGGCCATGTCCTGGCGATCGACGCCGACACCCTGTGCGTCCACGGCGACAACCCCGCCGCGGTGGCCACGGTGTGCGCCATCCGCGAGCTGATCCGCCGGCAACCGATTCACCACCAACCATGAACATCGAGATCGCCGGCGACGATGCCCTGATGATCTATTTCGCCGCCGCGGCGGGCCCGGCGCCAACCGCGCAGATCCAGGCGGCGCGTGGGATCCTGCTCCGGGAGCTGCCCGGCGTTATCCGCGAGCTGGTGCCGGGCTTCGCCTCGCTGCTGGTGATCTACGATCCCTGGCGGGTCCGTCCCCGAGTGCTGTGCCGGCGCATCGCCGGCCTGCTGGCCAGCCTCTCCGACGGCGAGGTGGCTGCGGGCGGCACCCTGGAGCTGCCGGTATATTACTCGGGCCCCGACCTGGCCCTCGTCGCCGGCCACAGTGGTCTCGATATCGATACCGTGATCGCCTGCCACAGCGGAGTCGACTACCAGGTCCAGGCCATCGGCTTCGCACCGGGCTTCGCCTATCTCGGCGACCTCGACGAACGGCTCGCCCTGCCGCGGCGCAGCAACCCGCGGCTGCGGGTGCCAAAGGGCGCAGTCGCCATCGCCAACCGTCATACGGCGGTCTATCCCCAAGCCTCGCCCGGCGGCTGGCACCTGATCGGCCTCTGCCCAATCCCCCTGTTCGACCCGGGCCGGCAACCGCCGATGCCATTCGCGGTGGGCGACAGGGTGCGCTTCCGCGCCATCGACCGGGGCGCATACCTCGCTCTCGGCGGGCAGCCATGAGTGATACCCAGGCCCAGGGCTTCGAGGTGCTCGCCCCCGGGCCGCACACCCTGATCCAGGATCGCGGCCGGCAGGGCGTGCTGCACCTGGGACTGACCAGCGCCGGCCCCATGGACCGCCTGAGCTTTGACTGGGCCAACCGGCTGTGTGGCAACCCGGCGGGCGTCCCCGCGCTGGAAATCACCTTCGGCGGGCTGGAACTGCTGGCCCGCGCGGCGCTGCAGATCGCCGTCACCGGCCCGGAGGCGGAACTTGCCATCAACGATGCGCCCGCGGGTCTGTGGCGGGGGCACAACCTCCTGCCCGGCGACCGGGTCCGGCTCGGCCACGCCCGCCGCGGCTGCCGACTGTATCTGGCGGTGCGCGGCGGCTTCGCCGTCGACCCGGTCTTCGGCAGCGCGGCCACCGTGCCCCGCGAGCAACTGGGGGGCATCGCCGGCAGAGCCCTGGTGCGCGGCGACGCCCTACCGGTCGATCGCGCGCGCCCGGATCAACCCGCCGCCCGCCGTTTCTACCTGCCGCCACCGCTGCGCCCACCCTACCCCGGCGAACATGACCGTGAGCACTGGCTGCGGGTGATCCCCTGCCTCCAGGCGCGGGTACTGCCGCGCGCGGAAAAGCGCCGCTTTTTTGCCGCGGTCTATCAGCTCTCGGCACACTGCGACCGGATGGGCTACCGGCTCAGCGGCGAAGCCCTGGACCTGCCCCCGATGGCGCTGCTGTCTGAGGGCATCACGCCCGGAACGATCCAGATTCCCGCCGATGGCCAACCCATCGTGCTGATGCGCGATCACCAGACCCTCGGCGGCTATCCGCGGATAGGCACGCTGCTGGCGGTGGATATCGACCGCCTGGCCCAGCTCCGCAGCGGCGACCGGGTGCGCTTCGCTCCCATCAGCATCGACGGGGCGCGGAGGGCCTTGTTCGAGGCGCGGCGCGGCTACCAACGAACCTGCCCTGTCGCCCTCGATGGCCAGCCCTTATAATCCGCCGTTGCGGCGCCAGCCGCGCACAACCGCCACGAGCACCAGCCAGGATCCTCCATGACCCGCCCCTCCCACGCGCTGATCGACCTCGCCGCCCTGAAGGCCAATTATCGCCTTGCCGACAACCTGTCGAAGCAAGGCTCGGCCTCTGCCCAAACCCTGGCTGTGGTCAAGGCCAATGCCTACGGCCATGGCGCGGCAGCCGTGGCCGCGGCCCTCGAACCCCTGGCCCCGGTGCTGGCGGTGGCGTGCTGCGATGAGGCGGTGGCCTTGCGCGAGGCGGGTATCGTCAAGCCGCTGCTGCTGCTCGAGGGGATTCTCAGCGACGACGAAATCGCCCTCTGCGCCGCCTGCGACTTCTGGCCCATGATCAGCGATATCGGCCAGGTCGACGCCATCCTCGCCGCCCGCCTCGACCGCCCGCTTACCGCCT
>JBAZCN010000106.1:0-12106 GCA_041655035.1 Porticoccaceae bacterium | reverse complement strand
GCAGGGGTGCTGGTGGACGAAGCCCACAATCTGCTGACCCGGGCCCGGGGCATGTACAGCACCGGGTTGTCCCGTGCCTCGTTGCGCAACGCCAAGCGCCAGGCACCGGCGGCGTTGAAGAAGCCGCTGGATGCTCTCACCCGGAGTTGGCGAACCCTGCTGAAGGGATACGAGACGGCCCTTGCCGAAGCACAGCAGCAGGGCGGTGCGCTGCTGCTGGATGCGGTGCCCAACGAGCTCCACAGCGCACTGCAAAAGGTGGTAGCCGCGATCACCGATTATCTGTCAGAACATCCCGCCAACGTGCAATTGCAGGAGTTATTGTTTGAGGCGCTGGGCTTTATGCGGCTGGCAGACACCTTCGGCGAACATTCCCTGTGCGAGCTGACCCTGGATGACACGGGCGAGCCCACCCTGGCGATTCAAAACCTGGTGCCGGCTGATTTCCTCGCACCGCGCTTTTCCGCCTGCCAGGGCGTTGTGCTCTTTTCGGCAACGCTGAACCCCTACCACTATCATCGGGACCTACTGGGGTTGCCGGAAACCACACTGTGCCACGAGGTGGAGAGCCCTTTTACTGCACAGCAGCTCGAAGTGCGCCTGGTCGGAGGCATCAGCACCCGATTGCGGGATCGCGGCCAGTCCGCCGCGCCGGTGGCGCAGCGAATCATTGCCCAGTTCCGTGCTCAACCGGCGAACTATCTGGTGTACACGAGCAGCTTTGCCTACCTCACACTGCTTCAGGAAGCCTTCTCTGTCGCAGCGCCGGATATTCCCACACGCTGGCAGGGCCGGGGCATGTCCACCGCTGAACGGCAATCCTTTGTCGACAGTTTTCAGGAAGGCGGGCGGCAGGTCGGCTTTGCCGTACTCGGCGGTGCATTCTCGGAAGGCATCGATCTGCCGGGCAGTCGCCTGACGGGCGTATTTATCCTGACCCTGGGCCTGCCGCCCCACGACTCGCGCCATGAGGTGTTGTGCCAACGCCTCCAGCAACGCTTTGGCCAGGGCTACGAGTACACCTACCTCTATCCCGGGCTGCAGAAAGTGGTGCAGGCCGCCGGGCGGGTGATCCGCACCCCGGAAGACCGCGGCATGATCGAGCTGATCGACGACCGGTTCACCCGCGGCGAGGTGAGACGGCTGCTGCCCGGCTGGTGGCCGGACCCCAAGGAAGTCAGCGGTTTCCCGGACGAGGGACTTTCTCATCGCCAGTGACGGCATGGCGCGCCTCCTCCGTCGCCACACCCGATGAAGCGCACCGCCGTTAGGAAACGCTTCTTATGTATCGACAGCCACCGCGAAACGGCGGCTCCTGCTGTCATTCACCACCCCGGCGTTCGCCCCGCTGTATAGCCAGCAAGCATGCGTGGCAGAGACAGCTGTTCCACTGCTCGGCAATCCGCTCGCGCTGTTGTCCGGTCAGGGTCACAGAGCTGCAATGGCAGATCGATATCGAACCGAGCTTGCACTCGAACGCTTTATGGCAACGCGGGCACTGGATGATCTCGTGTCTGGGCATGGGCTACCGGACTGTGACCTCGGATGCTTGAATGTGAGAACCGGGCTGGCAGCCAGAGCGAGGCGCGGCGACCCTCTCGTTTACCCCACCCTGTCCCGGTTTGGCATGATAGCCAGCGCCATCATCCCGTCAACACCTGCACGCCACCACTGGATGACATGCAATGTGCCGTTGCGGCCTTCGCCCCGACATGGATGGCCTGTCATTACAGGACCGTTAGTTGACACCCGTCAAGGTCTCGCTGGCACAGGCGCTTAAAATCCAGACAGAACAAGCCAGCGGAAGGCGATCCTTTCTGCAAAGAAAGGACGGTCAATCGGAACAGCGATCACCCCCCAGCATGGCGAGAGGTCCGGTAATGACAACACAACTGCGTAAAGACCCGGTAAACCCCGAGAGCGCCCAGTGTCTCCAACAACTATCCAGAGGCAGGACAGCGCGCCGCTGGGAGATCTGGTCCCAGCAGGCACAACAGGGGGTTGTCCCCTGCTTTGCCAGCGACTGTCGTTTTACCTGCGGCAAGGCCTCCTGCCCCTGGTGGGATGAATGCCAGGAACTGCGCGTCGAATGGCGGCGCTGACGGCACAGCCGGCCTGAGTGGTCCCGCTTCGCCGCCTGCGAGGTGCCCGCGTACCGCACCACTCGAATGCAGGCATTGCCCGGCGCCTGCGCTACGGGAGGGTATCGATCGGGCTGGTGCGCGCGTCATCCGGGCCGCTCGGCGGCGACAGCGGCCCGCTCGATATCGCCCCCCGTTCGGACAGTACTTGCCGATAGAGACGATCATAGCTTTCCGCACTGTCGTCCCACCTGAAGTTTTGCTCCATGCCTCGCCGCCTCAAGGCACGCCATGTTTTTCTGTCGCGGTACAGTGCCAGCGCCCTGTGCAAGGCGCCGATGATGGCCCGGGCGGAGGGCTCATCGAAGCACAGGCCAGTCGCCGTGCCGCCATCGAGATTCTCCGCGGTGGCGTCGATCACCGTGTCGGCAAGTCCGCCACTGCGCCGCACCACCGGCACGGTGCCGTAGCGCAACGCCTGCATCTGCACCAGCCCGCAGGGTTCGAAGCGGGATGGCATCAGCACCATATCGGCGGCGGCGATCATCCGGTGGGCCAGCGCTTCATCGTGCCCGATATGCACCGCCAGCCGGCCCGGCCAGTGCGCCTGCGCCTCCTTCAGGATTTTCTCATACTCGGGTTCTCCGCTGCCGAGCACCACCAGCCGCAGCGGCTTCGTCATCAGTACCGGCAGCGCTTCGATCAGCAGATCCGTGCCTTTCTGGTGGGCCAGCCGACCGATCACGGCAACCACCGGTTGCCCGCGGCCCTCCAGACCCATCTCGTCGCAAAGCGCCTCGCGGCACCGGCGTTTGCCGGCGATGCGCGCCGGCGAGTAGCGAGCGCTCAGGCAAGGGTCGCGACGAGGATCCCAGATAGCCGTGTCCAGACCATTGAGGATGCCGGCCAGGGCGCCCTGGCGTTCCCGCAACACCCCGTCCAGTCCTTCACCGTAGGCAGGGGTGAGTATTTCACGCGCGTAGCCGGGGCTGACAGTGGTCAGGTAGTCGGCAAAACAGAGACCGCCCTTGATAAAGGAAAGATCGCCATGGTATTCCAGGGCGCGGTAGTGCCACAGCCAGGGCGGCAGCTGGAGTTGTTCGAGCGCCGCGAACGGGAATAAGCCCTGATAACCGAGGTTATGAACAGTGAACACAGTGGCCGCCGCCACCCGTTCCAGCAACGCGTAGACCGGCACCAGGCCGGTGTGCCAGTCGTGGCAGTGGATCAGGTCCGCGCGCCAGCCGGGCAGCGCGCCACCGCCGGCAATGGCGACAGCAGCGCGGCACAGCGCGCCGAAACGCAGGTGGATGCCGGCGGCCGATCCACCGCTGTCGTCGCTATAAGGGTTCCCCGGCCGGTCGCTGAACCCGGGCATATCGAACAGCCACACCGGCACTTCGCCCGGTGGGAGACAAGTGCCGAGCAGCCGGGTGCCGGCAAGCCCGGGGGGCGGCCGGTATTGCGCCACTTCGGGGCTGGCTTCCAGGCCCGCCAGGGTATCGGCATAAGCCGGCATCAATACCCGCAGGTCGTGGCCGGTGCGGCGCAGCGCCCTGGCCAGACCCGCAACGGCATCCCCCAGGCCGCCCGTTTTCATCAGCGGCGAACACTCGCTGGCCACAAACAGGACGCGCAACCTCATCGGCGGTCATCCTGTGCTGCCAGCCCGGCCGGGAGCGGGAAACGATCGCGGTCCGCACCGGGCATCGAGGTGAAGTTCATCGCAGCCATCGCCCACCCAAGATCAATCTCCCACCCAAGATCAAAGAGCCGATGCGGCAAGCCAATCCGCGCATCAGACATGCAATATCAACAGACATTGCCACCGCAAAGGGCATCTTGCCCTGCGCGATCTCCTCGAGCGTTGACTGCGATCAACCAGACCGCCGGTTATCGCTGCCAGCTCGCCACATCGGTGCCCCCAACAGGGCGTTTTCATGACCTCAATCAAGGCCGGCCTGGCGCCGGTGCACTATCTTGAATGAGTCATGCTTGAAGAGGTCGCGACCTCGTCTCTCCATGGTCTGCGGTAGATCGTGTGGCACTGCGGCCCGGGCCCCGGCTCTTTATTCCGGCGATTCCGGGATCAGGCAACAAGCGATGGGTGTGAAGAATGACTTTCCCGGTCCCCGAACGTTTCGTCAGCGCGCTCACCCGCGACACCCTTGCCCTGGTGCTGGCCGGAGGAAGAGGCAGCAGGCTCGGTGGACTCACCGAACAGCGTGCCAAACCGGCCACCCCGTTCGGCGGTACGATGCGCATCATCGACTTTCCCCTGTCCAATTGCGTGAATTCCGGTATTCGCCGCATCGGCGTGCTGACTCAGTACAAGGCCCACTCCCTGATCCGCCACCTCAGCCAGGCCTGGGGGTTTCTGAGGGGCGAACTGGGCGAATTCGTCGAACTCCTCCCCGCCCAGCAGCGCACCGACGGTTCGTGGTATGAGGGAACCGCCGATTCGGTGTACCAGAACCTCGATATCATCGCCGCTCACCACCCCCAATTCGTGCTGGTGCTGGGTGGCGACCACATCTACAAAATGGATTTCGGGGCCCTGCTGGCCAACCACGTGGAAACCGGCGCCGACATCACCGTCGGCTGCATGGAAGTCCCGCTGGCCGACGCCAGCGCCTTCGGGGTGATGGAAATCGACGACAGCGGCCGGGTCGTCGCCTTCCGGGAAAAGCCGGCGAACCCCGCACCCATGCCGCGCGACAGCGGGATGGCGCTGGCCTCGATGGGCATCTACGTCTTCAACACCGATTACCTGATAGCCACGCTCACGGGGGACGCCCTCGACGCCGCCTCCAGCCATGATTTCGGCAAGGATATCCTGCCCCGCGCGGTGCGCGAGGACAGAGTCTTCGCCCTGCCCTTCCGCGACCCCCGCACCGGCAAGCGCGCCTATTGGCGCGATGTCGGCACCCTGGACAGCTACTGGTCCGCCAACCAGGAACTCATCGGTGTCTTGCCGGAACTCAATCTGTTCGACAAGCACTGGCCCATCTGGACCTACCAGGCACAGGTGCCCCCCGCCAAGTTTGTCCTCGACGACGAGGGCCGGCGCGGCATGGCGGTGAACTCGATGGTTGCCGGCGGCTGCATCGTCTCCGGCGCCGAAGTGCGCCATTCGGTGCTCTTCAACAATGTGCGGGTGGAGGAATACACATTGGTCGAGTACGCGGTCGTGCTGCCTGAGGTGGTGGTCGGCGCGCACTGCCGGATCCGCAAGGCGGTCATCGAAACCGGCTGCGTACTCAGGGCCGGCACCGTCATCGGCGAGGATCCAGAGGCCGACCGGCGACGCTTTGACGTCAGCCCGGAGGGCGTGGTGCTGGTGACGCCGGAAATGCTCGACCAGGGGCTCAACTATGTCCGCTGATCCGTTGCCGGTGGTGCTGTGCTGGCATATGCACCAGCCGGATTACCGCGACCCGCTCAGCGGCGAATGCCTCGCATCCTGGACCTGCCTGCACGCCATCAGGTCCTATACCGACATGGCGGCCCATCTGGAGGCGGCGCCGGAGGATGTAAGGGTGGTGGTCAATTTTTCACCCATCCTGCTCGAACAGATCGCGGACTACGCGGCGCGGTTGCGCACCTTCCTGGAGGCCGGAACCCCCATCGGCGATCCATTATTGGACGCCCTTGTCGCTGAACGGCTGCCGGATGACCCGCCATCGCGACGCGCCCTGCTGGAACGCTGCCTTCACGCCAACCACACCCGGATGATCGCCGCCCTCCCCGCCTTCGAGAGGCTGGCGACCATCGCCAGGCTGGCCCTCGAAACCGAGCCCGGCGCCGGCTACCTGTCCGACACCTGCCTGGCGGACCTGCTGGCCTGGTACCATCTGGCCTGGCTCGGGGAAACGGTGCGGCGCAGCGACCCGACCGTCGCCGCATTGATGGCGCGCGAGGCGGGTTACTCCCTGGCCGAGCGCCGCGAACTGCTGGCGGTGATCGGCAACTTGCTGGGCAATCTCATAGCGCGCTATCGGCTGCTGGCCGAACGCGGCACCATCGAACTGAGCACCAGCCCCTACAGCCACCCGATGCTGCCACTGCTGCTCGATCTGCAATCCGCCCGCGATGCCCAGCCCGGCCTGCATCTGCCCCAGTCACAGTGCTATCCCGGCGGGGAGGAGCGCGCCCGCTGGCAGCTCGTCCGGGCGCGGCAAGTGTTTCAGCAATACTTCGGCTTCGAGCCAGGCGGCTGCTGGCCCTCGGAAGGCGGCGTCTCGGAGCGCACCCTGGCGCTGATCGGCGACGCCGGCTTCCACTGGACCGCCAGCGGCCAGGGCGTGCTCCGCCACAGCCTCGGCGAACCGGAGCCGGCCAGCGACAGCCTCCACCGCCCGCGGCAACTGCGCGGCACGGGGCCCCTGTGCTTCTTCCGTGATGACGGACTCTCCGACCTGATCGGCTTCAGCTATCACCACTGGCACTCGGCAGACGCGGTGGGCGACTTTGTCCATCATCTGCGCAGCATCGCCGGTCACCTGGAGGCCAACGACACGAAATCCCGCCCGGGCCGGGTGGTCACCGTGATTCTCGACGGAGAGAATCCCTGGGAATACTACGCGGACAACGGCTTTCATTTCATCCGGCATCTCTATGACGCCCTGGCGGCGTGTCGCGAGCTGCGCATGGTGCGCTTTTCAGACTGCGTCGCGGAGCTGCACGGGCAGGTCGAGCCCCTGCAACGACTGGTCGCGGGCAGTTGGGTATACGGCAATTTTGCCACCTGGATCGGCGACCCCGACGAGAACCGGGCCTGGGATCTGCTGTGCCACGCCAAGGCCGCTGTCGACGCTGTACTGCCCGGCATCGACGACCCCGACCGGGTCGCGGCCATCGAGCAGCAGCTCGCCCGCTGTGAAGGGTCCGACTGGTTCTGGTGGCTGGGGGACTACAACCCGGCCGAGGCGGTGACCGAATTTGAAGCCCTCTATCGGCGGCACCTGCTGGCGGTCTACCAATTGCTGGGCCTGACGCCACCGCATAACCTGATGAATGCAATCAGCCACGGGGCGGGCCACCCCGAGTTGGGGGGCGCCATGCGGCGGGGGACGGATTGAACGGCGGCGCCCGGCTTTCGATCAAGGGCTGCGACTGCCCATGTCCCCCGAACGGCGCGATATTGAACTGTTTGGCGATTTACCTTTCTATGTAACCGCAAGGCCCGTGCGGCCCGGCGGCGCTGGCGCGGTTGTTTACCGCGGCTGGCCATGGCGTCACGGCGCCTCTGGTGAATCGCCCATTTCGCACCCGGACCGAGCCGTGCAGGCATTGCGCGTCAAGCGCTTCCGCAGTTTGGAGTCCTGCTGCGTAAGTTCCGCTGGACAGTTTCGCTGGACAGTCCCTAGGGATATGGAGTAATCACTTATGCCGTTATCGCCATCAGTCGTCGCCTATTTCTCCATGGAAATCGGCCTCGAGACCGGGATTCCCACCTATGCCGGCGGCCTGGGCATACTGGCCGGAGATACTGTCCGGGCAGCGGCGGACACCGGGTTGAATATGGTGGCGGTCACCCTGCTCTCCCGGGCAGGCTATTTCCGCCAGCACCTGAACACCCGGGGCGACCAGCGGGAAGAGCCGGTGCTCTGGTCCGTGGAGGGCCGGCTCACCGAAATGCCGGCGCGGGTTGCGGTGTGCATCGAAGGGCGGGATGTCACCCTGCGCGCGTGGCGCTACGATGTCCGCGGCGCGAACGGCCACCTGGTGCCAACCTACTTCCTGGACAGCGACCTGGAAATCAACAGTGGCGACGACCGCCACCTGACCCACAACCTCTATGGTGGCGACGAGCGCTACCGGCTGTGCCAGGAGGTCATCCTGGGCATCGGCGGCGTGCGCATGCTGCGGGCGCTGGGCCACAGGGAAATCCTTCGCTACCACATGAACGAGGGCCACGCCGCCCTGCTCTCCCTGGAACTGCTCGCCGAGCAGGTCGGCGACTCGCCCGCCATCACCCGGGCGCACCTCGACGCCGTGCGCGGGCAATGCGTCTTCACCACCCACACGCCGGTGCAGTCCGCTCACGATCGCTTTCACCCGGCGCTGGCGCGCTCGGTGCTGGGCGAGAACAGCCTGCTGTGGGAAGCCGAGTCGGAACTGTGTTGCAACGGCGTCCTCGACCTGACCATGCTGGCGCTGCACAACAGCCATTACATCAACGGGGTCGCCAAGCGCCACGGCGAAACGTCCCGCGCCATGTACGGCCAATACACCATCGACTCCATCACCAACGGTGTTCACGCCGCCACCTGGACCTCCGCCGCCATGGCCGGGCTCTTCGACCAGTACATCCCCGACTGGCGCCGGGACAACGTCAGCCTGCGCACGGCCATGGGCATACCCACCAGGCAGATTCGCGAAAGCCATCTCACCAACAAATGCATACTGCTGGATCACGTGCGCAGCAGAACCGGCGTCGATATGGACAAGTCCGTGCTGACTCTGGGTTTCGCCCGCCGGGCCACCGCCTACAAACGACCCGACCTGCTGTTCACCGACATCGAACGCCTGCTGGCCATAGTCCGCCGCGCCGGCCCTCTGCAGATCATCTATGGCGGCAAGGCCCATCCCCATGACGAATCCGGCAAGGATCTGATCAGGTCGGTTTTCGCGGCGGCGGAGCAACTGCGCGGAGAGGTTTCGGTGGTCTACCTGGAGGACTACGATATAGAGCAGGCGCGGCTGTTGACCGCCGGTGTCGATATCTGGCTCAACACCCCGCAACCGCCCATGGAGGCTTCGGGCACCAGCGGCATGAAAGCGGCGCTGAACGGTGTGCCATCCTTCAGCGTCCTCGACGGCTGGTGGGTGGAAGGCTGCATCGAGGGCGTCACCGGCTGGAGCGTCGGGGAGAAGGCCGTGGGGCCCCACGACAGCGAAAAACGCGTTCCCGACGCCGAGCAGCTCTACGACAAACTGGAGAGCGTCATCATGCCGCTCTATTACCGGAACCCGGAGGACTTCGCCTCGGTCATGCGGTCGGCCATAGCGCTGAATGGCTCCTTTTTCAATACCGAACGCATGGTCCAGCAATACATCGCCAAAGCGTATTTCCGCTAGTCCGGTGCACCTCCGGCGCCGGCACAGTCCATGCTCTTTCACGGGGTGGCCGAGGAACGAGGCGCTCCGCACGCAACTGCGAAAAGGTTCTTTTATTCATCGACATTCACTACCGCAACGTCAACAGCTCCTAGCGCCGCGCGGCCAGGCCGCGATATGAACCACCGGCCGACAGGCGCCATCGTCCCTTTCGTCAAAGGAGAAATGAATGATAAACATAGCGATAAATGGCCTGGGCCGTGTCGGGCGAACAGCACTCAAACTGGTCATGGACAATCCCGGCATCGAGCTGGTCGCCATCAATGACCTGACCTCGCTGGAAAACCTGGTTTATCTATTGCGCTACGACTCGGTGTACGGCCGCTATCAAAAAGCGGTTCGGGCGGTCGACGGCAATCTCGATATAGACGGGCAGATCATTCGCGCCTTCAACGATGCCGATCCGGAAAGCCTGCCCTGGCGTCAGCTGGGAGTCGACCTGGTGTTCGAGTGTACCGGCGCCTTTCGCACTCTGGGTGATCTGGAGAAGCACATCAGGGCGGGCAGCAAGCACGTCATGCTGTCGGCGCCGGGCAGGAAAGGTGACATTCCCTCGGTGGTCTACGGTGTCAACGACATCGCCGAACCCGCCCCGGCATGCTTCTCGACCGCCAGTTGCACGACCAATTGCATAGCCCCCGTGGTCGAAATCATGCATCGCCATCTCGGCGTAAAAAAGGCGATGCTCACTACCGTGCATGCCTATACCGCCAGTCAGGGCGTGGTCGATATGCCCAGCAGGAATATGGAGCGCGGTCGCTGCGCCGGGCTCAACATGATACCGACCACCACTGGCGCCGCCTCGGCAACCGGCGAGGTGCTGCCCGAACACAAGGGGCGTTTCGATGGCGCCGCCATTCGGGTGCCTGTCGCCACGGGTTCCATCTCCGACATCACCTTCGTCACCGGGCGCGAAACGTCGGTGACGGAAGTCAACGATATCTTCAGACTGGAAGCGCAGTCGCAACGCTACGGCGGCGTTCTCGGCGTTGCCGAAGATCCCATCGTGTCTGCGGATATCATCGGCGATCCCCGCGCCGCCATCGTCGACATGCGCTCCACCCGCGTCGTCGATGGCGATCTGGTGAAGGTGTTTGCCTGGTACGACAATGAGTGGGGCTATGCCAGCCAAATGATCAGGCAGGCGCTGAAGATCTTTGCTACCGGCAGTTCGGCATGAGGCCGCCTGGTTTTCAGCCGCCCGCTTCCCGGCTCGCCACGGCGGTCGTGCGGACTGCCCTGAAAAGCGCGGCCGCGGGATCAACCCGCTTATTTGCCAAAAACGGATGCAAAGGGAACGGCGACAGAGGACGGCGAACATGATCGTGATGCCCCGAGATCAGGGTAGCGTGCCCACATGTATCTGCTAACCGGCGACATTGGCGGCACCCAGGCCCGCTTCCGCCTGCTCCAGGCGGATCGGGGCCAATGGCGAATCCGGCACCAGACGAGTTGGCCGAGCGGACGGTTCCTCTCCTTGAGCGACGCCGCTGACCGTTACCTGTCTGGCGTTCTTTCCCCGCGACAAAGAGAAGCCGTAGCTGGCGCCTGGTTTGCTGTCGCCGGCCCGGTCCAGGGTAGCCGGGTGGACTTCACCAACCTTCCCTGGCGCGCGGATGCCGCTTCGTTGGCCGAGGATCTGAATCTGCCGGCAGTCCATCTGGTCAATGACCTGGCGGCGTTGGTTCAAGCCATTCCCTTTCTGGCGCGCGATACACAGGTCGTCATCCAGCAAGGCGTCGAGAACGAGGGTCGCAAACTGGTAATCGCCCCGGGCACCGGACTGGGTGTCGCGGCCTGGCGGGGGGATATGGCCGGTGTCGAGGCGCTGCCCTCCGAGGGAGGCCATTGCGACCTGGCCCCGGCCAGCGCTGCCCACCTGGACCTGCTCCGCTATCTGTTTGACGACCTTGGACACGTCAGCTACGAGAGGGTGCTGTCCGGCCCCGGGCTGGTCACTCTTTATCATTTTGCCCGGCGCAACCCCGTCCGGCCAAGCTCTGGCCAGGGAAGCTCTGCTCAGGGAAGCTCCGCCCAGTGGAATTCCGCCCGTTGCGACAATGGTAAGGCGCCGCTGCCCGACGACGCCACAACGGAGGTAGATGCCACAACGGAGGTATCAGCAGCCTGGGTCGTCGAGCAGTCGCGAAACGGAGATGCGCCAGCGCAGGCGGCAATGACGCTGTTCGTCGAACTCCTGGGGGCCTTCGCCGGCACCACGGCGCTGCAGTGGCTTGCCGATGGCGGGGTTTATCTGGCCGGAGGTATCGTCAGCGGACTTTATCCCGCCCTCCAAAGCACCGCCTTTAGACAGGCTTTTCATAACAAAGGCCGGATGCGTCCGCTGATGGAGCGGATTCCCGTGGTGGCGATCACTCGGGCGGACGCCGGGCTGGAGGGCATCAGCCGCCTCGCCATCGATAGCCACAATGCAGCTGCGGGTGACTAAATGCCTTGTTTCACACCGCCAGTCGAGCCATTCTATTATACGGGTCATCTGCACCAGTCCAGTTCAGTTGCGAAAAGGAGCATCCCATGAAGTCTTCGTCAACCATCAGGCTGCACATTGGCAATGCCGTGCCCCACGGAAACGAAAGCGACACCAAGCATGTCATTGCCCTGTGGCAGGAGATCAGCGGCTTTTTCAGTCAACAGCAGCGATTCTCCGCACTGAGCGGAATCCGCGGCGAAACCAGGCCCTACCTGATTGCAATCGATGCCAGCCAGATATTGAAAACCCTGGAACATGCCCAGGACCAGTCACAAGCCTTCAACGGCTACCGGATGGCCCATATCGATCACGCCGATAAAGCCGTCGACGCATCACTGGTCATTACCATCGGCAGCAAGGATCATCCGCTGGAGGAAGAAGAAAGTTACCAGGTGGCGACGGTGTTCCTGCA
>JBAZCN010000105.1:0-12145 GCA_041655035.1 Porticoccaceae bacterium | reverse complement strand
CGGTATCAACGACCATACCAGCAGGTTGATGGCCGCCGACAGCGGCAATGAGGACTTTGCCCGCGAGACCCTCGGCCTGTTTCGCGAGCAGTATCGGCGCCAGATCGGCGGCGGCCCCGGCAACCGGCCGTCCGCCCTCGCCGCGGCGGGCGACGGTGTTCCCGAGGATGTCTGGGCGCAGCTGGAGGGCGCGGTGGACGCGGTACTGGCATCGTGGAACTCGCCCCGCGCCCGCGCCTACCGCCAGCATTACCAGCTCGACGAGCGCGCCGGCACCTCGGTGACCATCCAGGCCATGGTGTTCGGCAACTTCCCCACCGCGTCGGGTTCCGGCGTGCTTTTCAGCCGCAATCCCGGCAGTGGCGAGGCGGAGCCCTACGGCCAGTGGCTGCCCTGTGTCCAAGGCGAGGATATCGTTTCCGGGCGCCGCGACCCCGAGCCCATCACCACCCTCGCCCGGGCCATGCCCGCCCTCTACCAGGAGCTTGTCGATGCCGCCGGCCGCCTCGAGGCCGAGGCGCGGGATGTCCAGGACATCGAATTCACCATCGAGCGCGGCCGGCTGTGGCTGCTGCAGGCCCGCTCCGCCAAGCGCTCGCCGCGCGCGGCGGTCAACTTTGCCGTACAACTGGCCGAGCAAGGGCTGATCAGCCGCAGCGAAGCCCTGACCCGGGTGACCGCCGGGCAGGTGCGCCAGTTGCTCAGGCCGGGTCTCGACGCCAGCGCCCTGCTGCGTGCCCGCGTGGTGGCGAGTGGCGAACCCGCCTGCCCCGGCCTCGCCCACGGCACCGTGGTGACCAGCGCCGACGACGCCCTGGACCGCGAGGCCGAGGGCCTGGTGCTGGCCCGGCCCACCACCAGCCCGGACGATATCCACGGCATGCTCGCCGCCCGGGCGATCGTCACCGAACTGGGCGGGGCGACCTCCCACGCCGCGGTGGTGAGCCGCGAGATCGGCGTTCCCTGCATCGTCGGCTGCGGTCAGGGCGCGCTACTGCCACTGGCGGGGCAGGCCGTCACTGTCGACGGCGCCAGTGGCCAGGTCTACGCCGGCAACCTGCCGGTGGTGCGCTTCAGCGAGGACAGCGACCCCGGCCTTGCCACCCTGATCGCCTGGGCGGCGGTGCTGTCGCCATTGAAGGTGCTCGGCCTCGATGAGCCGGCCGCTGACGGGGCAGTGGATGCGCTTGTGGTCGACGCCGGCCTCGCGGGCCGCCTCGGCGCTCTCGCACGCGAGGGCGCCGGCGCCAAAGGCGCGGCAATGGAAACCCCGGAAGGCATTCGCGAGGCGGTGGCGGTCGGCCTCGGCACTGTCTTCGTCAGTCAGCGTCTGCCCGCCTTGCTGGCGGCCATTCGCGCATGCTCGCCGGCGTAGCTTACGTTACAGGTGGCGGTGCTCCCAAGGTCTGTTGATGTTTCGGTATGGGCTATTGATGAATAAATGAACATTTTCATGTCTGTGGTTCCGGCGGTGCGCTTCGTTCCTCAGCACACCCTATAGTCTTTGATAGGGTGTGCCGACGCAGGAGGCGCACCGGCGAGGGGTGCCCTGCAGCGCACATACTCGCTGCCTGGCCGGGAAGACATCAACAAAACCCCAGCCACGGAGATCAGGCTACATAGGTTCGGGCTGCATAGGCCGGCGCCATACGGATCCAAGCCACACAAATCCGAGTTACAGGGATCCGGGCCTAACGGATTCAGGGCCAACATTCATTGCCTGCATGAGGTGACCAGCGATGTATTCAGCAGCGGACTTACTGCCCCCCGAGGATCTGTTCAACAACGAATTCGACCCGCGCCTGCCCTACGCCACCCGGGTCAACAGCCGCGAGGCCTACCCGGGGGTGATCAAGCCGCTCGATCTCACCGCGGTCGCGGTGCCCAACGATCACGGCATCCGCCGCCAGCTGCGCGACCTCGGCGTCACCACCATCGATCCGCCGAAGCTCCTCACCAACCGGGTTCACCAGGGCCGCGTCTACGCCAATCTGTCGTGGGTGATGTGGATGGCGGACATCATGCCCGGGGCCGACGCCGGCGATTTCGAACAGCAGTTGTTCGGCCAGCACATTCCCTTCCGCATCACCCGGCCGGAAATCAGCGCGGCGGAACTGCGGCGGGCGAAACGTCACACATGGCGCTTTTACGGCGGCATGGTCAACGCCGTGCTGACCATGAAAAAGCGCCTCGCAAGACAACTCGAGGCCCGCCGCGACCTCGACCTGGCCGCCAGGAGCAACGCTGAACTCGATGCCCTGATCGTGCCCTGGCAAAACGAGCTGATCGTCGCCTGCGAGTGGAATACCCGGGGCACCCTGGCGGGGCTGGTGATGATCGGCGCGCTGAATCGCGTTCTCGGCGCCGACAAGGCCAAGCACCTGGTGGCGGTGCTCAGCGATCTCGGCGAGGTGGAGAGCGCGGCGCCGGCACAGAAGATCCGCCAGATCGCCGTTCAGGGCAGGCAGCGCAACCCGACGCTGGCCAAGGCTCTCAAGGCCTCCTACCAGCGCTGGGAAATGCTCCGGGAAGCAGACCCCTGGACCCACGATGCCCTGCGCTCGGTGATCGACCGCTACGGTTATCGCTCGGTGGCCGAGTTCCTCATCAGCGCGCCCTCCTGGGCCGAGGACCCGACCCCGGTGATGGATGCCTTCGTCGGATTGCTCGGCGCCGCGCCCCGCGACAAGGCCGCCCAGGACGCCGCTATCCAGGAGGCCCGCGACGCCATCGTCGCCGGCCTGAGTCCGGTCAAGCGCTATTGCGTCAATACCCTGCTGCACTTTGCCCAGCAGGGCGCCCGCACCCGGGAGCGGGCCAAGGCCGGGTTGATCATCCGCGTCGACATGCTGCGCCAGCTGTTTCGCGAAATCGGTCGCCGCCTGCTCGCCGCGGATCGTATCGACGATGTCACCGACCTGTATTACCTGACACTCAGTGAAGTGCGCGCCGCCCTCGGCGGCGACAGCCGCGATGACCTGCGCTCCACGGCAGTGGCGCGTCGCGCCGAAGTCGAGCGCCTCGAAGCCCTGGGCGAGCAGGAAGAATTGATCAATGGCCACGAGCCGGCGCTCCTCGACAGCGCCGCGGCGCATCGCGACACCACCGTGCTCAAGGGCCTCGGCGTCAGCGGCAGCGCGGTCGAGGGCATCGCCCGGGTGGTCACCAGCAGCGAGGAGCTGGACATCTTCGAGCCGGGAGAAATCCTCGTATCGTCCCACACCGATGCCGGCTGGACGCCCTATTTCACCCTCGCCTCGGCGGTGATCGTCGAGACCGGCGGCCTGCTGACCCACACCTCGGTGGTGGCCCGCGAGTTGGGTCTGCCGGCGGTGGTCAACGTCCAGGGCGCCACCAAGATCATCAGGACCGGCGACCACCTGCGCCTCGATCCGGACAGCGGCGAAGTGCATATCCTCGCCCGCGCCGATGCCGGCGGCGTCGCTGTGTCCTAGGGACTGTTGATATTCAAGCGGCCGCGCCAAAGCAGGGATGGGCCGCTGACCGGCAACCGTCGCCGGTGCGCCTCCTGCGTCGGCACACCCTATCATGGCTATAGGGTGTGCTGAGGAACGAAGCGCACCGCCGAAGCCGCACCAGAGCATAGCGTGTGCTGAGGAAGAAGTGCACCGCAGGAACCGCCGCCAGAGCAACCCGGCTGAAGCATTCAGCCATTTCACAGGAGTACGACAATGATCACTGCCAAAGACGCCCGCGCGATTGCCGAAGAGGGCCACGCCGAGCACCCCACCATCACCACCGACCCGGTGTGGTCCGACACCTGGGCCTTTGCCGCCGTCGACCCGGACAGCAAGCAGGCCGCGTTCATGCACATTTTGTGCAACTCCAGCACCGGCAAAGCCCGCCACATGCTGATGGGCATCAGCGACGGCAAGGGCTGGCGGGAGGACGCCTACACCGACAACTACCTGTCATCCGAACTCGTCGATGTGGAGCTGGACGGCTGGCAGCGCTACAGCATCCGCCACAAGGCCCGCGACATCCAGCTCGACGCCACCTCCGATCACGAGCCTTTCGACTTCAAGAAACTGCTCACTTTCAAGGATTTCTCTCTCGGCCACTATGAGCTCGGCTGCCACGTCACCGGCAACCTGGCGGGCAGGGCGTTCAACGGCGTCGGCCTGCGTGACCGCTCCTTCGGGCCGCGCCCGATGGGCGGCGTCGGGGTGCTCACCACGGTGATCATGTGCAGTATGGACACCAAGGTGACCATGGCCATCAACGTGGTCCACGGCGCCCACACCCCGCCCGCCAATGAGGCCGACACCCGTTTCGGCTTCAAGAACGCTCCCGGCACCCACTACCTGGCAAAACCGGATGAGGTCGGCATCCGCCGCCATTCCGACGGTCTGGTGCACAGTTTCCGCCTGGCCGATGACGAAGTGGTGCTCGGCGAAGAGATCGGCAACTACGTCTACACTCCTCATTGGTATCCGACCCTCGACCTGAGGCCGAGCGAGCGCAAGATCTTCACCCACGTGCTGCGCTTCTATGAGGGCTACTCCGAACGCTACGGGCGGATGGCGGGCATGGTCGACCAGGCGATGCTGGCCAGCCCCTGATATCCACCCGCCGCAGGCCGTTCTCCGGAGAGCGGCCCGCGGCGATGAACAAAATTCAGGCCGCGCAATCACCCGACGGGGCAACCCGAAAACGATAAGAAGGATTACATGAACAAATCACTGATAAAACCACTGCTCTGCACCATTGCCGGCTGCGCGCTGGCACCCATCGCCGCACAGCCGGCCCTGGCCCAGGAACGGTCCGTCTCCCGTATCGAGGAAATCGTCGTCACCGCCCGGCGCCGGGAGGAAAATATCCAGTCCACTCCGGTAGCGGTCACCGCCGTCACCCAGGAAACCCTGGAGCTGAAGCAGATCGTCGACGTCGCCGATATCCAGCGCGCCGCCCCCAACCTGGGCATTACCCAGGGCGCCACCGCCGGCTCCCAGTTCATCTATGTGACCCTGCGCGGCCAGCAGAATCTCCAGGCCGGGGTGGGCAACGACCCGGCGGTGGGCATCTATGTCGATGGCATCTACATGGCGAGGCCCTCCACCGGGGTGTTCGACCTCAACGATGTATCCCGGGTCGAAGTGCTGCGCGGTCCCCAGGGCACCCTGTTTGGCCGCAACACCATCGGCGGCGCCATCAACATCGTCACCAATGCCCCCAGCGATCAATTCGAAGGCCGCATCCGGGGCGAAGTGGGCAATTACGACAGCAGCACTATCGCCGCCACGATCAATATCCCGGTGACGGATGATCTCGCCGTACGCCTCAGCGGCCACCACAAGCAGCGCGACGGCTTCGGCGAGAACCTCACCCTGGGCCAGGACGCCGCCGATCTCGACCGCGACGATTACCTGCGCCTCGCGGCCCGTTACCGCATCAACGACGACTGGGACCTGACCTATACCGCCGACTTCAACGAAATCGAGGACAGCGGCGTGCTCAACGCCCTTTCCGGCTGGCGCGACGCCACCGGGGCGATGGGCCTGATGGGCATCGATCTCGACCAATACCTGCACCGGCGCTCCGACTGGTACAAGAGCTACGGCGGCGCGAATACCGAGATCAGTTCCCAGTACACGCCCTTTGACATGGTCAGAACCTATGGCCACGGGCTGACGATCAACGGCGACCTCGGTTGGGCGGAATTCAAATCGATTACCTCGTGGCGCAGCAGTTCGTCGGTGTCGTACCAGGATCTCGACGGCACGCCTGTGGGCATTCTCGATGTGCTGAGCTACTTCAGCGCCGAGAACATCACCCAGGAACTGCAACTTTCCGGCGGCGACAGGCTCAGCTGGACCAGCGGCCTGTTCTATTTCCGCGAAACCGGCAAGGAGGGAGGCGAGGCGCGAACGTTCGGCTTCCTCGACGTGCCCATCTTCGAGAATCTCGCCGATGTCGAAAACACATCCTACGCGGCCTATCTGCAGACCTATTACGATCTCACCGACAAACTGCGGGTGGTGGCCGGATTCCGCTACACCTGGGACGAGCGGGACACAGTGCTCAAGAACCGCGACCGGGTGGGCGATCCCTCCAGCTGTAACGTACCCAATCCCGATGGCGGCAGCGCGCCGCCGTGCCGCCAGACCCAGCAGGCCGATTTCGACTACCCCGCCTGGCTGCTGGGTCTCGACTACCAGTACAGCGATGATATCTTCCTCTACGTCAAGACCAGCGGCGCCTCGATGGCCGGCGGCTGGAACCTGCGCCAGGGCTCGCTGCCCGCCTATGACCCCCAGGATGTGATGGACGTGGAAATCGGCATCAAGGCCGACTGGTTCGACCAGCGCCTGCGCACCAACGTCGCGCTGTTCCATACCTGGCAGTCCGATGTACAACGCAATATCTCCGACGTCATCGACGGCCGCACCACCCAGTATGTGCGCAATGCCGGTGATTCGAAGATCCATGGCGTCGAGTTCGAGGGCATCCTGATCCCCTGGGAGGGCATGGAAATCACCGCCACCTTCGGCTGGATGAAAGGCGAATACGACAGCGGCAGCTACACCGAGGAACAGCCGGTGGTGGTCGCCGGCCCCACCCCGGCGGGCTGCACCTTCCTCGAAGCGGGTCCGGCTCCCGGCACCGCGTCGGTGGCCTGCTTCGTCGATCGCAGCGGCGAGGAGCTGTTGCAACTGCCGGAAATCAGCTACAGCATCGGCGCCACCCAGACCTGGCCCACCGACTTCGGCCGCATCCGGCTGCACGGGGATTACTCCTACATCGACGATCAGACGTTCTTCGAGCAGACGGCCGCCCGCCAGCACGACGCCGCGACCCGCGCCGTGTTCGCTCGCGCCAATGAACTCGGCCGCATCGACGGCTACGGCCTGTGGAACGCCAGCCTGGCCCTCGAGTTCGACACCCCCCGGCTGAGCCTCGCGCTGTGGGGCCGCAACCTCGCCAACAAAAAATATGTGCAGATGAACTTTGCCGAACTCTACAGCGGGCTCGGCACCGCGGTGGATTATGTCGGCGACCCGCGCACCTGGGGCCTGACATTGACCTATGACTTCGGTGACTAACAGTGCCGGGCGGCGCGAATTCGAATCAGCCTGCGCGGCGCCCCGCAATTTGACTTTGGCTCGAATGAGAACAACAGTTATGGCTTGGCAGAGGTGCCGGTGGGACGCTATTCCGACCCGGCGTTCCACCACAACAGCTGCAGGCATCCTAACGATGGCGGGTAACCATAGCGATGAACGAGCATGTTCCACAGCACGACCAGAGCGTCACCGCGAATAAGAAATCCTTTTGCCGGATCTGTACCGGTATGTGCGGCACCGTGGTCAGCCTCGACAAGAATGAGCGGGTGGTGGCGGTACACGGCGATCGGGACGATCCGCAAAGCCTCGGCTTTATCTGCTCCAAAGGCGCCAATGCGCCGGAAGCCCACAATCACCAGGGGCGCCTCCTGCACCCGCTCAAGAAGATGCCCGATGGCAGTTTCGAGCGGATCTCCCTGGAACAGGCGCTGGCCGAAATCGGTGAAAAGCTGGCCGCCATTTACCATCGCCATGGAGCCGAAGCCATCGCCACCTACCGGGGCTCGGGGTGCTTCTTCTCTTCCATCTGCCTCTCTCTGGTGCCGGAGTGGATGGCGGCCATCGGCTCCCCCAAGCTGTTTTCGACCCTCACCATCGACCAGTCCGCCAAGGTGGTGGCGCCGGGCCGGATCGGTTACTGGCCGCCGGGCCCGCAGAATTTCCAGGACAGCGACGTCACCCTGCTGATCGGCAGCAATCCCCTGGTGTCCATCGCCAACCTGGATATGCGCAATCCGCTGAAGCGCATGAAGGACGCCAAGGCCCGCGGCATGACGCTGATCGTGATCGATCCGCGGCGCACCGAAACCGCTCAGTTCGCCGATATTTTCCTGCAACCATTGCCGGGCACGGACGGTTTCATTCTCGCCGCCATGGTGCGCCTCATCATCGATGAACACTGGTACGACGAGGATTTCTGCGCCCGTCACGTGGGCGACCTCGCGCAGCTGCGCGCGGCGGTGGAGCCATTCACCCTGGATCAGGCCGCGGCCATCGCCGATGTGCCGGCGGCGCTGATCGCCGAGGCCGCCCGGGCGTTTGCCCGGGACGGCACCCGGGGCAGCGTGCGCACCGGCACCGGCCCGGATATGGGCGCCTTCTCCAATCTGGCGGAACACCTGGCGGAATGCCTCAATATCCTCTGCGGGCGCCTGATCCGCGAAGGTGAAGCCATCCCCAACGCCGGCTTCCTGATGGGCCGCGGTCCGCGACCGGCCCAGGTCATCCCCGCCCAGCGACCCTGGGAACAGGGGCCGAAATCCCGCATCGGCGGCTATGGCCTGATCGCCGGAGAAATGGTCACCGCCGTACTCGCGGATGAAATCCTCGAGCCCGGCCCCGGTCAGATCCGCTTCCTGCTCAATCACGGCGGCAACCCCACCCAGGCCATACCCAACCAGCGCAAGGTCACCAAGGCTCTCGAAAGCCTGGAACTGATGGTCAGCATCGAGCCCCATCTGACGCCGAGCGCTCGGCTGTCGGACTATATCCTGCCGCCAAAGCTGCAATATGAGCGCGCCGATTTCCCCATCTATATCTTCGAGCCGAACCTCTCGCCCACGCCCTACACCCGCTACACCCCGCCACTGGCCAAGCCTCCGGAAGATGCGGACGTCTGCGACGAGTGGTATGTGCTGTGGGCACTGGCCAAGGCGCTGGGCAAGCCGTTGACCTATATGGGCCAGCCCCTCGATATGGCCGCGCCGCCCACGGAGGACGAGCTGATGCGCCTGACCGCCCGCAATGCCCCGGCTCCGTTCGATGACATAGCCGCCGCGCCCCTCGGCTATTTCCTCGGCGGCGAACCGCAGTACGCACTGCCGGCGGACCCGGCCACCGCGGGCAGGTTTGCGTTGATGCCCGCTGACGTGCAGGAAGAGCTCGAAGGCTTGTGGCGGGAAAGGGAAAGCCTGGCCGCCAGCGGCGACTACCCCTTCCGGCTCGCCAACCGGCGCAACAGGCACCGCTTCAACTCCATGGGATTTACCCAGCCGCGAATCAGGAAGCTCATCCCCTTCAATCCGGCCTATATGAACCCGGCTGATATGGCGGAACTGTCCATAGCGGCCGGCCAATGGATCAGGCTCAGCTCCCCGGACGGCGCCATCCAGGCCATCGCCGAGCCCGACGACGCGGTGCGCCGCGGGGTGGTGTCCATGTCCCACGGCTTTGGCGATCTGCCCGACAGCAGCGGCGCCGACGGCGTGTGCGTCAACCAGCTCACCACCACCGACAGCCATCGCCAGACCATCAACGCCATGCCGCGGATGACGGGCATTCCGGTGGCGGTGGCGGCTGTTTGAGCGCCTCGCCGCGTGAAACCATGGCCACGCCCCTCCGGCGCCGTTAACATAACGACGACCTCCCGACCATAATTACAGGAACCCCATGGCCAATCCGATCCCCGATACACTCCTCACCAGCCCGGACTTCAGCGCCCGGATGGAACCGTCCCGTTTCGTCGACGTCGATCTGGTGGATGAGAATTTTCGCCAGAACGCCCTCACCGACCTGCTGGCCGACTGGGCGACGCGCCCGCCCTTTTACGTGCTGCGCAACCGCCTGCCGGTATTGTTGTGCACCCGCCACCGGGATGTGAAGGAGGTCTACAACAGTCCCGGGCGGTTCACCGTGGAGATCCCGCCCTGGCCGGGCTACCAGGTGTTCGACATTTTCGGCGGGCTCGAGAACGTGCTGCAGATGGATGGCGAGCGCCACGAGCGCATCCGCCGGCTGATGGCCCCGGCGTTCACCCCGCAGGCGGTGGCGCGCCTGGAGGCCGATATCGACCGCATCATCGCCAGGCAGATCGACCAGGTGGCGGCCCTCGGTGGACAATTCGACGCCATGGAGGACTTCAGCCGCAACATCATCATCAAAGTGCTGCTGGAGGCCAGCCTGAAGCTCAAGCCCGACCAGCAGGCGGTATTCGCGCGGATGCACGACAGCATCGCCCTCGCCACCCAGTTCGTGCCGGGCGAACCGTTTCCCGAGGAGTTCATGCAGTCGGTTCATGAGGTGATCCGCATCACCCAGGAAATCGTCGCCGAGCGCCGGGAAAACCCGGGCACCGACATGATCAGCCTGCTGGTCACCGCCCGCGACCAGGGCCAGGGGCTCACCGAATCGGAACTGCTCGGCCAGATCAACGCGATCTGCTCCGCCGGCATCGGCACCACCGCGGCCACCATTGGCGGCGCGCTGCTGATGCTCGGCAAGCACCCCGAGCAACTGGCCCTGCTGCGCCAGGAGCCGGCATTGATCGACAGCGCCGTGGAGGAGTGTCTGCGCCGCCACGGTCCGGGCATCCTCACCTTCGTGCGCTTCGCCCGGGAGGATACCGAGATCGACGGTGTGCCGGTGTTCAAGGACATGCCGGTGATGGCTTCCATCCAGGCGGCCGATCTCGACCCCGTGGAATTCCCCGACCCGCTGCGCTTCGATATCCGCCGCAACCCCCGGGGCATCGTCGCCTTCGGCAGCGGCCCCCATCACTGCATAGGCAACAGGCTCGGGCGGATGGTGATGAGAAAGGCGATTCTGGGGCTGGTTCAGCGCTTTCCCCGACTGCGCCTCGGCGACGCCGATTTCAAGCCGGTCTACGCCGGCTTTCCCGGCGAATTGTCGCTGGCCAGCCTGCCGATGAGAGTGGATTGATTTTCTGACGCGCCATAAATGGAGATGGCCCTACACCAGCCACACCCCGGCACATGATGTCACTGCTACCGTTGCTCCCTTCCGGGCCTGGCGGGGTTTACAGCTGATCATTGCGAGGGGACCGGTGAGGGCCACCATTGAGGGGCGGGATTATGGTGGGTTTGGGTGTCCGATGCAACAGGCGCCGATAGCGGCCGGATAAGACCCCACAGTAATCCCGCGGCGGCGCTGTTCTGCAATCCTGGAAGGCCCGCCTCATCCTCGGCGGTCGGGCCACCACCGTCGCTCCCCCGGATCCAGGCCCGCCAAAAAAAACTGACATACCGACAGCTAAAATCGCCCCCACAGATTGTTCCTCCGGCCATAAACTGATAACTTATCAGCTAAGTGAGGCGCGGGCCGGAATCGGTCCCTCTTCCGGACGCCGACGCACCCGCAATGACGACAACCCGACATGCGATAAACCCACGAATAACAGCCCCGCGAACGGCCTCCATGAACAACCATCCGACGAACAATAAGGAGAACATTCAATGAAAAAAACCGCACTTCACCGATCGGTCGCAGCAGGCCTCGCTCTGCTGTTCGGCGCCGATCTGCAGGCCCAGGGAAACAGTGACGCTGGCGACCCCGGCGCCGGCTTGCGCTCCATCGAGGAAATCGTCGTCACCGCCCGGCGCCGCGAAGAAAGCGCCCAGATGACGCCGGTGAGTGTCTCGGTACTCGACGGCGAGATGCTGTTCAAGGCCAATATCCAGGAGGTCTCGGACCTCACCAGTTCGATCCCCGGGGTCAACTTCAGCGCATCCGGTGGCAGTAACAACACGGTGTTCAGCATCCGCGGCATGTCCCGCGCCGTATTCGGCGCCGTGCAGCCGGCGGTCGCCACCTATATCAACGAGGTGCCGATGAGCAGCTGGGGAGCCAGCGTGCCGACCTACGACATGGCCTCGGTACAGGTGCTCAAAGGCCCCCAGGGCACCATGTTCGGTCGCAACACCACCGCCGGCGCGGTGCTGATCGGCACCCAGCTGCCCAAGCACGAACTGAGCGGCTACGCCCTCGGCACCATCGGCAACTACAACCTGCGGCGCTATGAGGGCGCAATCAACATTCCCCTGATCGAGGACAAGGTCGCCCTGCGGGTGGCTGGCCAGATCGAGAAGCGCGACGGCTATACCAAGAACATGTCCCATCGCGGCGACGACGATTTCGACAACCGCGACCGCGACAATATCCGGGTGTCGCTGTTGCTCGACCCATTCGAGAACTTCAGTAACACCTCCATCTACGAGCGCAACAACATCGACGAGCAGATGGGCAGCAACATCTTCTACAAATACACCCCGGGCGGGGCTGTGGATTTCGTGCCCTATTACAACGGCAGCGTGCGCACCTTCGAC
>JBAZCN010000104.1:0-12193 GCA_041655035.1 Porticoccaceae bacterium | reverse complement strand
ACAAATCCGGCCCCGAATACGCCAAAACCCTGATCGACCAGCAGGTCGTCAACCAGCCGATTCGCCGCGCCATTGAAACTTCCGAACAGGCCGATGGGATCATCTGGCTGTGTTCCGGCCATGCGGCCATGGTGACCGGCCATGTTCTGCCTATCGATGGCGGCTGGACGGCGCAATATTAGCGTCGATGCATTGAAAGGATTGTGCGTGGTCCCGGACCTTAAGGAAGCTCCGCCAACAGGTGCGAGCTACCCGGGTAGATGGTCAAAAGCCAAGGGGCACACGATGGTGTGCCCCTCATCTTTCAGTTGCAGTTGACCATGGAATGCCCTGGATCAGAGCGTACTGCACTGCCAGTTTTTTGCCTCGGTCACGGCCTCGGGATCTTTGGCATTGAATTTCGCGACCTGGGGGTGAGGGCACAGCAGGAAATCCCTGGGCTCTCCAACAGCGGGCGGTACCTCGTTGCCCGCCGGCTTGCCGGTGGCGGGATCGGCGAAAATCAGCTCTAGCCGATCTTCACCGCGATGAGCGATCAAGTCACCCGGCGGGATATCCTTTTCGACCCAGCCGATCATTGCCTCAAGGAACTGATCCACGGCATCTTGAGGACCGACTCCTCCGACGCAGTGGGCCAGTCCCGGTACCCGGTAAAATCTGGCGAATTCCTGAAGTTTGTCCATGCCGCCGACGGCCTCTCCGGCTTCCTCGTAGTACTCTTCCAGTTGGATGTCGCTACAGCAGGGATCGCTGACGCCGTTCCACATCAGCACCTTGCCTCCAGCCTTTTGCAGGCCCCGCAGATCGGAGGAATTGGGCTTGCCGTAGCCGATCTTGTTCACTTCCCTCCACCAGCCATCGATATCCTCCTGATCATTGAAATCAAAATCGCTGAGGGCGTTGAAGTCGGGTCCAAACAGCACCTTGGCCATGGAGCTGCCGATGACATAGCCGGTGGACGTTTTGGGAATGTTCTCCATGGTCGCCTCGTCGGACCAGGGCGGCGGCACCCGGCCGAGATAATCGGACCAGAAGCTGATATTGGCTATGGGATAACCCACGGTGATTGGTCCCTTGGGGCCCTGGGGCCCGGCGAGCACGGCTTTGACGCTTTTCAGTTCAGGCTCCGTCAGGCAGGCGGGGTTGTCGCCGGCGGCGCATTTGAGGGCGTCGAAGTCGAAGGAACAGGCGCGGTTGTCGGCAATGATATTGTCTTTCGCCCCATCCAGTTCATCGCATTGGGCAATGACCTTCTTTTCCAGCATTTGCAGCTTTTCAGGGGACAGCCAGGCGCCCGGTTCGCGGGTCATCTGCTGGGCGTTATAGATGAAGGCCATCATGGTAGCGGAACTGCGCCCGCCGGGGGCACCCAGGAGTACGCCGTCGAAATCCTCCGGATGGCGGGTGATGGATTCGGTGGCCATGCGCCCGCCGCCGGAACAGCCGGACATGTAGCGGTGCAGGGTGTCGCTCTCGTAGTAGGTTTTGGTGAGCGCCTGGGTCGCCACGGCTGTGACGTGCATGGCGCGGTGGATATGGTCCTCGGTCTGGGCGGGGTTGCCGCGCAGGAAACTCCAGTCGAGCATATGGCCCTGGCGCCCGGTATCGGTACCGGCCACGGCGAAACCCTTGAACATCGGGCTGCCGGCGGGCACGCCGGCGTAGGTGGGCACCGACCCGGCGGCGCCGCCCATGCCGATAAAGAAATAGCGGTTCTGCCAGCCCTCATCGGGCAACTGGAGGCGGAAGTTGACCCGGTTCGGTCCCGGATTGGTGGTGATGATATGTCCGTCGATCTTGCAGTGCGGCGTCGGCACGGCGGTCGGCGCAGCGCTGTCGATGACGGTGCCTTCAGGGGCAATGGACTGAATGCGTTCGGTACTGCAATCGGCGTTGGCCAGCACTGTGGTGCTGGCGAGGGCAAGGGAGATCAGGACCCCGTTTGCCATCAATCCGGGAATGGTCGTCATTTTCATGGTGTTACCTCTTTTTGTTTGGATTATCCGGTGGACTTTGACAGAGCTGGTGGTTGTCACTGGGCGCCAAACCGATAGCGTACCTGGGCTCCCCACATACGCGGTTCGCTGTACACGGCATAGGCGGTGCCTACAAAGGCGTAATAGGAGTTGAGCGCCACGGCATGAATGTCGTCGGTGGCATTGCGCACGAAGAAGGCGAGATCGAACGCCGTGTTGAACACGTTGGACCAGTCGGCGCGCAGGTTCAGGTTGCCGTAGCCGTCCTCCTTGCCGAAGCCGTCTTCCAGGGCGGTATCATTGAGCCATACGGATGACTGGCGATAATAGTCGGCGGCCAGCGTCATTTCACCCCACTCGGCCGGTACGGGGAGGGCGTATCGGATCGCGATGGTGCCCTGGTTCTCCGGGGTTCCCACGTAGGGGCTGTCGATATAGGGCAGTTGTTCCCCGGTGATGACATTGGTGACGAAGCCGGGCCACTCCTTGTATTTGGCATCGATGTAGGAATAGGTCAGCGACAGCTCCAGGCGGTCGGTCAGGAGAATCTGGGTGCTCAGTTCCAGCCCCTGAATCTCGGCCTTGGCAATGTTGTTGACCTGGGTGGTGGGCGCGCCAAATTCGTCGCCGATGGATTCACTGCGCTGGATGTCCTCGTACCACATCTTGTAGATGGCGGCATTGCTGCGCACCGGCATGCCGCCAAGCGCCCAGTCGGCTTTGACCCCCAGTTCGACGTCGTCCACGATCTCGGGGTCGTATTGAGCGACGAAGCCGGGCAGCGGGTTCGAGGGATCACTGGAACTGGTATTGGTGCCGCCGGGTTTGAAGCCGCGGCGATGGGCAAGGTAGACCAGGGTGTCGTCATTCATCTGGTAGTCGAGGCTGACGGTCCAGCTGGGCGCGGAGTCATCCACCCCGGGGAGCTTGACGACGGTGCCACCCGGTACCAGGTTGCCATTCGTCATCAGTTCCACCTGGTCGACGGGGATCTGGGCGCGGGTGCCGGTGGATTCCGTCCAGCGGTAGCCGGTGGTCAGTTTCAAGCCGTCGAGCACCCACTCGGAAAGGTCGAAGGTGGTCTGGGCAAAATAGCCCTTCTGCTCGTTTTTCTGGTTGGTCGGGAAGCCGCCGACCACGGTGGGGGAGAAGGTCGGGCTGAAGATGTTGCCGAAGGTGGCAAACAGCGCCGGATAGAGGAGATCATTCCTTTGTACTTCCTGGTAATAGCCGACGATCCACGAATGCCTGCCGTCGATATCGCCCATCACCTGGAATTCCTCGCTGTAGTCATCCAGCCAGTCCTTGCGGCCGCTGGCCGCGGACGACGCCACGGGCCGGAAATTCTCAAAGCCGAAGTTGTTGTAAACGAGGCCGTTCGGCAATGGATTGCCGCCGTCATAGGTGGTCCGGGCACCCAGGTTGCGAACGGTGCTGAAGATGTTCTTGACCGTGACATCGCCGAGAAACGCCACCGGGCCCAGCTCGAGGGTGGTGATATTGAGCAACTGCTCATTCTTGCCTTTCAGGATCAGTTCCGCGCCCGCCAGATTGCGGCGTTTGGCACTGTCGCCACCAGAGTCGACCCTTTCCTGCTCGGCAAGCAGACCGTCCCTGAGCGTGTTGAGTATCCCCAGCCTCTGGGCCGCGCAGGCCTGGGCGCCGCCGGCGTTACCGGGGTTGAGCGCGCCGCACAGCCCCTGAATCGCTCCCCAGCCGGCCCCGGTTCCGGGAGTGGTATCGTAGATGGGAAAGTTCTCGTTGAAATTGTAAAGCACTGCGCCGGTGTTGTTTTCATCCGCCTTGTTATGGGTATACATCAGGTAGCTGTTGAGCCAGTCGGTGGGGGTGAACTCGATCCCGAGACGGTAGGAATCACGGCTGCGGTCATCCAGTGTCTGCCCGGTGTTGAGGGTCTTGGTAAAGCCGTCGCGGCGCACGATATTGGCGGCAAGGCGGGCGCTCAACACGCCTTCGATGAGAGGCACATTGAGGGCGCCGCTGGTTTCGCGCCAGTTGTATTCGCCGAGTGTCTGTTCCAGGAAGCCGCCAAATTCGTCCGTTGGCCGCTGGGGTGTGAACAGGATGGCGCCGCCGGTGCTGCTGCGCCCGAACAGGGTACCCTGGGGGCCCTTCAGTACCTGCACGGAAGCGAGGTCGAACATCTGGGCGTTGTTGCCGATGCTGCTGCCCCCGCTGCCGCCATTGTCCAGCGGGGCGCCAGCGAAATAAGTCACTACACTGGGACTCGAAGAATAGGTCTGCCCCTGGCCGCGGATAAAGTAGGTGATGGCATTGCGGAGGACGTTCTGGCGAATCTCGACACCCGGGACATGGAATTTCAGGTCTTCGGGCTTTGTGACTCCCTTCACGCGAAGCTCGTCGCTGTTCAGCGCGCCGATGGAGATGGGCACTTCCTGCAGGCTCTCTTCCCGTTTACGGGCGGTGACGACGATTTCCTCGAGACCGGCGAAACCGGCGGCCGGCTGGGCCAGGAGAGGGCTCGCGGTAATCATGTCCATGGTAAGCAATGCCAATGCGGCGATGCCGGTGGTGGGGAAAGGGCGGCGCCTGGGTGTTCTTTGCAATCGCATCTGTGTAATCCTCGTTAATATTTATTGTTGAATTACTGCTAAAGGGCCCGGTGCCGAATGCACGAGTCCCGATTGACGAAAGGATCGGGTGGTCTTTTTGACAATAAACTCTTGTCAGCTTGCCGACACTATATGGCTTCTGTTTTTCAATCAATGGCTTGCCCAAGCTCAAAGCTCCACAATGCTGCGCAAGGGTCCAATGGCACAGTGCCGGCAAGGGGCACCTCAGGTCTGCCAATCGGTCATCGTCGATTCGGTTTTCCGGGCGGTGCTGCGCCGCCGCCGGACCATCTTCGGTTACCCGTCGCCGGTATGTTAGAGTGGAGGTCGTTTTGCTCCTGTCATACGCCCGTAAAGGAATGCCGGCCCCGGCGGCTTCAGGAGGCCGGTACGACGCCAGCGTAGAAGGAAGCGGGCGGACGGGAGTGGGCGTTGGTCATGAGTGGCTGGCCTCATCTCGGCTTGCTTCATGTCCCTGCGCCAGGGTGCTCTTTTAGAGGTTTGTCCTTGTATGGTATGCACATCTGCGTCTCCTCGCCGGCATCGCCGGCATGATTCTCACAGTTTCGCCAGCGCATGCTCACGCCGCGGATCTTTCGCTGTGCGGCGCGACAGCAACAGCTTAAGTGGCTGTTCTGGCTTGTGTTTATCGTTACGCCGGGCCGCACTGCCACGGCCCCTGCAATCTGGACAAAATAAACTTTTCTGGACATTTGCGCCGGAAATGTCCCGCACTGTCCGTCCTCAGTAGTTTTCATCCCGTTGATTCTTCCATGATGAAAAAAAACGCCATGCACAGTGTCGCGCCCTCCGCTCAGGAGCAAACCCCCGAGGATATCCTCAAGGCCATTTTTGCAGACGAGCCGGTGCTGCGGGGGTTGCCGCGGATCATTGCCTATATGATCAATCTGCCCCACCGGGATCTGCGCCCAGGTGAGATGTGGATCAAGGACTTCGGTCACTTTTCCTTTGTGGTCGAACCCTTGAGGCTGTTTTTTCAGGGCGACAAGGACGGGGAACTGCACGGCGTGCCGTTCGGGCCCCGGGCGCGCCTGCTGTTTGCCTATTCGTTGATGGAATCCGTCGACAATCCACAATTGGAAGTGGATCGCGGCGGCATCTCCGCCAGCCGCTGGTTCGAGAGCATGGGGCTTTCCATTGGTGGCAAAACCTATGCGGCGCTGCGGGAGCAGGAACTGCGGGTTTCCGCCAGCCGCTTTATGACCACGTTTCGCTCCCACGGTTATGAAGGGGCCGCCTGGGATTCCATCTATATCAGCGGGATGCGCGCCGACACCAGCAAGGGCAGGGCGGGGGGCCAGCATCAGCGCAACATGGTAAAGCTCAGCCAGCCGCTGTTCAGCGAGGTGGCGGAGCATCCGACGCGGATACCCATAGAAGCCCTGACGCAGCTCTCCAACCAGTCCCTGGGGCTCGATATCTATTTCTGGCTGGCGTATCGCCTGCCCCTGATGAGGCAAGACGAGCGGTTGTCATGGGATGACCTGTTCCGCTGTTTCGGCACCTCCTACAAGCACCGCCGCCATTTTGAGCCGCGCTTTCTGGAGAAGCTGGAAGTGGTGTTGAAGGTCTACAGCGCCGCCCGCGTCGCGGTGGAGGAGGGCGGCATCAGGCTCTACCCGTCGCCGCCTCCCGGACTTTAACGGGGAGCGGCTAACGGGTATGATTCGTGCCCTTCACTACTGACCGTTCTGGAACCACACAATGACCATCAAGTCGGACAAATGGATCACCCGCATGGCCAAGAGCCACGCCATGATCGAACCCTTCGAAGGCCGGCAGGTGCGCCAGCCCGACGAGAATGGCCCGCGGGTCATTTCCTACGGGGTGTCGAGCTACGGGTACGATGTGCGCTGTTCCGACGAGTTCAAGATCTTCACCAATATCCACTCGAAGACCGTCGATCCCAAGAACTTCGACAACGACGCCTTTGTCGACATCAAGGGCGACTACTGCATCATTCCGCCCAACTCCTTTGCCCTGGCGCGCACCATCGAGTACTTCCGCATTCCCCGCAACGTGCTGGTCATCTGCCTCGGCAAATCCACCTATGCGCGTTGTGGCATCATCGTCAACGTCACCCCGCTGGAACCGGAGTGGGAGGGGCATGTGACCCTGGAGTTCTCCAACACTACCAACCTGCCGGCCAAGATCTACGCCAACGAGGGTGTGGCCCAGATGCTGTTCTTCGAATCGGACGAAGTGTGCGAGGTCTCCTACCGGGACCGCGGCGGCAAATACCAGGGGCAGCGGGGAGTGACCTTGCCCAAGGCGTGAACGGCGGTGAACGATTTCGGCAACGAAATGTCACACCCCGGGTAATACACTGCGAGACCGCCATGGCGTGGCGGCAGGTCGGTTGCCCGGCTATCGATACAGACAGTTGGCTGTGGAGACGGTCAGCTGTATAGATAGCGGCAAGCGGCACATTGGATATAGCGATTCGGGATGAATGATGCCTATCTACCCAGAGCCTGTTTACTCAGAGACACCAGCCGGACAATCCGTGCTGGCGGAATACCACCCCCAGTGGTTCGTGGTGCAAACCAAGGCCCGCCTCGAGGCAAAGGCGCTGGTCAACCTGCAACGGCAAGGCTACCGCGCCTATCTGCCTCAACTCAAAACCCGCAAGCGCCAGCGCAACCAGTGGCGCGATGTGATCGAGCCGTTGTTTGCGGGCTATCTCTTCCTCCACCTCGATCTGAACCGCGACAACGCCGCGCCGGTGCGCTCCACCCTCGGGGCGATCGGGCTGGTGCGCTTCGGGGAGTCCTACCACGCGATACCCGATACCGTCATCCGCTATCTGATGAGCAACGAGCCCGACCGCTGTGGCGACGACAAGGCGACGGTGCGGAGGCTGTTCGAACAGGGTGACAGGGTCGAGCTTCTCAATGGTCCCTTCGCCGGCCTTACCGCCGTCTACCAGATGGAAAAATCCAGTGACCGCGCGATCCTGCTGCTCAATGTGCTCGGTGGCCAGCAAAGCGTCGCGGTGAGCATCCACGATATCGCCCCGGTGGCGCAGTTGTGAGCAGCGAGTTGTGAACAGCCTCACGGTCTGTGTAAAAAATCCTGACAGAAAAATTGCTTTCGAGGCAGCGCATGGCTACCATCCTGTTCGTTCAATGATTGAACGCAAGCCGGTAATCTGTTCCACGCCGCCCGCGATGCCTGCAACAGGGCAGGGCGGTAGCGTGTTCACGGATGTTGCCCTGCGCTGCCATGATTTCCCATAACCCACTGCTTTGATTATGAAAATCCTCGTTACCGGCGGCGCCGGATTTATCGGTTCGGCGGTGGTGCGCCACATTATCGGCGATACCGGGCACAGCGTGGTGAATGTCGACAAGCTCACCTATGCCGGCAACCTCGAATCTCTGGCGGCGGTGCACGACAGCCCGCGCTACCACTTCGAGCGGGTCGATATCTGCGATCGCGGGGAGGTCGACCGGGTATTGCGCGAGCATCAACCGGAGCTGCTGATGCACCTCGCGGCCGAAAGCCACGTCGACCGTTCGATCGACGGCCCGGCGGCCTTTATCGAAACCAATATCGTCGGCACCTATACCCTGCTGGAAGCGGCACGTCACTATTGGCACAGTCTCGACGCCGCCGGCAAGGCGGCGTTCCGTTTCCACCATATCTCCACCGACGAGGTCTATGGCGATCTGGAAGACCCCGCCGAGCTGTTCACCGAGCAAACACCCTACGCCCCCAGTTCGCCTTACTCCGCAAGCAAGGCCAGCTCCGACCATCTGGTGCGCGCCTGGCATCGCACCTACGGGCTGCCGGTGGTGATCACCAACTGCTCCAACAACTACGGCCCCTACCACTTTCCGGAAAAGCTCATCCCGCTGGTGATCCTCAATGCCCTGGAGGGCAAGCCACTGCCGGTATACGGTAAAGGCGACCAGGTGCGCGACTGGCTCTATGTCGAAGACCACGCCCGCGCACTTTACAAAGTGCTGACCGAGGGCCGGGTAGGAGAGACCTACAATATCGGCGGCCATAACGAAAAGCAGAACATCGAGGTGGTGCACACCCTGTGCGATCTGTTGCAGGCTCTGCGCCCGCCGGCCGAGGGTGGCGCGGCCTGCGCCCACATCAGCCACTACCGCGAACTGATCAGCCACGTGGTCGATCGCCCCGGCCACGATCTGCGCTACGCCATCGACGCCGGCAAGATCCAGCGCGAACTGGGCTGGACGCCCGCCGAAACCTTTGCCACCGGCTTGCGCAAGACCGTTGAGTGGTACCTCGCCAACCTCGACTGGTGCCGGCGGGTACAGGACGGCAGCTACCAGCGTGAGCGCCTGGGGGTCAGATCAGCATGACAATCCTGCTGTTGGGCAAGAATGGCCAGCTCGGCTGGGAATTGCAGCGCGCCCTGGCGCCGCTCGGCAATCTGGTGGCTCTCGATCGCCATGGCGGCGATGGTCTCGGCGGCGACCTGGCGGATGTCGACGGCCTCAGGCACAGCATCGAGCGTCTGCGCCCGGCGATCATCGTCAATGCCGCCGCCTACACCGCGGTGGACAAGGCCGAGGACGAGCGCGACCTGGCGGCGCTGATCAACACCGCCGCCCCCGCCGTGCTCGGCGACGCGGCCAAACGCCTCGGCGCCTGGCTGGTTCACTACTCGACCGACTACGTGTTCGACGGCAGCGGTACCACACCCTGGCGTGAAAATGACCGGGTGGCACCGCTCAACCACTACGGTCGCACCAAGCTCGAAGGTGAGCAGGCCATCGCCGCCAGCGGCTGCCGGCACCTGATCTTTCGCACCAGTTGGGTGTATGGCGCCCACGGCAACAACTTCGCCAAGACCATGCTGCGCCTGGCGCGGGAACGGCAGACACTCAGTGTCGTCTGCGATCAGATTGGCGCGCCCACCGGTGCCGAACTGCTCGCCGACGCCACGGTCCACGCCCTGCAACAGGCGCGGAGCCAGCCGGAAAAAGGCGGGCTCTACCACCTTGCCCCGGCCGGTGAAACCAGTTGGCATGAATATGCAGGGTTCGTGATCGACCGCGCCCGCGCCGGTGGCGAGACCCTGGCGGTCGAGGCCATCGAGCCTATTGCGTCGACAGCCTACCCCACGCCGGCGCGGCGCCCGGCCAACTCGCGGCTCGATACCAGCGCATTTCGCGCAGCGTTTGCACTCCACCTGCCGCCCTGGCAGCAGGGTGTGGCGCGCATGGTGTCGGAATGCCTGGCCTGACCAATGGCTCTCCGGCAAGTCCGCTACCAACAACCTGGACAACATCAACTTGGATAAAACCACCTGGACAAAATCATGCCGGATAAATCCATGAAAGGCATCATTCTCGCTGGCGGCTCCGGCACCCGTCTGCACCCCATCACCCTCGGCATCTCCAAGCAATTGCTGCCCATCTACGACAAGCCGATGATCTATTATCCGCTGTCAGTGCTGATGCTGGCGGGGATCCGAGACATCCTGATTATCTCCACACCCGAGGATATGCCTGGCTTCAAGCGCTTGCTGGGCGATGGCAGCGACATCGGCGTGTATTTCACCTACGCCGAGCAGCCCTCGCCCGATGGCCTCGCCCAGGCTTTCCTGATCGGCGAAGACTTTATCGGCAACGACAACTGCTGCCTTATCCTCGGCGACAATATCTTCTACGGGCAGAATTTCTCCCGCAACCTGCGCACCGCCCGCGAGCGCCAACAGGGCGCGACCATCTTCGGCTACCAGGTGGCGGATCCGGAGCGCTTTGGCGTGGTGGAATTCGACAACGAGGGCCGCGCCGTCAGCATCGAGGAAAAGCCGCACAAGCCCAAGTCGAACTACGCGGTCACCGGCCTTTATTTCTACGACAACCGGGTGATCGACATCGCCAGGCAGATCAAACCCTCCGCCCGTGGCGAACTCGAAATCACCGACGTCAATCGCGCCTATCTCGAAGACAGCAGCCTCAACGTCGAACTGCTCGGCCGCGGCTTTGCCTGGCTCGACACCGGCACCCACGATAGCCTGCTGGACGCCGCCCACTACGTCGAAACCATCGAAAAACGCCAGGG
Source organism: Porticoccaceae bacterium (assembly GCA_041655035.1). Taxonomy (GTDB): domain Bacteria; phylum Pseudomonadota; class Gammaproteobacteria; order Pseudomonadales; family Porticoccaceae; genus NAT127. The sequence continues at coordinate 1,554 of JBAZCN010000104.1, read as the reverse complement.
CAACAAGGTCGCCTGCCCCGAAGAGATCGCCTATCACCAGGGCTGGTTGAGCGCCGACCAGGTGCGCGAACGCGCCAAGGCCCTGCAAAAATCCGGCTACGGGCTGTATCTCGAAAAGCTCCTGACCACCTCGCCAGCGGATACCTTCTTCATCCGCTGACCGAGAAGACGGCCCCGATGAGGCCGTCCCCTGGAATCAATCCATAGGGTGCGCTGAAGAATGAAGCGCACCGGAGAACGCGGCGAACCCCCGCCGGTGCGCCTCCTCGGTCGGTACACCCTATGGCGATGTGCCAACACTCGGCAACGAGGTGCACCCGCCGTTGCCCCGATATCCATAGGGTGCGCTGAAGAATGAAGCGCACCGGAGAACGCGGCGAACCCCCGCCGGTGCGCCTCCTCCGTCGGCACACCCGATGGCAATGTGCCAATACTCGGCAACGAGGTACACCCGCCGTTGCCCCGATATCCATAGGGTGCGCTGAAGAATGAAGCGCACCAGGAAGCCCCAGTCCCAGAAAACCTAAAATCTTCGAAAACAACGCACCAGAAGCGAACCCTATGAACTTCACCCAAACATCCCTCGCCGACGTGGTCATCATCGAGCCCGTGGCATTCGACGACGACCGCGGCTGGTTCATGGAAAGCTACAACGAGCAAAAATTCCACCAGGGTCTCGAGGCCCTTGGCCTGCCCATCCCCCGGCCCTTTGTGCAAGACAACCATTCCTGCTCCAAAAAAGGCGTGTTGCGCGGCCTGCATTACCAGTTGCCGCCCCACGCCCAGGGCAAGCTGGTGCGGGTCGTGCAGGGCGCGGCCTTCGACGTGGCGGTGGACATCCGCCAGCATTCGCCCACCTTTGGCAACTGGGTAGGCGTGGAGCTCAGCGCCGGCAATCACAAGATGCTGTGGGTTCCCGAAGGCTTTGCACACGGTTTTGTCGCTCTGGAAGACAACACCCACTTCCTTTACAAAACCACCGATTTCTACCACCGCGACAGTGAAGCCGCGATCCGCTGGAACGACCCTGCAATCGCCATCGAGTGGCCCGCGCTCGACAACCTGGTCATCAACAGCAAAGATCGCGAAGCCCCACCACTTCGCGAGGCAAAGACCCACTGCTGACACCGTCATCCGCGGCAACTGCAGCCGAGGATTGCTTCCGGCGCCCCGCAACAGTTCATTCAATAGGGGTCTTTTGCCTTAAAGCTGCCGGCGGAAAACATGAGATGTTTCGCAAAATAGTATTAATGCTATTGGATGATGCCGGTTTTTACTGTATATAAACGATAACAACCGCGATGCCTGTGTCAGGTAGGGCGGTAGCGTGCCTGGCTATGATTGAAGATACACATCTTAAAGTGTTGAGGATTCTGGAGAACAACCCGGAGATATCACAAAGGGAGCTATCCCGCCAACTGGGCATCAGCCTTGGCAAAGCCAACTATTGCATCCGCGCGCTGCTGCAAAAAGGCTGGATTAAAACCAACAACTTCAAAAACAACCGGAACAAGCTGGCCTACGCCTACCTCCTGACCCCGGCGGGGATCGAGC
>JBAZCN010000103.1:0-12346 GCA_041655035.1 Porticoccaceae bacterium | reverse complement strand
ATCGTACCCACCTCCGATATCCAGGTGGTGCAGAACCTCGAAGGGGGTATCCTCGCCGAATTGCTGGTGGAAGAGGGCGAACTGGTGGAAAAGGGCCAGCCGGTGCTGCAGATCGACGATACCCTGCTATCTTCCAGTCTGCGGGAAAAAAGCCTGCAGATCGACCAGCTCAAGGTGAAGGCCGCCCGGTTGCGGGCGGAGGCGGGCGGCACCGAGTTCGAACAGGAATTGGGTCGCTACGGCCAGGCCTTCGACCCGGCGCTCATCGCCGGTGAAAGACAGCTCCAGGAATCCCGCCACAAGGAATTCGCCCTGCGCAGCGGCGCCCTGATGCAACGGGTGGATCAGAAGTTCCAGGCCCTGTCCTCGGCCAGGGCGAGCCTCGAAAGTACCCGCACCAGCTATCTGCTGCTCAAGCAGGAGCTCGACATCACCCGCCCGATGGTCGACGTCGGGGCGGTGTCGCCGGTGGAACTGCTGCGCCTCGAGCGGCAGCTCAGCGATCTCAAGGGCGAGCTGGAGCGGGCCCAGCTGGCGGTTCCGCAACTCGAGTCGGAGCATCTCGAGGCGCGGCAGAATGTCGAGACCTATGAACAGGCATTCATCAGCGAGGCCCGCCAGGAACTCAATGAAGCCGCCTCCGAATTGGGGCGGCTGATGGAGGGCAACCAGGCCTACACCGACCGCGTGGATCGCACCGTGGTGCGCTCACCGGTGCGCGGAACGGTCAAGCAACTCAAGGTGAAAACCGTGGGTGGCGTCATCCAGCCGGGGATGGACCTGATCGAAATCGTGCCCATCGACGACTCCCTGCTGGTCGATGCCAGGATACTGCCAAAAGATATCGCCTTCATTCACCCCGGGCAGAGAGGCATGGTAAGATTCACCGCCTACGATTTTTCGATTCATGGAGGATTGGCCGCCAAGGTCGTCCACATCAGCCCGGACACCATGGTGGACGATGAGGGTGTCAGTTACTATCAGATCCGTTTGGTCACCGAAAACAACCATTTGGGAAAAAATGATAGCCCCCTGCCCATCATTCCGGGTATGACTGTCCAGGTGGATATCCTGACCGGCCGCAAGAGCATCATGGACTATCTGCTCAAGCCCATTCTCAAAACCAAGGAGCTGGCTTTTAGTGAGCGCTGACGATGCGCTGAATTTCCGAGATTCCTGAACAACCGGTCGATCCTTTTCGAGCCAGGCGCCACTAAGCCTGGGTGGCAAAGCCGTGTCTGTGCAGGCTGGATGTTGTTGCGGTCTGGTTGACCTGTGTCACGGGCGTGCATGTTGATTTCATACCGACCTCGAAAGGGTCGACATACAGCAAGAGAGGAAGCTTGACCGATGCGAAACCGACAAACCGTTCTGTTCCGGCTCATTTTTGGCGTGGCCCTGTCCGCCGCGGCGGGAGCCCCGCACGCGCTGGAACTTCCCGCAGCCATCTCCGAGACGCTCGCCAGCAATCCCGAACTGCAGGCCGAGCGCCGCGAAGCGGATGCCCGCAACCGCGAAGTGCGCAGCGCCAAGGGCGGCTTTCTGCCCGAGGTCGAACTGCTGGGTGGCTACGGCCATCAGGAGTGGGAGCCGGCGGGCAGCAACAGAAGTACCGACCTGGAGCGCAGCGAGGCGCAGTTGAGCGTCCGCCAGATGGTGTTCGACGGCTTCAATACGCGCAGTGAATACCGCAACCAGCAAGCCCGCGAACAAAGCTCGCTGCACCGGGTTACGGCGGTGGCGGAGCAGTTGAGCCTCGACACCATTCAATCCTATCTCGAAGTGCTGAAGCGCGAAGACATCGAGCGCCTGGCCCGCGACACCCTGGATTTTCACCAGGACATCTACGATCGCATGGAGAAGCGCGCCGGCTCGGGTGTTGGCAGCCGCGCCGATTTCGACCAGATTTCCGGGCGTCTCGCCCTCGCCAGGACCAACTTTTTCAATGCCCGGGCCAATCTGATCGATGCCAAGGTCGACTTCCAGCGTATCGTCGGGCGGCTTCCGGCCGACGGCGAACTGAGCCTGCCGGCGGGCGCCGGCGCCCTGCTGCCCGGCACCGTGGAAGACGCGGTGGCCAAGGCCATCGACAATCACCCGATCCTGAGGGTCGCCACTGCGGATGTCACCGGCGTCGACCACCAGTACCAGCAGACCAAAAGCACGTTCTACCCTCAATTGTCCGTGGATATCGCCAAGTCGCTGGACCGCAACATCGACGGCGTCGACGGCGAAGTGGAGGACCTCCAGGTCATGCTGAGGATGCGTTACAAGCTCTACAATGGCGGTTCCGACCAGGCGAGAAGGCAACAGTTTGCCCATCTGGCGGAGAAAGCCAGGGAAATCCGCAACAACGCCCGCCGCCAGGTCGAGCAGGAAGTGCGGCTGTCGTGGGTAGCCCTCGAAACCCTGCGCGAGCAAGTGCCCAGCCTCGAAGCCCATGTTCGGGACTCGGCGGCCACCAAGGCGGCTTACCTGAACCAGTACGACCTGGGGCGCCGGACCCTGCTCGACCTTCTCAACACCGAAAACGAGAACATCACCGCCCGGCAGACCTTGATCAGCGCCAGGCACGATCTGATCTATCACGAGTACCGGGTGTTCCAGGCGATGGGTGATTTGCTCAGCGTAATCGGCGTCAATCTTTGACTCCCCGACGTTTTTTCAGGATCGATTAAACCAGGATTGATTGAACTCAGCAGGTGGCATTATGAACGAGCAGGTATCAGCAGGGCTGGCGGCGGACATGCAACAGCAGGGCGGCGCGGTGGGCTTTCTGGCGACAACCGAGCAGGGCGCCGTGTCCGCCCGCTCGGCGGAGGGTATCGAGCGGTCGCTGACGACCGGCATGCCCATCCATCCGGGCGATACGCTTCAACTGCCTGCGGAAGGTCTGTTCCTGATCGTCCTTGCCGACGGCACTGTGCTGCAGCTGCCCCAGGGCGCGGCCGTCCTGGTCGGCCAGGATCTGCTCCAGGCACTGGCCGAGGCCAATGTCGACAGCGCCCTGCTCGAGCAACTGCTGGCGCTGCTGCCACCGGCGAGCCGCGGCGCCGAGCTGTTGCGCGCCTCTGTCGCCGGCGGCGATGGGCTGCAGTCACCGCCGGAACAGCGGGACCTGCTCGCCCGGGGCGACGCGGATGCCGAAACCCCGCAGTTTCAGCAATTGCTCGAAGCCATACAGGCCGGCGAGGATATCAGCGAAAAGCTCGAACCGACCGCCGCCGGTGAACAGGGTCCCGGCGCCGAGTCGCTGCAATCGCCGACGCTGTTTGCCAACAATGTCGGCCAGGTCACGCCCACCGCGGGCATCGACCCGGATCTGAATTTCCCCGAACAGCGGGACCCCGGGTTCCTGTCCCGATCGGTTGTCGAAGAGACGCCGCCCGGGGATACCGATATTCCGGAAGAGGAAATCCCTGGGGAGGAAATTCCCGAATAGGAGCTACCCGAAGAACAGCTCCCCGAGGAGGAACTGCCTGAAGAGGAAGTTCCCGAGGAAGAATTTCCGGAAGAGGAGATCCCTGAAGAAGAGACTCCGGAAGAAGAAGTCCCTGAAGAGGAAATCCCCGAGGAAGAAATTCCAGAAGAGGAAACCCCCGATGTCGACCCGCCGGATATCGATGTGCCGGACGTCAACGATATCGACGGCCGGATCGTGCCCGGGGATATCAGCATCGCTGAAGACGCCTCGGCGCCGGTGACCGGCATCTTCACCGTGACCAGCGAGGCGGGGATCGACACCCTGGTGGTGGGTGGCCGCACCCTGACCCTGGGCGAACTGACCAATCTCGGCAGTGCGCCGGTGGTGATCGACACGCCAAAAGGCACCCTGACACTGACCGGTTACGACAGCGCCAGCGGCGCGGTGTCCTATGAATACCTGGTCGATGGCGCCGAGGACCACAGTGCCGGTGACGAATCGGTCGTCGACAGTATCGCCATCACGGTGACCGATGTGCGCGGCGAAAGCGCCGCGGCGAACCTCGATGTGCTGATCACCGACACGGTGCCGGTGGCCGTTGACGACAATGCCGGGACAGTGGTGGAAGACGGCGCCATCAGCCAGATCCAGGGCAATGTGCTGGACAACGACTCGGCATTCGACGCGCCCAAGGCGCTGGTCGACTGGGATGCCGCCGCCAATGCCGCGGCCGAGGCCGAGCTCGCCCGGTACGGTGAGTTGCAGCTGAACGGCGACGGCACCTGGAGCTTTGCCCTGGACAACAGCCTGGCGAAGGTCCAGGCGCTGACGCCGGGCGACAGGCTGGATTTTGAACTGCGCTACACCATGACCGACAGCGATGGCGACACCTCGCAGGCGGTGCTGCGCTTCACCATCCAGGGTGCGGCGGACGACGGCGCGGTGATAGTGCCGCCGTCGGACGATCCGCACGCCGGCGCAAGCAATGCCTCGGCCATCGTCTATGAGAAAGGCCTGGGCGACGCCGCCGACGACTCCGAAACCACGACTGGTACCTTCAGGGTCGAGGCCAGCGATGGCATCGCGGCGGTGACCATCGGCGGCGAAGTGTTTAGCGCCGCGCAGCTGGCCGGCGACCCCGGGTTGCTGGCGCCGGTGGATACCGGGGAGGGATTGCTGACCGTCCTCGGCTACACCCTTGCCGGCGACGGCAAATCCGCTGTCATCGAATACAGCTATACCCTGAAAGCCGCGCAGGATCACAGTGCCCAGGGTGCGGATCGGGTTCACGACGACATCGCGGTGGCGGTGACGGGCGTTGGTGGAAGCAGTGCCGCCGGCACGATCACCGTGGCGATCGTCGACGCCGTACCGGTTGCCCTGGCGGACGCCGGCTCGGTGGGCGAAGGCCAAACCCTCTCGGTCGCCGCCGCCGATGGCGTGCTGGCGAACGACACCGCCGGTGCGGATGGCTGGCACAGCCAGGCGATTGTGGGGGTGACGGCCGGCGGCGCGCTGGTCGACAGCGAGAACGGCAACGTCGGCACCGGGATCGAAGGGCTGTACGGTACATTGACGCTGCACGCCGATGGCAGTTATACCTACGTGGCGGCCAGCAACGTCATCGCCGCTGATGCGGTGGATACCTTTGTCTACACCGTCAAGGATGGCGATGGCGACCTGGCCTCGGCGACACTGACGATCGCCGTCACCGATGCCAACGGCGCGCCGGTGCTCGAGGCGCATCACCAGGTGATCCTCGAGGATACCGCCGCTGCGGGCAATGTGCTGAGCGACGACCCGCAGGCAACCGACCCGGAAGGCGACGCTCTCGAGGTGACCGGCTTCAGCGTTGGCGGCGCCAACTACGGCGCCGGCGAGACCGCCGCCGTGGTGGTCGATGGTCAGACCATCGGCACGCTGACCATTGCCGGCAGCGGCGACTACCTGTTCACGCCGACGGATAACTGGAACGGCGTGGTACCCACCGTGACCTACACTGTCAGCGATGGTGCATCGGCCAGCGAGTCGACCCTGGATATCAGAGTGACGCCCGTCAATGACGCGCCGACTTCGGCGGACAATGCCATCAGCCTCTCGGAGAATGTCTCCACCTACCAGTTCAGCGTCGCCGATTTCGCCTTCGCCGACGGGATCGATGCGGCGACGGGGCAGCACCATGGGCTGGCCGGGATCATCATCGGCGAACTGCCCGACCACGGGACTCTCCGGCTGAATGGCGTCGAGGTCAGCGAGGGCCAGGCGATCGATGTCGCCGACATCCCCGGCCTGAGCTATGAGGCGGGCGCCGACCACACCGATGCCTTCTTCACCTTCCAGGTGGTGGACGACGGCGGCACCGCCGATGGCGGCGTCGACACCTCGATCGAGTACCGCTTCGATATCGCCGTGGGCCGGGTATTCAACGACGGCCCCGACAGCAATGGCGACGACACGGTCAGCGGCGGTGCCGGGGATGACATCCTGCTCGGCGATTCCGGTGGTATCGTGCAGAACGTGGTGGCGGGCTCCAACTACAATATCGCCTTGTTGGTCGACACCTCGGGCAGTATGCAGCGGGGGCTGGGCGGCGATGAGAATCCGGCGTCGGGACAGAGCCGGATGGAACTGGTCAAGGCGGCTCTGATCAATCTGATCGAGAACCACCTGATCGGTCACGACGGCATCATCAACATCAGCCTGATTGGCTTTGCCGGCTTCGACACGACCAGTGTCAAGCTCACCCGGAACGGCTTGTCGGCGGACGATCTGGCCGACCTGGAAGCGGCCATCAACGGCCTTACGGCCAGCGGCGCGACCAACTACGAAGCGGCTTTCAATACCACTGTCAACTGGTTCAACGGCCAGCCGGCCGCGGATGGCGAAGGCAACCCCTACAACAACCTGACTTTCTTCCTGACGGATGGCAATCCCACCGCCATCGGCGGAGGCAGCAATGGCAGCACGACCACCCATCCGATTCTCGAGGCCTCGGTGCAGGCCTTCGAGGCGCTGAGCGGCATCAGCACCGTCCACGGTGTCGGCATCGGCTCGGGCGTCAGCGAAGATTACCTGACGTTCTTCGACAACACCGATGGCACCGGCCAGCACAGCGTCGGTTTTGGCTCGGTGTCGACGACCCTGGCCTCCTTTACCCCGGGCACGTCCCAACCGCTGAGCGATCTGAGCAACTGGACCCGATCGGGAGACAGCGACGGCTCTGTCAGCATTACCAGCGCCGGTGGCGGCTACCGCCTGCTGATCGACGACAGCCACGCCAATGGCGCTGCGACGGCTGTGACCAGCGATCAATTCGAGGTCGGCAGCAATCTGACCTACTTCAAATTCGATGTCAGGGGTCTCGGCCATCAGGACGGCGACCGCTTCGAGTGGGAAGTCCAGCGTCTCGACGGCGGCAGCTGGGCCGCGGTCGATTCCGGCGTCATCGCCAGCAGTGGCGCGACGACCGTTACCACCGCGCAGGTTGGTCACGGCATCTACCGCTTTGTCTTCGGCGCCGCGGACAACACCAGCGACGGCAATTATCGCGTGGAAATCGACAATATCGTCATGGTCGCGCCCAAGGACCTGGTCGAGGGCGAAGGCGGCGAAGTGGACATCGTCGAGCAGGCCGATGATCTCGATGCGATCCTGTCGACCGGCGGCACCAGCCTCGATCCGGTGGCGGTGGGCAACGACCAGCTTTTCGGCGGCAGCGGCGATGACATCCTGTTCGGCGACGTCATCAACACCGACGGCCATGTCTTGCCGTGGGGCAGCGTTGGCGGGCGTCCCGACGACCTGCCGGATGGTTCCGGAGTCAAGGCGCTGAAGGTATTTCTCGAGCTGCGCGATGGCGAGGCGCCGACCGCCATGGATCTCTACCAATACATCAAGGCCAACCATGGGATTTTCAACGTCGCGGGCGACACCCGCGGCGGCAACGATATTCTCGATGGCGGCAGCGGTGACGACCTGCTCTACGGCCAGGGCGGCAATGACGTGCTGATCGGCGGCGCCGGCAATGACCTGCTCTACGGGGGCACCGGCGCCGACACCTTCAAATGGCAGGGTGGCGACCAGGGCTCGGCCGCCAGCCCGGCGCGGGATGTCATTGGCGATTTCAACGTTGCGGAAGGGGATGTGCTGGACCTCAAGGATCTGCTGGTGGGCGAGAGTTCGGGGAGCCTGGACGACTACCTCGACTTCAGCGTCGAAGGCAGCGATACAGTGATCAGTGTCCGGCCTTCGGGAGCGGAAGGCGACATCACCCAGAAAATCGTGCTCGAGGGTGTCGATCTCACCCAGGGCGGCAGCTTGACCGATGCCGAGATCATCAACAACCTTGTGGCCACCAACAGTCTGATCACCGACTGATGGCGGCTGGGATTTTCATCGGGAATGGCGAGGGCTCAGGGCAGCCGTTCGCGGGCCATCCTGTCGATCATGTCGTTCCAGTGGCCGAGTTGCGAGGCGCGGCCGGCGCGGATCTGTTCGTTGCGGGTGCGCGCCAGCCACAGGTCTTCGGCATTGAAGCTGTACACCGGGACCAGATCGGGCCGTTGTGACGCCGGTTTGATCCGCTTGACCAGATTGTCGAGGATCAGCGGCGCAGAGGACGGCGTGGGATAGTAGGCCAGCACCATGTGGGCCTGGTCGAGGCTGGTCGCCTTGACGTAGGTAATGCGCAGTTTTGCCGGATCGACGCCCATGTCTCTGAGCGTGAAGAACTTGGCGATGGCGAAATCCTCGCAGTCGCCGGCATCCCTCACCAGAAATTCGAGCGGCGTGGCCCAATAGTCCGCCATTCGCCACAGCAGCTGGTCGTCGACGAATTGGGCGTTATTGAAAAATTCGTTTACGCTGTGGAGCTTCTCGGTGTCGGAAGCATCGAGCGAGAGGTGGATCAGGTCTTGCCAGGCGATCAGTCGCTGCTCGGCTGCCGCGCCGTACTGCTCCCGGATTTGCGCCAGCAGTTTCTCGGAGAGCCCGTCGTGGTGGGCCAGCGCCAGGGAGAGAGCACCGGCCAGGGCAATCGCGAATGTGCCCAGGCCCTTGTGGCGATGTTCCCGGCGGTTGTCCACGGTGGCGGTCTTTCCCTGATCGGTGTGATGGAAGAGACGAAAGCATAGCACCATTTGCTGTAGACTCCGGTGCATCAGCTGAATCGAGTGCCCGGCATCGCCGGGATTGGATCAATACCAACTGTGAACGCACCGTGACCCTGGGACGCCAGCTCATTATCGCCGTTGTCGGACTTTTCCTGCTGTTGTACGCGGGAAATCTGCTGATCAGTTTCTCCAGCGCGAGGACGCTGCTCGACGAGCAGATGCACATTCATGCCCAGGACGCCGCCACCTCGGTGGCGCTGGCGGCGACGCAGACCGTGGCCGACGACGACCGGGCGTCGCTCGAGGCGCTATTCAATGTGGTGGCCGACAGCGGCTTCTACCAGCGCATGTATTTTGTCGACCTCGACGGGACAGTCCGCGTCGACCGCGCTTTTGCCGTGAAGGTGGGTGGTGTTCCCGACTGGTTCGTCAGGGTCGTCGACCTCTCCGCCAGCGAGGGCCGGGCCGAGGTCAGCGCCGGCTGGACGCGCCTCGGCGAGGTGGTCGTGGTCAGCCATCCCGGCAAGGCTTACCAGAAGCTGTGGACGGTGCTGTGGCGGCAACTGGGCTGGTTCACACTCGTTGCGGCGATCGTCCTGGTCGCCGCCTGGACGGCCATGAGGGTGTTGCTGAGGCCGTTGCGGGAGGTCGAAAACCAGGCCGATGCCATCCGCAACCAGCAGTTCGTGGTGCAGCAGACGCTGCCGAAAACCCGCGAGCTGCATTCCGTGGTGGAGGCGATCAACCGCATGGTGTTGCGCCTGCAGGCGATCTTCGACAGCCAGCTGGAGATGATCGGGCGCCTGCAGTCCCAGGTGCACCGCGACGCGGTCACCGGGCTCTCCAATCGCATCGATTTCGAGGCGCGGGTGGAGAGTCTCGGCGGCGATCCCAATGGCGTTCACAGCGGGCTGCTGGCCCTGGTGGCGGTACCGAACCTTGTTCTGGTCAACGATTTGTCGGGGCCGGAGGCGGGCAACGCCCTGCTGCGGGAGTTTGCCGGGGAGCTGGCAGGTGCGCTGGAGCCCTGCCAGGGAGCGGTGGTCAGCCGCCGGCTCGGCCCGCAGTTCGCTCTCTTCGTGCCGGCGCTTCAGGACGACGAGGCCAGGGCGCTCGCCGCGGAGCTGTATCAGCGTTGCCGCGCCATCGGCTGGGAACAGCAGGACAGCCATCCCCTCGATATCAAAATGGTCTTTGTCTACAGCGAGGCGATCGATGCCGGCAATGTCCTGCTCGCCGAGGCGGACAAGGCCATGCAGCGGGCGCTGTCGCAGCCGGGCAGCGCGTTGTGGGATGCCGCCGAACTGGCGGCCGCCCCGGGGGTGGCGGTGATCAAGCCCCTGCGGGACTGGCAGCAGTTCATCCGCGACAGCCTCGCCGGGCAGCATATCCACCTGCTCCAGCAGGGGATGTTCGCCGGCAGTGGCGCCCGGGTCGGCACCGAGATATTTACCCGCTTCATGGACGGCGAGCGGGAGATTTCCGCGGATATCGTCATGCCGATGGCCAGGCGGCTGGGGCTCGCCGACGACCTCGACAAACATATCATCGCCACCGTCGCCGACCGCGTGGCGGTGGAGCAGGGCAGTTGCATCGCCGTCAATCTCTCGGTGGCGGCGCTCCGCTCCCGGGATTTCCACCAGTGGCTGGCGGACTTTCTCGCCGGCCGTGGGGATTTCGCCGCCAGCCTGGTGCTGGAAGTACCCGAATACGGCGTGCACGAGGACGAGCAGGCAGTGCGGCAACTGCAGTCGCTGCTGGCGTCGCGGGGCGCGCGCCTGGCGGTGGACGGCTTCGGCTTGCAGGCATCGTCGTTCGGTTATCTGCGCAGCCTGCCGCTCTACTACATCAAGGTGCATCGCAGTTTTATCCGCCATATCGATGGCAGCCCGGACAACCAGTTCTACGTCGAATCGCTGCTGCAACTGGCCCATAGCAGGGGCATCACCCTGATTGCCGAGGGCGTCGAGAGCGAAGCGGAACGCCAGACCCTGCGGGCTCTCGGCATAGACTGGATGCAGGGCTACCAGCTGGCCTATCCGCAAGCGGTTCATTAAGGGGCCGGCGGCCTCTATAATGGCCGCCCCCAGATCAACCACCCGGAATCGATGATGACCGTCCGTACCCGTATCGCCCCGTCACCCACTGGCGATCCCCATGTGGGCACAGCCTATATCGCCCTGTTCAACCTGTGTTTCGCCCGTCAGCACGGTGGTCAGTTCATCCTGCGCATCGAGGACACCGACCAGATGCGCAGCACCGGGGAGTCGGAGCAGATGATATTCGACTCCCTGCGCTGGCTGGGACTCGACTGGGACGAGGGGCCGGATGTCGGCGGTCCCCACGGCCCCTACCGGCAAAGTGAGCGGCTGGCCATTTACCGCGACCACGCGATGCAACTGGTGGAGCGCGGTCATGCCTTCCATTGTTTCGCCAGTGCCGATGAGCTGGACGACATGCGCCGCGAGCAAATGGCCCGCGGTGAGACACCCAAATACGATGGCCGCGGCCTTCACCTGAGCCAGGAAGAGGTGCGCTCGCGGCTCGAATCCGGCGAGCCTCACGTGATTCGCATGAAGGTGCCGGAAGAGGGGGTGTGTACGTTCGGCGACCGCCTGCGGGGCGTGATCGAGATTCCCTGGAACCAGGTCGACATGCAGGTGCTGCTCAAGGCCGACGGCATGCCCACCTACCACCTGGCCAACGTGGTGGATGACCACCTGATGGCGATTACCCATGTCATTCGCGGCGAGGAGTGGATCAACTCCGCGCCCAAGCACCAGTTGTTGTACCAATACTTCGGCTGGGAGATGCCGGAGCTGTGCCACATGCCGCTGCTGCGCAACCCCGACAAGAGCAAGCTCAGCAAGCGCAAGAATCCCACCAGCATCACTTTCTACCGCGCCATGGGCTACATGCCCGAAGCGATGCTCAACTACCTGGGGCGGATGGGCTGGTCGATGCCCAATGAGGAGGAGAAATTCACCCTCGACGAAATGATCGGCCATTTCAATATCGACAACGTTCATCTCGGCGGTCCGGTGTTCGATCGCGAAAAGCTCGACTGGCTGAACGGGCGCTGGATACGGGAGAACCTCGATGCCGAGCAATTTGCCGATCGGGTCGCGGAATGGGCGCTCAATCGCGACAATCTCAAGCGGGTCATTCCGCTGATCAAGGAGCGGGTCGAAAAATTCAGCGATATCGCGCCGCTGACGGGATTCCTGTTCAATGGCTTCCCGGCCATCGCGGCCGACAGTTTCGCCCATCCCAGGCTCGATGTGGACGCCGTTCGCAAAATCCTCCAGTTCAGCAGCTGGCGTCTCGATGGGCTGCGCCACTGGCACCGCGACGCCCTGTACACCGAGCTGAACCAGATCGCCGGACAGATGGAACTCAAGCTCAAGGACTTCCTGTTTCCGCTGTTCGTGGCGGTCGCCGGTTCGCCCTCGGCGCCGCCGTTGTTCGACGCCATGGCGATCCTCGGCGCCGACATGGTCCGCGCCCGGGTGCGCCACGCCCTCGAGGTGGCCGGCAGCCCGTCGAAGAAACAACTCAAGAATCTCGAAAAGGAATATCAGGCAATAAACAGCGAAAGAGCGCCTCACCCCGAAGAAAACCCTTGACGGAAATGTCGGGAATGCTAGAATGCGCGCCTCGATAACACGGGGCTATAGCTCAGCTGGGAGAGCGCAACACTGGCAGTGTTGAGGTCTGCGGTTCGATCCCGCATAGCTCCACCAAATTCCTGGCAATATCAAGCAAAAAAGGCCGCAGACTCTGCGGCCTTTTTTGTTTTCCGTGTTCAGCG
>JBAZCN010000102.1:0-12351 GCA_041655035.1 Porticoccaceae bacterium | reverse complement strand
GAGCTGGAGCGGCTCGCTCAGCGGGACCAGGGCGCCGACCACCACCATGGTGCCATCCCGTTTCAGCAGCGACAAATAGGGATTGATATCGTGGGCGACGGGAATGGTGTTGAGCAGCAAATCGAACTGATTGGCATAGTCCGCCATGGCATTCGCATCGGAGGAGACCAGGACCTCGTCGGCGCCGAGTTTGCGGGCGTCCGCCGCCTTGCCCGGGGACGAGGTGATCATCACCACTCTGGCGCCCATCGCATGGGCGAATTTGACGCCCATATGGCCGAGGCCGCCGAGGCCGATGACTCCGACGGTCTGGCCGGGGCCGACGTTCCAGTGGCGCAGCGGCGACCAGGTGGTGATTCCGGCGCAGAGCAGGGGCGCGGCGGCCTTGATATCGAGATTCGGCGGTATCCGCAGAACGAAATTCTCATTGACGACGATGCGCTGGGAGTAACCGCCGAAAGTCACGGCATTGCCATGGCGCGGGTCGGGTGATCCGTAGGTGCCCACCATGCCGCCGTGACAGTACTGCTCGAGGTCTTCCTCGCAGGAGGGACAGGTGCGGCAGGAGTCCACCAGGCAGCCCACCGCGACCAGGTCGCCGGGCTTGTAGCGGCTGACCTCGGCGCCGACTCTGGCTACCCTGCCGACGATCTCGTGGCCGGGTACCAGGGGGTAGAGGGAAAATCCCCAATCATTGCGCGCGCTGTGGAGATCACTGTGGCAGACCCCACAATAGAGGATCTCGATATCGACATCGGCGGCGTCCGGTTCGCGCCGGTCGATGCGCATGGCCACCAAGTCTTCGGTGGGGCCGTTGGTGCCGTAGGCTGCGACTGTTGTCATGATTGTTCTCCGGTTCTGGATGTATTGGTGGCGGATATGGTCAGGCGATCTGGCCGCGGCGCACAGGATTGCGCTTCGCCCGGCCGACGGTGTGCGATCGTGTCCGGAGAAGTGCCGCGCGGGAGCTGGCGGCATGCTATGGTTACCCCGGCCAGTCGTTGTCGGCACGGCCCAGAGGCCATCGGACCCTTGGGGGTTGCGGGCAGCGGTGCTGTTCGAGTGTAATCCGGAGCACGGCTCCGCGACAAGTTTGGCAGTTCAACAGGTTCACCGCCGGTGTGCCAGCGGTTGACAGGAACTCGATGCCGCGGGCAAAACCCCGGTACGGCCCCGCCATACTGTCAGCCCGGCGGTCCACACCCTGAACGAGGGACATGGAGACCAGATGATGACGGCGATCGTCCAGCGCCTGTTCAATATTCGCCGCGAAGAGGTTGTGCCGGTAATGCTCGCGGCATTGTTCTTCTTCTGCGTGCTCACCGCGCTGATGCTGCTGCGCCCGGCGCGCGAGGCGCTCGGCATGCAGCGCGGTATCGAGGCTGTGCGCTGGCTGTTCATCGGCACCGCGCTGGTTACTTTGCTGGTGAATCCGGTCTTCGGCCTGCTGGTCAGCCGCTTGCGCCGCCTACAGTTCATCACCGCGACATACGGGTTTTTCGCCTTGAGCCTGCTCGCCTTCTACCTGGTGATGATACTGGCGCCGGAGGCCATCGGCATTGCCTCGGGGCAGGTATTCTACGTCTGGTTCAGCGTGTTCAACCTGTTCTCCACCATGGTGTTTTGGGCCTTGATGGTGGATCGCTTTTCTCTGGAGCAGAGCAAGCGCTTCTTCGGCGTGATCGCGGTAGGAGGAACCTGCGGCGCCGTGTTCGGACCCTGGCTGGCATCGCTGCTGGCCAATCCCCTGGGCACGCCGGCCCTGCTGCTGGTATCGATCGGGTTTCTGTTGCTGGCGGTCGGTATCGCCTGGCTGATCACCACACTGCGGCCCGGCCCTGCGCAATCGCCCGCCAGCGATGAGCGGGAGCGGATCGGCGGCAGTGCCTGGGAGGGGCTGCGCGCTGTTTTTCACTCCCCTTACCTGCTCGGCATCGCCGCCTATGTGGTCATTCTCGCCGTCATGGCGACCTTTATCTATTTTACGCGGCTGCAGATGGTGGCGGCCCTGGAGGGCGATCTCGACTCGCGCACCATCCTGTTTGCCCGTATCGACATCGTCACCCAGATCGCCACGCTGGTGATGCAACTGCTGATTGCCGGCCACCTGATGAAGCGGCTCGGCGTGGCCATTACCCTGGCGCTGTTGCCACTCACGGTGGCGCTGGGCTTTATCGGCCTCGCCATTGTCGGCTCGCTGGCGGCGCTGATCGTATTCGAGGCGGCTTTTCGCGCTGTGCAGCGCGCCATCATGCGCCCAGCCCGCGAGACGCTCTATACTGTGGTGAGCCGCGAGGACAAGTACAAGGCGAAGGCATTCATCGATACCTTCGTCTACCGCGGCGGCGACGTGGTGGGCGCCCAGTTGGAGGGGCTGCTCGGACGATTCGGCATGGGGCTGGCGGCGGTGGCCAGCGTGGCGGTGCCGCTCGCCGTGGTGTGGGCGGCGCTGGCCATCTGGCTCGGTCGCGCGCAGCAGCGGATAGCCTCATCGGCGAGCGCGAATGAACAATCCGCGCTCGCTCAGTTCAAAGCAAACAGATAGGAGGATTACATAATGATTTCCGGTCGCAACATCTCCCGGCGCGATTATCTGAAGCTCAGCCTGGCAGTCGGCGCCGCATTGACGATCAAGCCCCACCTGTTGTGGGGTGAGGACAAGTCGCTTCCCCTGATCACCCGCGCCATTCCATCGTCCGGCGAACAGCTGCCTGTGGTCGGGCTGGGCAGCTCGGCCACCTTCTCCAGCGTGGCGAGCAGCGACGATATCGATGCATTGCGGGAAGTCTTCCGCGTCATGGTCGACAACGGCGGCAAGGTCTTCGACACGGCGCCGAGCTACGGTGCCTCCGAGGAGGTGGCTGCAAACATCGTCGAGGAGCAGGGCATCGCCGGCCAGGTGTTCTGGGCCACCAAGCTCAACGTCGCGCCGCGGGGCGGCGGCAGCGCCGATCCCGCCGCGGCCCGGGCGCAGATCGAAACATCCTTCCAGCGGCTGAAAAAACCGGTGCTCGACCTGATCCAGGTCCACAACCTCGGGGATATCCCGGTCCAACTCGGCCTGCTCAAGGAGCTGCGCGACGAAGGGCGGGTTCGCTACATCGGCGTCACCACCACGTTTCCCCAGCAGTATGATGAACTCGAACAGCTCATGCAGCGCGAGTCCCTCGATTTCGTCAGCGTCGATTACGCCATCGACAACCGCGTCATGGAAGAGCGCATCCTGCCCCTTGCCCAGGAACGCGGCATCGGCGTGCTGATCTATGTGCCCTTTGGCCGCACCCGGCTCTGGGATCGTGTCCGCGGCCATGAGGTGCCCGACTGGGCGGCGGAATTCGACGCCCGGTCCTGGGCGCAGTTTTTCCTCAAGTTCGTCCTTGCCCACCCGGCCGTTACGGCGGTGACGCCGGCCACCAGCAAGCCCCACCACATGGTCGACAATATGGGCGCCGCTCTCGGCGGCCTGCCGGATGAGGCCATGCGCAAGCGGATGATCGAGTTCATCGACAGTTTGTGAGCCGGTAGAAAGCTGGGTATGCCGCAGCTATGTCGGCCTGGCGAGGCTGCTGATCGCCGGAGAAGGGCCTCTGGCCCGTCCGCGAGCGGATTGGCCAACGGCGCCGACGCGCCCGGTGGCCATCCGTTGTCGCCAGGTTCGAGTCAGGTGTCGGTCTGTCACCGGAGGGAGATACGCAAACACCATTTATCTGTTACTGTGCCCGGGGCCGGGGCTGTCGCGATATCGTGCCGGGCATGGTGATCCGGTCGGGCTGCACAACAACAGCGGCGGGCCGATTGCCTGCCGCAGTGCTCTCGATGACTGACAACGGCCACTGACAAAATAAGAGGGACATCATGAAAACCATTGTCTTCGGTGCCACCGGTTACCTGGGTAGCCACGTGGCGGAGCAACTCGTCCGCGCCGGGCACGAAGTGAATTGCGTGATCCGCCAGGGCAGCGACAGCCGCTTCCTTGAAACCTTGCCGGTGACCATCACCCGGGGGGATTTCAGCGCGGTGACGGCGCTCGCCGATACCATCGACCCCGGCAGCACTGTCGTCAACTGCGTGGCCGAGACCCGCATGCATCTGAGTGACGCGGCGCGGCGCGTCGTCGAAATCGATCTCACTTCACGGATTTTCAGCGCCGCCCGGGCGGCCGGCGCCACGCGCTTCGTGCAGCTCAGCACAGTGATGATCTACGGTTTCGACCGCCCGGTGACGGCCATCGACGAGGGCTATCCCGTCAAGCCCAAATACGGCTACAGCCGCATTGCCCGGGAGCGGGAGCAGGCGCTGCTCGACCTGCAGTCGGGCAGCTGTGTGGAACTGGTGATACTCCGCCCCTCCAACACCCTTGGCAAGCGCGACGGCTCCGCGCTGCCGGCCCTGCTGGCGGCTCACGAGAAGGGCAATTTTGCCGTGATCGGCGGTGGCGCCTGGAAGTTTTCCTGCATGGATGCCCGCGATGTCGGACGGGCCATGGTCCATCTGCTGGATGTGGATGTGACGGTGAGCAAGCCGGAGATCTTTCTCGCCAAAGGTTACGATATCAGCTGGCTGGACGTGAAAGCCGCCCTCGACAAAATCCTCGGTCGCCAGACCCGGCTGGTCAATATCCCGAAAGGGCTGGCCATGGGGCTCGGCTGGCTGATGGAAAGCCTGTACCCCTACGGCAAGAATCCCCCGCTCACCCGCTTCAGTGTCGAGGTGCTGAGCAACCATACCCTGTTCGACGATGGCAAGATCCGTCGCTCCGGATTTCAGCCCGGCTCCGATCTGGCGGCCACCCTGCGGGATGCGCTCGAACGGCCGGAACACTGATGGCTTGGCGCTGCCTCAACGCACAGGCTGACAACCATAATCACGGTAGATGAGGAAAGAAACGATGAAATTGGGTGTAGAACATATGTGGGGCGCGAGCCTCGAGGATTTTCGCGCCGAGGTGCGCCTGTCCGGCGAATTGGGCTACGACATTATCGGCATCGGCGATTCCCCCGCCGCCTGGCACGACCTGTACGTGAGCATGACCATCGCCGCCATGGAAACGGAAAAAGCCATTATCACGCCGTTTGTCACCGGTCCTTTTCTGCGTCACCCGTTGACGGTGGCCAATGGTTTTTCCAGCCTGCAGGATTTCAGTGGCGGTCGCATGGCCCTCGGCCTTGCCGTTGGCGGCGGCAATGTGATCGCCATCGGCCGCAAGCCTGCCACCCAGGTTGAGATGAAAGAATACTGGGATGCTCTCGACGAGCTGTTCGACGGCAAACCCATCACCTGGGAGGGCAGGCCGGTTGCGCCGCTCCACTACCCGCGCAAAACGCCGGTGTACTACTCCGCCTTTGGCCCCAAGGCGATGAAACTGGCGGGTGAGCGCGCCGATGGTGCGATCATATTCACCGATGGCGATCTGGAAGACACCGCCCGCAAGATCCATATCATTCACCAGGCAGCGAAGGACGCTGGCCGCAAACCCAAGGACGTGGAAATCTGGGTAACGGCATTCTGTTCCATTCGGGAGACACGGGAGCAGGCCCTCGACGATATCAAGGCGTTTCTCGTCACCAATGCCCTGACCTTTCTCTATACCCCGGAAAAGCTCGCCACCGTACCGCCGGATATTCTCGAGAAACTGCGCCAGCTGGAAAGCCGCTACGACGTCTCCGAACACTGTGTGGTCAACGGCAAGAACGTCCAGGCACTCAATGAACTGGGGCCGGAACTGACCGAATACCTGACCGGGATCCACACCGTGGCAGGTACTCCGGAGTATGTGAAATCCTATATCGACGGATTGGAGGATATCGGTGTGTCCGCCTTTATCACCAACCTGCCGGGTCATGCCGACCGGGCGGGCCATATCCGGACTTTGGCCGAGGTCGTGAAAGGCTGAGTGGGAAGGGCTGTGCGGAAAATGGCGGTGAGGGAGATGTCTGATGGCGCCATGGGGAAGAGATTCCAGCGCATCGTGATCCTCACCGGGGCGGGAATTTCCGCCGAGTCGGGTATCAAAACCTTTCGCGCTTCCGATGGCCTCTGGGAAGAGCACCGCATCGAGGATGTTGCCACTCCGGAAGGTTTTGCCGCCAATCCGGCGCTGGTGCACAGTTTCTACAACCTGCGCCGCCAGCAGTTGCTGAGCGCGGCGGTGCGGCCCAACGCCGCCCACCTCGCCCTGGCGCGGCTGGAGGCGGAGTTCTCCGGTGAAGTGCTGCTGGTCACCCAGAATATCGACGATCTTCACGAGCGGGCGGGCTTTCGCAACATCATCCACATGCACGGCGAACTGCTGAAAACTCGCTGTGCCCGCAGTGGCGAGCTGTTTCCGGTCGATGGCGATATCGGTACTGACGACGTGTGCGCCTGCTGCGACGTTGCGGGCAGCCTGCGCCCCCATGTGGTGTGGTTTGGCGAAATGCCGCTGATGATGGAGGAGATCTACAGCGCCCTCGATCGGTGCGACCTGTTCGTTGCCATCGGTACCTCTGGCAACGTCTACCCGGCGGCGGGTTTTGTCAGGGAAGCGGCGGCGTCCGGCGCCCATACTCTGGAGATCAACCTGGAGCCTTCGGCGGTACAGTCGGCGTTTGCCGAAAAGCGCCTCGGCCTTGCCAGTGAGCAGGTCCCCCGGCTGGTGGCGGAATTGCTGTCCCTGCAGGCGATATCCTCGATGAAATAAATTGAACGGCGGTATCTGCAAGGGATTGCACTTGAATGGCTCCGCCCCCTGTGGGTTCAAGGCGTTCGGGCACAATGGAACCATTCCCGATGAGGAGGTCCAACCCTCTTTGCCAGTTTCGCCGGGATCGGCGGGCAACGTTAAACCGGTGCTTTTTCTGTAAAAAGATACAGCGAGATTTGAAGCCGGTGGCTACAGGACAGCCTGTGATGAAGAAGCCGGGCCCTGGCAGTGAGGCTGGAAACGGTACGTCCTGACTACGGACAGCAAGCACCAACTGCCGGTTGCCGGGAACCTGATCGACAGGGCCTCGCTCCGGCAGCAAACGGGATTCTCAAAACGGGGCGCAGTGAATGAGTTATCGACGAGTACCGGGCAGGTTGCTGCATATCCTCGCAGTTCTGCTCCTTGGCGGCTGTGGTGGCGAAGGTCCGGGCGGCGGCGCACCGCCGCCACCGGAAGTCAGGGTTCTCACCCTTGAAGCCCAACCGATCTCCAATATCATAGAATTGCCTGGACGGGTACACGCGGTGCGCACCGCTGAAATCCGCGCGCGAGTGGACGGCATTATCCAGCGCCGGCTCTACCGTGAAGGCAGCTATGTCGAGGAAGGCGCCGAACTGTTTGCCATCGATCCCCGCGAGATGCAGGCCAGCCTCAGCGCTGTCAAGGCAGCACTGGAGCGCGCCGAGGCCACCGCCGCCAATGCCGCTCAGGATGTAAAGCGCTACCAGGGACTGGTCGCCGAACAGGCCATCAGCCAGCAGGAGTACGATGCGGCGATGGCGAGACTGCGCACCGCCGAAGCCGATGTCTCCCAGGCCCGCGCCCAGGTGGATTCGGCCCAGCTCAACCTCGACTACACCACCGTCAGCACGCCGATAGCCGGGCGCGCCGGCCGTGCCCAGGTGTCCGAGGGGGCGTTGGTCAGTGTCGCGAACGCGACACTGCTGACCACCGTCGAGCAGTATGATCCCGTGTATGTCAATTTTTCACAGTCCAGTTCCGAGTTGCTGTCATTCCGCTATCAGTTCGCCTCGGGCGCTCTCGATTTCCCCCAGGGAACCAGGATGACTGTCAGGCTGACGCTGGAAGACGGCAGTGAGTACAAGCAGTCCGGGCACCTGGACTTCTTTGCCATGACCATCGACCAGTCCACCGGCACGGTGGCGTTGCGGGCTGAATTCCCCAACCCCGACCAGCTACTGCTGCCCGGCCAGTTCGTGAACGCCAGGATCGAGGCGGGTACGCGCCCCGACGGATTGATGATCCCGCAACGGGCGGTAAATCTGACCGCGCAGGAGGCGACGGTGATGATCGTCGGGGAAGACGATATCGTCGCCGCCCGGGCCGTCGAACTGGGTAAACAGCGCGGTGGCAACTGGGTAATTCGCAAAGGACTCAGCCCGGGAGACAGGGTGATCATCGACGGCGCACAAAAGGTGCGGCCGGGGCAGTCGGTGCGGATCGTCACTGACCCGCCATCGGCAGGGCAGGGCGAGCCCACCGACCCGGCGAGAGCAGAATCCTGATGGGATCACACTTCTTTATCAAGCGGCCGGTTTTTGCCTGGGTGGTCGCGCTCATCATTACCCTTGGCGGCGTGCTTGCCCTGGGCGCGTTGCCGGTGGAGCAGTACCCGACGATCGCGCCGCCGTCATTGACCATCAGCGTGACCTATCCGGGGGCCGACGCCTCGGTGCTGGAGACCAACGTCACCCAGGTGATAGAGCAGGAATTGAACGGGGTCGAAGGGTTCCTGTACATGAATGCCACCAGCCGCTCGAACGGCCGCGCCTCGATCCAGGTGACTTTCCAGTCAGGCACCGACATCGATGTCGCCCAGATGGATGTACAGAACCGGCTCAGCAGGGTGGAGCAGCGCCTCCCGGAAGAGGTCAGGCGGCAGGGAGTCCAGGTCAATCAGGCCTCCTCGAACTTCCTGATGATCGTCACGCTGGAATCAAAGCACGGTGAGACCGATGCCTTGGCGCTGAGCAATTTTGCCTCGTCGCAGGTTGTGGATGAACTGCGCCGGGTCGCCGGCGTGGGCGATATCCAGCAGTTCTCCACCCAGTACGCCATGCGCATCTGGCTCGACCCCGACAAGCTCGCCAACTTCGAGATATCGGCGGCCGAGGTGCTGGCTGCCGTGCAGGAGCAGAACAGCCAGTCGGCGGGGGGCGCGCTGGGGGATCTGCCTCTCGCCGACGACACCGAAATCAATGCGACGATCCAGACCCGGAGCCGCTTCACCACGGCGGAGGAGTTTGCGGCGATCATCCTGCGCGCCGACTCCGATGGTTCGGCTGTGCGCTTGAAGGATGTCGCGCGGGTGGAACTGGGCGCCGAAAACTACCTTTCGCGCATGGAGTTGGACGGCCAGGTCACTGCCGGCCTGGCGATACAGCTGACCCCCGGGGCGAATGCCCTTGCCGTCGCGGAAGGGGTCAAAACAAGGATGGCCGAGCTCGAACGTGGCTTCCCGCGGGACATCGGCTGGTCGGTGCCTTTTGACACCACCCCATTCATCAGTGCGTCCATCAACGAGGTGTTGGTGACACTGGGCGCGGCCCTGGCGCTGGTGGTGTTGGTCATGTATGTATTCCTGCAGAACTGGCGGGCCACCCTGATTCCGACCATCGTCGTGCCTATCGCCCTTGCCGGAGCGTGGATGGGCTTGTGGATATTTGGTTTTTCGATCAACCTGCTCAGCCTGTTCGCGATGATCCTGGCCATCGGGACAGTGATCGATGACGCCATCGTCGTGGTCGAGAACGTCGACCGGATCATGGACGAGGAGGGCCTGTCACCCTACCGGGCCACCGTCAAGGCCATGAAACAGGTTACCTCGCCGATCATCGGTACCACGTTGGTGCTGGTGGCGGTGTTTTTGCCAATGGCATTCTTTCCCGGTTCGACGGGCGGCATTTATCGACAGTTTTCGCTGACACTGATCGTCGCTGTGTCGGTATCCACCTTCCTGGCATTGTCGCTGACCCCGGCGCTGTGCTCGGCGCTGCTGCGGCCGGCGGCGGTGGATTCTTCAGCGCAATCGCGGCCGGGCATCGGCAAGCGTCTGTTTGGTCCGTTCAACCGCTGGATGGACCGTACCACCGGGCAATACCAGGCGGGGGTCTCTCATATCCTGGTGCGGCCTTTGCGTTTTCTTGCGATCTTTGCCGTGCTGCTGGCGATCACCGCGGTGCTGTTTCTGCGCCTGCCCGGCAGCTTCCTGCCGGCCGAAGACCAGGGCAGCATCATCACCGCCGTCCAGGCGCCTCCCGGAGCCACTGCCAAACGAACTGAACAGGCAGTTGATCAAATCAAGCATTTTTATGACGACCACCCCTTGGTGGACAGCGTGGTGTTCATTCACGGCTTCAGTTTCTTTGGTCAGGGGCAGGCCCATGCCATGGCATTCGTCAGCCTGATACCCTGGGCCGAGCGCTCCGGCGAAGAAAACAGCGCCCAGACCCTTGTGCAAAAGGCGATGGGGGCACTGTCCTCGATCAAGGAAGCCACGGTGTTCGTGCTCAACCCGCCGTCGATCCCGTCACTCGGCGTGGCGGGTGGTTTCACGCTCAAGCTGGAAGACCGCGGTGGCATGGGCGCCGAGGCGCTGCGCGCGGCGCGCGATGAGCTGCTGGTCGCGGCCAACAACAACCCCCTGCTGCTGGGGGTGCGCCCTGAAGGCGAAGAGGAGGCACCGCAACTGCGGGTCGATATCGACCGGATCAAGGCCCGCGCTCTAGGTCTCTCCATTGGCGATGTGAATGCCACCCTGAGCATTACCTTTGGCAGTGCCTACGCCAACGATTTCAGTAGGGAGGGCCGTATTCACCGCGTCCTGCTGCAGGCCGATGCGCCGCATCGGATGACCCCCGACGACGTGCTCAATCTGACTATCCGCAATGATGAGGGCAACATCGTGCCCTTCGGCGCCTTCACTTCAGTGGCGTGGACAGCGGGTCCGCCGCAACTCCAGCGCTACAATGGCTACCCGGCGGTGACCATCTCGGGCAGCGCCGCGCCGGGCAGTTCCTCTGGCGAAGCATTGAGAGAGATGGAGAAGCTGGCCGAAAGCCTCCCCGAAGGTTTCGGCTATGAGTGGACCGGCATGTCCTATGAGGAAAAACAGGCGGCGGGGCAAGTGGGGCTGTTGATGGGGCTGTCGATGCTCGTCGTCCTGCTGGTGCTGGCGGCGCTGTACGAGAGTTGGACGATACCGGTGGCGGTGCTGTTGGTCGTGCCCCTGGGGGTGCTCGGCGCGGTGCTCTTTTCCATGGCTCGAGGGCTGCCCGCCGATGTCTATTTCAACGTCGGGCTGATCACCATCATCGCCCTGTCGGCCAAGAATGCCATCCTTATCGTCGAGTTCGCCATTGACGAGGAAGCCAAGGGCAAGAGTCTGATAGACGCCACCATGAGTGCGGTAAAGCTGCGCTTGCGGCCGATCCTCATGACATCCGTGACCTTCATCCTCGGCATGCTGCCGCTGGTCGTCGCCACCGGGCCGGGCGCGGCCAGCCGCATTGCGGTGGGGACCGGGGTGATGGGCGGCATGCTGGTGGCCACCCTGCTGGGGATTTTCTTTACGCCGCTGTTTTACCTGGCGGTGCGCCGCTGGCTGACCGGCAAACGCCCCCCGGATCCCGACGACGGCGATGAGGCCGATGACGACCAGGTCGATGATGGGCGGGCCCGCCATGCGTAACACCCTCGTTTTTCTGGCACTTGCCGTGCTGGCTGGCTGCCAGCTGGCGCCGCCGCACGAGCGGCCCGACTCGCCGACCGCGGTCAGCTATCCGGAAACGGCTGCTCCGGAAACGACGGCTGCGGAGAATGGCGCCTTAAAAAATGCTGCCGATCCGGCGACACAGGGTGCGCCAGCCATGGACATCGGATGGCGCGACTTTTTCGCCGATGCGCGTCTTCAGGTATTTATCCAGCAGGCGCTGGAACACAACCGCGACCTGAGGGTGGCTGTCTACCGCGTGGAAGAGGCCCGCGGGCTTTTCCGCGCCCAGCGGGCGGACCGCTTTCCCACCCTCGGCCTTGGCGCCGACGCCGCAAGAGGCCGTTTTCAGTCGGGTAACACGGGCGCGCAGGGCGGGTCTGCGCGGGGGCCGGTCGTCGAAAGTTATTCGCTGGACCTCAATGTGTCGGCCTTCGAACTGGATTTCTGGGGGCGGGTCCGCAATCTCTCCGAGGCCGCGCGAGCCCAGTATTTCGCCACCATCGAGGCGCAACGGGCCTTCCGTCTGTCGCTGATCCGCGACGTGGCATCGACCTATCTGACCCTTCGTGAAACCATCGAGCGTATCGAACTGGCGGAAGCCACCGTGCTGAGTCGCAGGGAGGGGCTGCGGATCGCCAAGGTCCGGCTCGATGCGGGCGTTACTTCCGCCCTCGATTTCAGCCAGGCCGAGACACTGCTGTCCCAGGCCGAAGTACAGCTGGCGATCCTCAAGCTGGCCCGTGCCGAAAGTGAAAATTTTCTCACCGTTCTGGCGGGGGGCGCCGTCGCCGAACCGCTCCCGCAGGCGCTTACCCTGGCGCAACAGTCAAACCCACCCGCCCTGGATGCCGGCCTGCCATCGGGGCTGATGGTGGCGCGCCCGGATATCGTCGCGGCGGAAGAGCGGCTGCGCGCGGCGCGCGCCAACATC
>JBAZCN010000101.1:0-12502 GCA_041655035.1 Porticoccaceae bacterium | reverse complement strand
CCAGGGGCATGCTTTCGGCCCGCGATAGCTCGGCTTAAAGATAGCTCGCGGATACATGCCCTCGCGCCCGCAACTGCAGCGGCAGTGAAGCTGCGCATGGCCTTCGTCGCGAAGGACTGTCAGTTTTCCGGCGGACTGGCCTGTGCGGTCGATTACAGACATTAGCTACTCCCGGCAGCAATCCAGGCATCGAGGGCCTCGGGTGCGCGCTCGCGCATGTGCAGGAGCATCGCAATGAGGCATTGGGCGACCGCCGGCGGCTCCTGCTCCCCCAGCTCCCATTTGCGCCAGGTGTTGCGGTGGATCTCCGCGCCGGGGCGGCTCAGCAGGCGGGCGAACTGCGGCCCGGTCATGCCGAAACTTTCGCGGATGGCGCGGAGGCCATCGGGCGAGTAGGGCGGCTGCGGGATGTCAGCGGGGCGGGTTTCCATCGGGTGCATCCAGCGGCGTGCTGGCCTCATGTAGGGTTTCAGTGATCCAATCCTCGAGCTTTTTTCCCTCGCGCTGGGCCTGTTTTACCCAGCGGGTTTTATTGTCCCGTTGGGTCTCGAAATGAATAACTGCAGATGCTGACTTCATAGATCCACCTCCAGCACAATTTCTATTCCCTGATTTGCGGCGTATAGATCTGGGTCACGCAAGTCGAACGGAAAGCCGACGATTCCGGTTACCCTTTTAAAGTCGGTGAGATCCGGCAGGCCGGAAAAATGATCCCCTAACGGATCTCGGCTGAATTTATCTGCAGCCGCGACATGTGCCGCTATGTCGTCTCGATGGCGATTAATATATGCCGGGAACTCGTAAAACTGGTGGGTGTCTGGCAGCAAAAATACGGCTCCGCTGATGCGGATTTTGATTGCTTTCATGAGAACTCCCTTATTTTTTCCGGGCCCACCACGGGAGCCTCCGGGATTTCCCCGGGGCCACCGCCGCGCAGCGACATCAGCCAGAATGATTCGACCAGCAAGAATGAGAACTCGGATATAAATCCGCGACTCTTGACAACGAAGGGGCTGTCATTTGCGGGCTCGATAAACCACCCTGTGGGGTAATCAAACGACCCTTTGTCGCCACCGGGACGGCTTGAGGCTATTACTACCCTGCCAAAATTGTCGGTTGAATCCCACACCGATCTGCCGGTAACGCGCCCGGTAATGGCTCTGCCGTACCGTCTTGATGCTCTTCCTGCATCGCCAGAATTTTTGTTCAAATCCCGCTGCGACCTGCCGAGCACGTCTCCGCTGAGCAAAAGATACTCGACACCCTTCTCGACCACCACTCCGTCGGCGGTATATGTCTCCACGGGCGGCGGTCGACGAAAGCCACCCTGCTTTATTGCTGACATTACTGCGTCCTGCAAGTCGTTGTCAGTCACCCCATACATTGACGAGTGCCAGGCTCTTTTGATCACATCATAGTAGCCGCCGACCGCATTCATGTCGTCGATCCCGAGCAACGCTGCAGGGTGGAAGTAGACGCGGTGCGCCTTTTCCCCGACCCACTCTCTGCCGCCGACAGAGAGGAATTTGTTGATGAGGGCCCGCTCTTCCTGCCGGCCGGCGATGTAGCGGGCGTATTGCCGCATCGCGGCCTCCCACTCCTCCTGCGTTGGCCTTGGGCCGGGCTTTCCTGCGAACCGTGCGCGAGCGGGACGATAATCGTCCCACTCTTTGGGGGAAATAGGGCGCCTCATGCGCCCTCTCCGAGGAGGTAGTCAGCTTCCAGCAGAAGCCGCTGACGGATTGTGTAGTCGAAGTTGCCTCCGAACTCCTCGAGGTCCTCGATGCTCAGGGACTCGCCGTCCGAGCAGACCAGGGATTCCGGCAGGATGTGCCAGTCAATCCCGTACTCGGTGGCGTCGACCATCTCGACGGTGGCCGAAACGGTCAGGGTCTCGCCGTTCAGGCCGGTAGCGGTTGTGGTTACGTTGAATTTTCTCATGATTCTTCTCCTTTCGGTCCCCGGTTCCCCCGGGTGGGATGTCTGCTTGCTGCGTCCATGTGTGTATATTAGTACCTGATAGGTACATCGTCAACCCTTTTCTTATGATTGTTTCCGATAATCCACGACGATTTTATCGGTTTTGGTGATGACGATCTTCGATCAAATTCGCCGGCAGGCCGTCACTCCTCGCCCTCATCGACGTAGCCGACTTCGCACCACCTTTTCGGCGCCACCTGCACGACAGCCATCCAGGCAATCTCGATACGTCGCCGGCCCCTGAATGTCACGGCCTTCGCGGGATGCCTGCCGGTCTGGATCATGTCAACCACGGCCCGATACTCCTCTCGTCCCAGATACAGGACGTTCACGTCCCGGCCGAAAAACTGCCGATAGTTGTAAACCTTCAGATTGATGCGGGCTAGAACACTCTCTCCGGTGATCTCGCTCATGATGTCTCCCCGGGGCTTCTGGTTGGCCCTGTATAGCACGGCGCCCGCATGGCATCCACCTGCACAGTCGCGGCAGTAGGACCGGCCGTCGCTGGATCGCCGCTGACGAGAGGGCCTGCCGCCAGCGTGGCCAGGCCATAAATCAGGTGGTTTGCCGCATTTTCGCCCCTTGCCGAATATCCCCGATTCCCCTTATAAATCAAGGCGCAAAGTTTTTGTGCAGCCCATTCTGGCAGTGTTGAGGTCTGCGGTTCGATCCCGCATAGCTCCACCAAATTCCTGGCAATATCAAGCAAAAAAGGCCGCAGACTCTGCGGCCTTTTTTGTTTTCCGTGTTCAGCGTTTATCACCCTCGACCTGTCAGAGCAGGGGAGGTGGCGAAACCGTCACTCAATACCGCCTTGAGCCAGTCTCCTAACCGGCTTGCCGGCGGGCCGGCAATACCTGCAGAAAGGTCTCGATCGCGTCGAGGGCTTCGCGCTCGTCGAGCGCCGGAGCGTGGCCCCGGTTGGCGATTTCCACGCCCCTGGCCCGGGTTTTGCGGCGCACCATTTCCTCCAAGCACTCCCGCGACAGAACGTCGGAGAGCGCGCCGCGAATGATCAGCAGGGGGATATCGGGCAGGCTGTCGTAAAAGGACCACATATCCACGGACGCGATTTCGCCGGTGCCGGCGGGGCTTGCCGTGGCAATGGCGGGATCGTAGGCAAGCACCAGCTCTCCTTCGCTGTTTTCCCGGTATTGGCGCCGGGCGAAACGCAACCAGTCGGCGTCGGTGTAGTCGGGAAATGCGCCGCCGTTGACGCGCCGGGCCTGCTCGGCGGCCTGCTGCCAGGTGGCGAGCGGCCGCGCGCTGCGGCCAGCATAGTTCTGGATACGGGTGAGGCCGGCGCCTTCGATGACCGCGCCGATATCGTTGAGCACCACCCCGCGGATCAGGTCCGGGCGCATCGCCAGCATCTGCATGGCGATGAGACCGCCCATGGAGGTTCCGAGCAGTACCGTGTCGGTGATGCCCTGGTGCTCGAGCAAGGTGAACATATCTTCGGCATAGACCGCTATCTGGTAGCGGGATGGATCCGGGTCATGGTCGGAATTGCCGCGCCCCCGCTGATCCACGGCGAGGATCGCCTGGTTGCCGGCCAGGTGATCGATCAGGCCCTCGAAGTCGGCGGCGTTGCGCGTCAGGCCGTGCATGCACAGCAGGGTGAAGTCGCGATTCGGGGCCGGGTAGTACCGCGCAAAAAGCCGCAGGTCATCGGCGCTTTGATACCACAGCGGTTGGTAACGGGTCATGGCCTTCACCTTGTCGGGGACATACCGTCAAGGCTGAGGGTTTCGCTCCCGGCGGTCAAGGGGGTAGCCCCGTCAGGCGAGGCCGGGCTTGGCCGCGCCGGGGCGAGGGCCAGGGGTCAGCGCTTTTTCTTGACCTGGATGCTGGCGATGCCGTTTTGCTGCAGTACGTTGCGGGCATCGGCGAGACTCTGGGTATTGCCGAACGGACCGACCTGGACGCGGTGCCAGGTTTCGCCGGGCCTCAGGTCGACGGTTTCGACCCGGGCCTGCATGTTGAGCAGCAGCAGCCGCACCCGCAGGGTGTCGGCATCGGTGGCATTCTTGAAGGAGCCGGCCTGGAGCAGGTAAACCTCGCTGGGCGGCGCCGGTTGCGGCGCACTGGTGGCCACTTTCTCCGGCTCTGCCGGGCGCGGCTTGTCCTCGGGGCGGGGTGGGGGCTCGGTGCGGTCGATGCTGCCATCGGGCGTCACCGGTTGGGGCCTGGCGGTTGCGGCGACCGCGGCGGGCGCATCGTCGCTCGGCTCGACACTGGGCAGCGGCACGTCGACCGGGGTGGCGGGAACTATCGGTTCATCGGCAACGATGACCTCGCTTTCCTTGAGCAGGGTGTAGAAATCGAAACGGGGTTTCGGCGCGCCATCGTTGACCTCCGGCGGAGGCGGTTCCTCGGCGACGGGCAGCGGTTCGGGGCTGCCGACATGGTTGACGACGCTCATCACCAGTGTGCCGACGAGGACACCGCCGATCATCCACAGCCACCCGGGAAGTTGCTTGCGGGTGGGTTGATGGCGGGTGTTTCTCGCGGCCGCGCGGCGCGGTCGTTTGGCGTAGTCCCTGGTCATCTTTCTTGTATCGCGGTTAAGACAAGCCGAATTGTAGGGGGCAAGGCCAGGACTGTCAGCCTCTTTTGTCGCGAGCGCGTGCACCAGCTTGATACACCCGGGCGCCCGGGCCTTCCTTTTCTGTGCATGGCGATCCGCCGGCGATGGCGGCGCGGCAGCCGCGACCGATGCCAGGGGCTCGCCAAAAGAGCTGATTTAAGCGTTGTTTTCTTCGAAAAGCCCACCGGCGGCCCCGCCGGCCCACATTATCCGGATTATGGCACTGCATTTGCTTGTTTGAGTTTGTAATCAGCAATGCTTGCCGTTCACGACGAAGGTGCCGTGTTGCCCCGCTCCGGGGTGATGAGGCGCCTTTTTTGGTTTAGGAATCTGGACATGGTGAACAAGACGGTGAAAAGTGTCTGTCCATACTGTGGCGTCGGCTGCGGTATCGTGATGGAAGTCGCCGGCAACCGGGCGGTGAAGGTGAGCGGCGACAAAAGCCATCCTACCAATTTCGGCCGCCTGTGCACCAAGGGCAGCACCTGCACCCAGGCCATTGCCGAATCCGGCCGCATGGAGCACGCCTATCTGCGCAGGGAGCGCAGTCACGACCCGGTGCGGACGTCACTGGACCAGGCGATCGAGGCTGCCGCCGAGCGCTTGCGCGCCATCCTCGACGAGCACGGGCCGGACGCCATTTCCCTCTATGTCTCCGGGCAAATGTCACTGGAAGCGCAGTATCTGGCCAACAAGCTGGCCAAGGGTTTCATTGGCACCAACCAGATCGAGTCCAACTCGCGGTTGTGCATGGCCAGCGCCGGCAGCGGCTACAAGCTGTCGCTGGGTTCCGACGGACCGCCCGGCTCCTACCAGGATTTCGACCGCGCCAACCTGTTCTTCGTCACCGGCGCCAACATGGCGGACTGCCATCCGATCCTGTTCCTGCGGCTCATGGACAGGGTCAAGGCCGGGGCCAAGCTGATCGTCGTCGACCCGCGGCGCAACGCCACCGCCGACAAGGCCAGCCTCTTTCTCCAGATCAGGCCGGGCACCGACCTGGCCCTGCTCAATGGGCTGCTGCACCTGCTGTGGAAGAACGGCCACTGCGACAGCGATTTCATCGCCGAATTCACCGAGGGCTGGGAGCAGATGCCGGCGTTCCTCGAGGACTACAGCCCGGATAAGGTCGCCGAACTGACCGGCCTGGATGAAGCCGCCATCCGCCAGGCCGCGCAATGGATAGGCGAGGCCGGCGAATGGATGAGTTGCTGGACCATGGGCCTCAACCAGAGTACTCACGGTACCTGGAATACCAACGCCCTGTGCAACCTGCACCTCGCCACCGGCGCGATCTGCCGCCCGGGCAGTGGCCCGTTCTCCCTGACCGGCCAGCCCAACGCCATGGGCGGCCGCGAGATGGGCTACATGGGCCCCGGCCTGCCGGGTCAGCGATCGGTGCTGGTGGAGGAGGACCGCGCCTTTGTCGAGAAGGCCTGGGGCGTGCCGCCCGGGACCTTGCACACGCGGCTCGGCGGCGGCACCGTGGCACTGTTCGAGGACATGTGCGCCGCCAGGGTCAAGGCCTGCTGGATCATCTGCACCAACCCGGTGGCCACGGTGCCCAATCGCGCCCGGGTGATCGAGGCGCTGGAGGCCGCGGAGCTGGTGATCGTCCAGGACGCCTTTCTCGACACCGAAACCAACCGCTATGCCGATGTCCTCCTGCCCGGCGCGCTGTGGGCCGAAGCCGAAGGGGTGATGATCAATTCCGAGCGTAATCTGTGCCTGATGCAGCAGGCCGTCGAGCCACCCGGCGAAGCCATGGCCGACTGGCGCATCATCGCCCGGGTGGCCGCTGCGATGGGCTATGCCGCCGCCTTTTCCTACGATTCGGCGGAGGAGGTGTTCGAGGAAATCAAGCGCTTCCACAACCCCAAGACCGGCTACGACATCCGCGGCGCCAGCCATGCGCGCCTGCGCGAAACCCCGTTGCAGTGGCCCTGCCCGCCGGACGATGGTGAAGACCGCCACCCGATCCGCTACCTCAACGATGGCGTCAGCCAGCAGCTGACCGTCGGCGCGGATGGCTCGCGCCCGCCCATCGCCTTCGCCACGCCCAGCGGCAAGGGCCAGTTCTTCGCCCGCCCGCACCTCGATCCGGCGGAAATGCCCGACGCCGACTACCCCTTCGTGCTCAACACCGGGCGCCTCCAGCACCAGTGGCACACCCTGACCAAGACCGGCAAGATCGCCACCCTCAACAAACTCAACCCCGGTCCCTTCGTCGAAGTGCACCCGGAAGATGCCGCGACCCTCGGGGTGCGCGACAAGGACCACCTCGAGATCCGCTCGCGGCGCGGCCATGCCGTGCTGCCCGTGGTGGTCAGCGACCGCGTGCTGCCTGGCGGTTGCTTTGCGCCTTTCCACTGGAACGATGTCTACGGCGACAATCTGGCGATCAACGCGGTGACCAGTGATGCCGTCGACCCGCTCTCCCAGCAGCCGGAATTCAAGTTCTCCGCGGTCAGCCTGTGCCGGGTGCAACTGATCGACCAGCGGTTTCTCGAGACGCCCGCCGCGGACGCGCTCGAGGCCCCGTCCCCCTCTCTGTTATCCGAGGAACTCGATATGTCGTGTGTCGAAGCCTTTGCCGAACTGGTCGGCGTCGGCGCCGGTGGGCCGCCCGCGCTGGGCGACGCCGAGCGCACTTACCTGGACGGCTTTATCAGCGGCCTGCGCCGCAATCCAGGCGGCGGCGTGCCCAGCCTGCCATCCCATGCACCGCTGGCCGAGCCGACCCGCCTGTGGCTGGACGGCGTGCTCGCCGGCCTGTTCAGCCGCGTCGAACCGGGTGCGTCCCGAGCCGAAGCCGGCGCCCACCTGGCGCTTCCGGGCACAGAGCCTGACAGCCCGCCGGTGACCCTGCTGTGGGCCTCGCAAACCGGCAACGCCGAAGAGCTGGCCGAGCGCTTTGCCGGGCGCCTCGGCGAGGCGGGCCTGAAGGTGGAGCTGAGCGCGATGGCCGACTACCCGGTGAGCAAGCTGGATGCCATCGGCAAGCTGCTACTGATCAGCAGCACGTTCGGCGACGGCGACCCACCGGACAGTGGTCAGAGTTTCTGGGATGCTCTCAGGGCCAGGGAGGGGCGGCTCGACCATCTCGACTACGCCGTATTGGCCCTGGGGGACCCCAGTTACGACCAGTTCTGCCAACACGGCAAGAACCTCGACCTCCGCCTCGGCGAGCTCGGTGCCAAGCCGTTGCTGCCGCGGGTTGACTGCGATACCGATTTTCAGGAGAGCGCCGACGCCTGGCTGGGCAAGCTGCTGCCTCTGCTGAAAGCGGAGGTGGCGATACCGGCGGCACCGTTGGCGGTCTCGGCGGCGGACACCCCGCCGGCGGTCAGCAAGGAGCGGCCCTGCGCCTCGCGGCTGGTGGTCAATCTGCGCCTCAACAGCGCCGGCGCCAGCAAGGAAACCCGGCAGTTCGCCCTCCAGGTGGCTGATTCCGGACTGTGCTATGAGGCCGGCGACGCCCTCGGGGTGTGGCCGCGCAACTGCCCCGAGCTGGTCGCGGAAGTGCTCGGTCTGGCGGGGTTGGATGGCGAGCAACTGGTCGCCGTCGCCAAGGTCGGCGACCTGCCGCTGCGCGAGGCGCTGGCCGGCCACTTCGAGATCGCCAGGCCGAGCACCGAGACCCTGGCGCTGATCGCCGAGCGCAGCGGCAGCGAGGAACTGGGCCTGTTGCTCGGCGAGCGCAAGGAGGAACTCAAGGACTGGCTGTGGGGACGGCAACTGGCCGACGTGTTGCACGCCTATCCCGGCACGCACTCGGCGGCAGAGTTGCTGGGCAGCCTCAAGCGCCTGCAGCCGCGCTTCTACTCCATTTCCTCGAGTCCCAAGGCCCATGCCGGCGAGGTCCACCTGACGGTGGCGGCGGTGCGCTACGGCAAGCGCAAGGGCGTGGCCTCCACCTTCCTTGCCGATCGCGCCGGAAGCGGCGAAGTGCCGGTGTTCGTACAGACGGCGAAACACTTCCGGCCGCCGGCCGATGGCGATCTGCCGATGATCATGGTCGGCCCCGGTACCGGAGTGGCGCCATTCCGCGGCTTCCTCCATGAGCGCAGGGCGCGCGGCGACACCGGTCGCAACTGGCTGTTCTTCGGTGAACAGCGCGCGGCGACGGACTTCTACTATCGCGAAGAACTGGAGGCCATGCAGCAGGACGGCCTGCTGACCAAGCTGAGCCTGGCCTTTTCGCGGGACCAGGCGGAGAAGATCTACGTGCAGGACCGTATTGGCGAGCAGGGCGCCGAGCTGTGGCGCTGGCTGGAGGAGGGCGCGCATTTCTATGTTTGCGGCGATGCCAGCCGGATGGCCAAGGATGTGGATGCCGCGCTGAAGCGGGTGGTACAGACCCACGGCGCCATGGATGGCGATGCCGCGGCGGACTACGTCGGTCGCCTGGTGCGGGACAAGCGCTATGTGCGGGATGTGTATTGATTGGCTCTCTTCGGGCTTGCAAGCCCCGGGAGGGAACGGCGGGGCGACATGACACCGGGCAGAGGTCTGTCGGCGACTCGCTTGCCGGGCCAAGCAGGTACGTGCCGCATCGCCGGTGCGCCTCCTGCGTCGGCACACCCTATGAGAGGGCATACGCCGTGCCGTGAGGAGCGAAGCGCACCGCAGGTGTCGCAATCAGGAAAACTTTATTTTTATCAGCCTCTTAAATGATAATATTGACAAGCTCTAGAGCATATCCTGCGGATCCATATCGACCGACCAACGCCCCTGCCGGGCGGATATTCCACCTTCAAGCCACAGTCACAGGCCGCTGATCAGGCATAGGGTGCGCTGAGGAACGAAGCGCACCGCAGGTGTCGCAATCAGGAAAACTTTATTTTTATCAGCCTCTTAAATGATAATATTGACAAGCTCTAGAGCATATCCTGTGGATCCATATCGACCGACCAACGCACCTTCCGGGCGGATCTTTCGCCTTCAAGCCACAGGCACAGGCGGCTGATCAGCGGGTGCAGGTCGGCGCGCTGATCGGCGAACACCGCAAGCTGGAAGCGATAGCGGTCGTTGCGTCGTTCCATTGGCGACGGCAGGGGGCCGAGATAGCGCAGTGCCGGGGTCGGCGGAGACAGCGTTTCCAACTGGTGACGGACCAGTTGCAGAAATTGCTCGGCCCCGTCGCCGCTTTCCGCCTCCGCCCGCATCAGGGCCAGGTGGCTGTAGGGAGGCAGTCCGGCCAGTCGCCGCTGGGCCAGCAGGGTCGCGGCGAAGGCGCCGTAACCCTCCAGCGTCAATTGGCCGAGCAGCGGGTGGTCGCACAGGTGGCTTTGCAATATCACCGCGCCGGGCTTGTGTTCGCGCCCGGCGCGCCCGGCCACCTGGGTGATCAACTGGCCCATCCGCTCGATGGCGCGGAAGTCGGCGCTGAACAGGCCGCCATCGACGTCGAGCAGGGCGGCGAGGGTGACGTGGGGGAAGTGATGCCCCTTGGCCAGCATCTGGGTGCCGACCAGGATGCAGGGCTGCCCCCGGTTGACCTCATCGAGAAGGTTTTCCATGGTGCCCTTGCGCCGGGTGGTGTCGCGGTCGATGCGCAGTACCGGCACCTCGGGAAAGAGCTCGCCGAGCACCGCTTCGCCGCGCTCTGTCCCCTGGCCGACAAAGGTAAGGTTGTGGCTGGCGCAATCGGGGCAGCGGTCCGGCAGGGGCTGCTGGAATTCACAGTGGTGGCACAGCAGGCGCCGGTGGCGCAAATGCACCGTCAGGCGCGCGCTGCAGCGCGGGCATTCCGCCAGCCAGCCGCAGTCGTGGCAGACGATCAGCGGGGAATAGCCGCGGCGATTGAGAAAGACCAGCGCCTGGTTGCCGTTCGCCAGGGTCTCGCCAATGGCGTCGATCAACGGCGCGGAAAAGCCGGCGCGCAACTCGCTACGGCGGACATCCAGCAGCCGCCAGCGGGGTTTCTCCACACCCGCCGGCCGCTCGGTCAGCGTCAGCAACTGGTAGCGGCCGCGCTCGCAGTTGGCGAGGCTCTCCAGCGACGGTGTGGCGCTGCCGAGAATCACCGGGATGTTCTCCCGGCTGCCGCGCATCACCGCCAGGTCGCGGGCGGAATAACGAAAGCCGTCCTGTTGCTTGTAGGAGCCGTCGTGCTCTTCGTCGACGATGATGATGCCCGGGGCGGCGAGTGGCGTGAAAACCGCCGAGCGGGTGCCGAGCAGGATGCGCGCCCGGCCGTCCCGCGCCGCCTGCCAGGCCAGGAGGCGTTCGCGGTCGGTGAGGCCGGAGTGGAGTACCGCGATCTCGCAATCGAAGCGCTGCCTGAAGCGGCCCAGAGTCTGCGGGGTGAGGTTGATTTCGGGGATAAGCACCAGCGCCTGTCTGCCGTGGCGCACCACCTCGGCGATCGCTTGCAGGTAGATTTCCGTCTTGCCGCTGCCGGTCTCGCCCTGGAGCAGATAGCCATTGAAACGATCGAAAACGAGGCTGTCCAGGGCTCGCTGCTGCTCTGGCCGGAGTTCCAGGGGCGTTTCCGCCAGCAGCGGCTCCGCGAGCGGGGCGGCGGCCCTGGGCACCGGTTCGGTGACGGATTCCACCAGCCCTTTGTCGACCAGGGCGCGGAGACTATCGCGGCTGATGCCGGCGTCGGTGATGGCCCGGGTGCTGAGCCTGGTGCGTGACATCAGCAGTTGCAGCAATTGTTGCTGCTTTTTTGCGCGCGACAGCGCGGTGGCGGGCAGGCCGAGACCGTGGCGGCTGAGCTGCCAGTAGGCCGCCGTCTCGCCAGCAGCGCTGGCGCCCTGGCGGAGCAGGGCGGGGAGGATGCTTGCCAGGGCATCGCCCACCGGGTGCTGGTAGTAGTCGCTGGCCCACAGGTAGAATTGCAGCAGCGGTGCGGGGATCAGCGGTTCGCGATCGAGCACCGCGGAAACCGGTTTCAACTTGGCCAGTTGCTGATCACTGTGGCTGGCCACGGCGATCACCATGGCGGTGACCTGGCGGCGCCCGAACGGCACCGTCACCCGGCCGCCGGGTACCGGCCGATCGCTGCCCTCGGCGGGCGGCAGGTAGTCGAACAGCCGGCGCAGCGGCGACGGCACGGCTACCCGGTAGATCTGTGGCGGTTTCACGCTGGAGATTGTCAAATAATGCCTTGAGTGTGAGGGGTTTTCTGGTAGTATGCGCGCTCCGTAGACCAATGGCATACGGTGCCCGGCGAGGCAGGCAAGTTTAATGACCGGGTGGCGGTATGCAAGCACAGAGGAAAAAACCATGAAAAGCGATATTCATCCCGAGTATGGCAAGCTCGTCGCCAACTGCGGTTGTGGCAACGTGATCGAAACCGGCTCCACCAATACCGGCACGATCCACCTTGACGTGTGCTCCAACTGTCATCCGTTCTATACCGGCAAGCAGAAAGTCGTCGATACCGGTGGCCGTATCGAGCGCTTCAACCGTCGCTTCTCTGCTCGCAGCGCCAAGAAATAACCTGCTGTCCGCTCCGTGGTTCCCGCTTCCAGGGTGATCGATATTCCCGGAAGGCCACGCCAGAATACGCCCGGCCTCGTTCCGGGCGTATTTTTTTGCCTGTCGGAGACCCCGCAGCCGTCGATCCCGCTTTCCCCCAGCCTGTTGTCGCTGATCCTGCCGTTACGGACATTGCTGTTGGTGACCTTGCCGTTACTGACCCTGTCGGCTGGCGCCGTGGCGGCCGATGCCGGCAATTGCCCCAGGGCAAGGTACCCGGCCGGTAGTGAAGCGATCGTCGCGGTGCGGAAGGTCCAGGATGGCGACAGCTTCACCACCAGCGACGGGCGCAAGATCCGGCTGATTGGTGTCAATGCCCCTGAGCTCGGTGGTTCCGGCGGAGCCGCCCAGCCTGTGGCGCGCACGGCCCGGCGGTTCGTCGAGGATTTCGTGCGCGCCAATCCCAAGGTGATGCTGGTTCCGGGAAGCGAGCGCCACGAC
>JBAZCN010000100.1:0-12532 GCA_041655035.1 Porticoccaceae bacterium | reverse complement strand
ACCCTGATCGGCGTGGCCTTTGGCTTCCTGCCGGCGCGCAATGCCGCCCGGCTGGATCCGGTGGAGGCGCTGGCGCGGGAGTGACCGATATGACCGGAATGATACTCAGGAAACCGCTACCCCTGGCCCTCGCCCTGGTCCTGGCCGCCGGGCTGGCCGGCTGTGCGACACCCGTTCCCGAGGTAAACGGCGTCGCGGTGCCCGCCGCCTACGGCCGGGGCGACCCCCAGATCAATGCGCCGGTCGAGGCCCTGGGCCTGGCGGCCGACCATCCGGCCCGCACGGTGGCCGCCGATCCCTGGTGGCAGGGGTTCGGCGATCCGCGCCTCGACCGGCTGGTGGCGCAGGTGCTGACGGTGAACACCGACCTGGCCGCCGCGGGCCTGCGGTTGCGCCAGGCGCGGTTGCAGGCGGGCCTGGCGGACCATGCGCTGTGGCCGCAGCCGAGCGGCTCGGTCAGCAGCAGCGGCAGTCGCGCCATCGACCGCGGTGACGAGGTGCGGCGCGGCAACAGCGTCAGTGTCTCCCTGGGTTGGGAGGTCGACCTCTGGGGGCGGCTGCGCGCCCAGCGGGATGTCGCCGGCTGGGAGGCCAGCGCCAGCGCCGAGGACCTGGAGAATACCGCGCTGCTGCTGGTCACCGAGGCCTGCCGGCAGTACTGGCAGCTGGCCTTTCTCAACCAGCGCATTGCCACCGGCGAGGCGAACCTGGAGCGCCTGCGCCAGATCGAGGCCCTGGTGAAGGTCCAGTTCGATGCCGGGGCGGTGTCGCTGCTGGAGGTGCGCGAGGCGGAACAGAGCCTGGACAGCCAGCGGGTGGCGCAAAGCCAGTTGCGCCAGCAGCGGGTCGAGGCCCGCAACGCCATCACCCTGCTGCTCGATGGCAATCCCTGGCCGCTGGCCGACGAGCCGCACGATCTCGGCGCGGCGGCCAGTCTCGCGGTGCGCGAAGGCCTGCCATCGGAATTGCTGGGGCGGCGCCCCGATCTGCGCGCCGCGGAGCTGCGTCTGCGCAAGGCGCTGGCCGCCATCGACGCCACTGCGCGGAGTTATTATCCGGCGCTGACACTCACCGGCGCCGTCGGCAGCAGCGCCACCTCTCTCGGCCAAGTGCTGGAAAACCCGGTCGCCACGCTGGGGGCGGGACTCAGCCTGCCGTTTCTCGACTGGCGCGAACGCCAATTGGATGTCGAGCTGGCGGGCACCGGCTACGAGATCGCCGCCAATGATTTCCGCAGCACGCTCTATACCGCGCTCAGCGAGGTGGACAATGCGCTGTCCGCCCGCCAGCAGCTCGTCGCCCAGGTGGCGGCGGCCGAGCGCTCACTGCGCGCCGCCGAGGATGTCGAGCGCATGTATCAGGTGCGCTACCAGGCCGGCGCCAGCGATCTGCGTACCTGGCTCGACGCCCAGCAGTCGCGGCGCGATGCCGAACTCGCCTTTGCCCAGGCGCGGCTCGGCCAGCTGGTCAACGACGGGGTGCTGGTGCTGGCGCTGGGAGGGAGCTGAGGCGGCCGCCCAGCTGGCCGAGGGCCTGTCGATGTTTCGATATCGAATGATAAATAAAGAGAGCCTTTTCATCCCTGCGGCGCGCTTCGTTCCTCAGCGCACCTATGGAAGAGCATAGGGCGTATGGGTCGCCGGTGAAACGGCGACAGGCCCCAAGGTAAGGGCCCCGGGTAATTGATCTCGATCAGGAATCGGTCTACTCTTACGCCTCTTTTTATCCCGTCTGCACTGGAGGCCACGCTGAAAGGTCTTTTCGACAACAATCGTGCCTGGGTGCGCGCGATCACCAAACAAACTCCCGATTTCTTCGTCAAGCTGTCGAACCAGCAGAATCCCGAATACCTGTGGATCGGCTGCGCCGACAGCAGGGTGCCGGCCAACGAAATCGTCGGGCTGTTGCCGGGAGAGATGTTCGTTCACCGCAACGTCGCCAATGTGGTGGTGCCCTCCGACCTCAACTGCCTGTCGGTGCTCCAGTATGCGGTCGACTACCTCAAGGTCCGCCACGTCATGGTGGTCGGCCACTACGGATGCGGCGGCGTCAAGGCCGCGCTGCTCAACGAGAAACTCGGCCTGATCGACAATTGGCTGCGCCATGTGCAGGATGCCCAGCACAAGCACTACAAGGAGTTGCAGGGCATCGACGATCCCCAGGTGCTGTTCGATCGCGTCTGTGAACTCAACGTCATCGAGCAGGTGCTGAGCGTCTGCCAGACCACCGTGGTCGAGGATGCCTGGGCGCGCGGCCAGGACGTCACCATCCACAGTCTGATCTACAGCATCAAGGACGGGTTGCTCCGCGATCTGGGTATGAGCGTCAATCACTCCGACGGTATCTACCCCGCCTACAAGAAAGCCGTGCGCGAAGTCTTCAGCAAGGACCATTCCCTCAACCCCTATGCCGCAGAGAGCTCCATGGACACTTTTACCGATGTGATTGTCAACAAGGCCGCCAATATCTATTTCGATGGCAAGGTCACCAGCCGTACCCTGACCTTTGCCGATGGCACCACCAAAACCCTCGGCATCATGCTCCCCGGTGAATACGAATTCGGCACCGGCCAGGCCGAGCGCATGGAAATCACCTCGGGCTTCCTGCTGGTGAAGCTGCCGGGCTCCGACGAGTGGGAGGAAATCCGTGGCGGACAGTCTTTCGAGGTCCCGGCCAACGTCAAATTCCAGGTCGCCGTCCAGCACATTACCGACTACGTCTGCTCGTACCTCTGATCGCTGCTGTTTTCGCCCGGCCGGGTCCGGGCGCGTCCCCTTTCCCATAGCCAGAGCCAATCGCTCTTCTCCTGGCGGCCCATTAGCGCTGTCACTCAGGAAGTATTAAGCTTGGCTCTGTGGATCAATAAGGAGAATCCCTATGGCTGACTATACGGTTAAGGAAGTCATGCACACCAACCCGCTCTCTGTGCATTGCGGCGAGGCGCTGGTGGACGTGGTGGAAAAGATGGCGGCCAGCAATGTGATGGGCATGCCGGTAGTCGACGAGAAGGGGCGGGTCGTCGGCTTCGTCTCCGAACAGGACTGTATCCAGAGCATGCTCGCCACCAGCTACTTCTGTGAAGGCAATCCGGTGGTGGATGATGTCATGACTCCCGCTCCCCTCACCGTCAAGCC
Organism: Porticoccaceae bacterium; assembly: GCA_041655035.1. Taxonomy (GTDB): domain Bacteria; phylum Pseudomonadota; class Gammaproteobacteria; order Pseudomonadales; family Porticoccaceae; genus NAT127. The sequence continues at coordinate 9,398 of JBAZCN010000100.1, read as the reverse complement.
CGACGATTCGGTGGTCGACCTGGCGCGGAGCATGGGGCGGGACAAGCCCAAGGTCTACCCGGTGGTGGACAACGGCCAGTTGGTGGGGCTGATTACCCGCGGCGACGTGCTGAGAACACTGCGCAAGGAAGTGCTGGCCTGTTCCTCCGAGGGACGATTGCGGTAGCGGGACTCAGCCTGTCCCGAATAAACTGCGGGCGTCGGGTGGCAACGGGCGGTGCGCTTACCTCGCCCGGCCGTTGACCACCAGACAACCCGCCAGGATGTCGTGCAGTCCCTGTTTTTTTGAGGTGAAGGCCGCCATCAGGTAGCCGATCAACAGAATCAGGCTGGACAGGATCTTGGCAAAATAGCGCCCGCTGGCGCGGCCGAAGCCGATGGGATTGCCGTCGAGATCGGTGACACGCATACCGAGTAGCTGCTTGCCCAGGGTGGCCTGGGCGACGGAACTCTCCATTCCGGCGAAATACAGCCAGCCGAGCAAAAAGCCGCTGAGATTGGCCAGGGCTTTCGCCACGCCCAACCGGTCGAAGGGCGCGGTCACCGCCATCACGACGCCCAACATCAGGCCGAGCGCCATCCCCGCCACGACGGTAATCACGGTGTCGACGAGAAAGGCAAAAAAGCGTCTCCAGAAACCGGAATAGTGCATAGGTCCTCCATGGGTGGCGGCGCCCGGGCTGCGTCGTCGGGCCGAATTCCCTTCCTGTCAGGGGGGCCGGCTATTATGGCCCCCGAACATCCCGCTGGGAACCGCAGCGCCACGGAGGCGGGGGCATTCTCAGCGCTGGCCCGACTGCGGCGGACCGCGGGCTCCCCGGAGGGAAGAATTCACGACCGGCGACCGTAATGTTCACCAGCGGTGTCCATGGTCCCGGACCTGTGATGTTAGTATCCGCGCCGAGGTCTGGCAGGACACATATCTGTCATCCAGGGTCTCTACCATCGACGCACGATGCACTGAGATCGCCAGCCACGCCCCACAAGGTCGGGGCGGTGGCTGTCACTGTCACCGATCTCTATTGTCAGCCGGCAACTCGGTGGAGGATGATCAATGGCCTGTCCGGAGCCTGTATGAACGGGATGTACCCCGGGTTATCCGCTGTTTGTCGCGATACCGAGTCGCTGGTCCTGGGGCTGATGGCCGACGAACGACTCGACATACATTTTCAGGTGATCCTCGACCTGGCCGACGGCGGGGTGCTGGGTTACGAGGCCCTGGCTCGCTGTGTCGGGGACAGTCCGTTCGCCGGCCCGGAGGAACTGTTTCACGCCGCCCGGTGTTGTCACCGGCTGGAAGAGCTCAACAATTTTTGCCTGACCAAGGCCATCCGTCGCTTTCATGCCCTTGGCCTGCCCGGCAAACTGTTTCTCAACACCACGCCCGGCAGCCTGAGAATGGTCGGTGAATTGATGGCCGGTTCACCCCTGGCGGCGGAGCGGGGCCGGGTGGTGCTGGAAATCTCCGAGCAATACCCGTTCGAGGATATCGAGGCCATTGGCGACTCGGTGAACCGCGCCCGGGGCGCGGGGCTGGAGGTGGCCCTCGATGATCTCGGCGCCGGTTATTCAGGGCTCAAAACCTGGTCCCTGGTGCGCCCTGATTTCGTCAAGCTCGACCGCCACTTCATCACCGCCATCGATCGCGACGGAGTAAAACGGGAATTTGTCCGCTCCATTTCGGAAATCGCCCGCGGCCTCGGGTGCCGGGTGATCGCCGAGGGTATCGAATGGCAGGAAGAACTGGCGACCCTGCGCGCCCTGCACATCCGTTACGGTCAGGGATACCTGCTGCACCGCCCGGAATCGGTGCCGCGCACCAGCTTCAGCGACGTGGCCCGCAAAGTGCGTCCTCCCGCTACCCTGACGCGCCTCGCGGAGACTGTCGAAGCAATCATGACCAAGGTGGCGCCGTTGCGCTCGGATACCCACGCGGATCAGGTCAACCAGCTGTTTCGCAAGAATCCGGGCATCAATTCCCTGCCGGTGGTCGAAGAGGGCGTGCCAGTGGGGATCGTCAGCCGCAAGCAGCTGATGGAGCGCTTTTCGGCCCGCTATTCCTACGACCTCAATTGGCGCAAACCCATCGTTCTCTACGCGGATAGGGCCCCGCTGATCGTGGATTGCCAGACACCGCTCCACGAGGTGTCGAGGCGTATCACCGACAGCGATGAATGGGATATGAACCTGGATTTCATCATTACCCGGGAGGGTCGTTACGCCGGGGTGGGGCGGACCTCGGCGCTGCTCAAGCACCTGACCGACATACGCATCCGCAACGCCCGTTACAGCAATCCACTGACCCAGCTGCCGGGCAATGTGCCCATTTATGAACAGATCGACGAGCTGTTGCGCGGCATCTGTGATTTTCATCTCGCCTATATCGATATCAATGACTTCAAGCCATTCAACGACCACTATGGGTACAGCCGCGGGGACGAGGTGATCAATTGCCTCGCCGCCGTCATTCTTGCCGAGACCGGCCAGGGGCTGGATTTTATTGGCCATATCGGTGGCGATGATTTCGTGGTGCTGTTCCGGGACGAGGACTGGCGGGACAAATGTGACGCCATCGTCGAGCACTTTGCCCGTCAGAGCAGGACGCTCTACTCCGCCGAAGATTTGGCTGCCGGAGGCCTGCCCCGGCTCGATCGCGGAGGGTGGCAGGCGGGACTTGCCCTGTTATCCCTGGCCGTTGGCGTGGTAAACCCCGATGCCGGGGCCTGCCGTTCCCATCATGACGTGGCGGCCCTTGCCGCCGAAGCAAAGCACGAAGCAAAGCGGCGGGGCGCATCGCCCCCCTATCGGTGATCCTTTTGCCGATGGCGGGTCGTCAGGGCGGCACTTTATCCCCGCGCCGCGGAGGGTAGAGCCGCCAGGTGGCGACCACAGCCAGACCGAACAAGGTATAGACCATGACAAACACCCAGGCGGGGGCCTCGAAATAGAGCAGTCGCTGCAGCCAGTATTCGATGAAACTGCCGCTGTAGGCGCCCTGGCGCGCTTGCTCCCGCAGCCACATCTCCAGGCGGGTCAGGGGACAGATGGCGCCGAGCCAGGCCTGCGCCACCACAAAGCCGATGGCGGCGAGGTGGCATAGGCGGAAGCGAAACCCGTTCACCCACCGCCAGCCCAGCAGGTTGCCGGCGATGATCAGGGCGAGGCCACCCGCCACGAAGGCCACGAAAGCGATGTGGAGGACAAGAATGCCGTCGGCGAGAAGCTGGTGACCCGCGATGTCCGACATGGCGCGTCCCCCTGGCCTCGGCCGCCACCCGCTCGATCAGTCTTTCTTGCCGAAGATGCCCTGGACCGATACCCCGGTCGCCACCGCGCGGGCGCGGCGGGTCGCCATGACTTCCCGCCAGGTGTGCTTTTCAGGGCCTGCGGGGAAGGTCAGGCAGGGGCCTTCGGGCAGTGCCTCGAGGGCCATCCGCACCGCCTCCCTGGGCTCGAACACGTCGGGAATCATCCCGGTGGCGACCCGGTCACCCGCCACGCGGCGCAGGGCGGGAGTGTCCATCGCCGGCGCCAGCACGTTGAGCACGTCGATGCCGAGGGGTTTGTAGTCGATCCACAGGGCTTCGGCCAGGTTGAGGCTGAAGCCTTTACAGGCCGAGTATACCGAGGCGCGGGCGGTTCCCCCGAGACCGGTTCCGGAGCCCATCAGCAGCAGGCCACCGCGGCCCCGCGCGAGCATCGCCGGGGCGAGGCCATGGCAGACCTCCAGTGGGGTCTGGACATTGATGTTGATCAAGCTCTTCCAGGAGTCGAGCGCGCGTTCGACAAAGGGAATGCCGCCGCTGCCGCCGCCGGCGTTGGCCACGTAGAGGCCGATTTCCAGGTCCGCCACCGCCGCGCACAGGGCGAGTCCGGCGCCGGGCACGGACAGGTCCTGGACGATGGTGCGGGTCTGCACTGCATAGTCATCCTCGAGGCGCTGGGCCAGGGTGCGCAGGGCTTCCTGGCGGCGGGATACCAGCACGCAGTTGAGGCCCACCTCCGCCAGTTGCAGGGCGAACTGCTCGCCGGTGCCGTCGGAGGCGCCGCCGATCAGCGCCCAGGGGCCGTAGTGGTGGCGGAAGTGGTCGGGATTGTTGATGGTGCGATCGCTCATGGACAGATCCTGGCATTTATCGGTAAAGAGGTGATGATGAGTGTCCGTTGATGCGGCAATGCGACACACTGCCGGCCATCATCATAGCGTCAAGTGTAGCTGCTGGCACCCGCCCTGCTAACGGGCCCGACGGAACATACCGTGGTGGCAATGGTCTAGAAGCTGTATTAGGCTGACAAAGCCCGGGCATCGGTTCGGGTATGGCAAGGAGTAGGCAGATGGCGACGACAAACAACAAATCTCCAACCCGCGACGAGGAAGTGGAGGCCGGCAAAGAAGCCGTATTGGCCGCCTACAGCAATCTGCTCGAGGCCACCGAGCACTTCAAGCATGCGGCCCGGGTGGCCGGCCTCGATCTCAAAACCGAGGCTGCGGAGCAATTGCTCAAAGGCAGGGAAAAAGCCAGTGCCGTCGGCCACCAGGCCAGTGAGTATGTTCATGAAAAACCCTTGGTGTCGCTGAGTATCGCCTTCTTTGCGGGTTTTCTCATCGCGCAATTGCTCGGCAGACGATGAATGGCGAGGGCGTCGCGCCGAAAGCGCCGTCGGCGGATGTCGGCGGCGATCCCGTTGCGGGTGGCGATGAGCTGAAAGCCTGGCTCGAGTGGCTGGAGCAAGCGGTCGCCGCCGGCGGCACCTTGTCGAGGCTGGCAGCCCTCGAACTGCGCCTGGCGGTGGCCAGCAGTGGCCGCTTGCTGGTGTTGGCGCTGGTGATACTGCCACTGGTGGTGTTTGCCTGGCTGGGGCTGTCGGTGCTGCTGGGTTGGCTGGCGTTCCAGTACAGCCTGTCGGTCAGCGTCGGGCTCGGCACTTTTCTCGGGGTGCAACTGGCGGCCCTCGCGGCGCTGGGGTGGGGTTGCCTGCGCTACCGCAGACGTCTGTCACTGCCGGCCACCCGTCGCCATCTCCAGGCTTTCAGGGAGGGACTGCAGCGTGGCGCGCAGACAACTGACCGCTGAAATCGCGATGCTCGACCAGCAACTGCAGTACCAATACCAGTCGCTGCGGGTTACCGGCCGCCAGCGGCTGGCCCGATTGCACCGGGTGTCGGTGCTTCAACTGCTGGGCAGTGGTTTTGCCGCGGGCTTGCTGGCGGGTCGCTTCGCCGCCCCCGGCTACCGCCTGTACGGGGTCTACCGGCGGGGGTTCCGGCTGTGGAGCCTGCTCAGCGTCCTGCTGTCTCTCGCTGGCGGCCAGGACTACCGCCAGAGCGGTGGCGAACCCGGTATCTCCTAGGATCTGCTGAGGTCGCCAGCCACGCAAAGGCGCACTCCGGCAACCTTCGCCGGTGCGCCTCCTCCGTCGGCACACCCTATGAATCACCTATCCCAGAAAAAGCATAGGGTGCGCTGAGGAACGAAGCGCACCGCAGGAACTGTCGAGGATTCATCGGCGACACAACGGCGCATATGCGCTGCCGTCGGGCAACCACCCCCCGGGGGGCTCCTCCGTCGGCACACCCTATGAATCACTTATCCTAGAGAAAGCATAGGGTGCGCTGAGGAACGAAGCGCACCATAGGAGCAAGAGTGGCGCGCCAGCTGCGTCATCCCTCCGCCGGGGTATCAGCCGGCCGGCTTGGCGGCGATCACCTGGGTGCGGTAGCGGTTGAGGTCGCCGCGATCGCGGAGGGTGACACGGGTCTTGATTACGTACTGCTCCCCCGGAGCGAGCCGCGACGGGCCGGCGAGGGTGGTGACGTTGCCCATCATGAAGTTATTGACCATTTCCCCGAGTTGCACCTGAACACCGGTGACGGTGAGGGCGCTGTTGTTTTTCACCACTATCCACAGCTGGCCACCATCGCCCAGATAAGGGCTGCTGGCGATGTGCTTGTGCGGTGTCTCGGCCATTTCCAGGGTGGCGAGGCGGGTCTGCGCCTGTTTGCCGAGCGCGCTCGAGGATTGTGCCGCCTGTTGGTAGTAGCCGATCGCCTTGGCGGCGTTGCCGCTGCTGTCGGCGTTCTGGCCAAGGTAGTAACTGGAGGTGGTGGTGGGCAGCAACTGGTGGCTTTTTTCCAGGTCGGGAAGGGCCTCCTTGACCCGGCCGCTTTCATAGCGGAGCACCCCCCTGGCCAGATGATGGCTGAAATAGGCCGGATTGCGGCTGATCGCGGCACTGAAGTCCTGTTCGGCGCGGGCGCTGTCGTCGAGCATGGTCCAGGCATGGCCGCGCAGCTCCCAGGAGTAGCCATCCTTGGGCTGGATCTTGATGGCCTTGTCGAGCTCGCTGATCGCCAGTTTGGCGTTCTTGTCATTGAGTGCCTTGATGGCCTTTTCCTGGGCTTCATAGGCGGGTTTGTCGCGCTTCAGCTGGGCGATACGCTGCTGGTAGACGTCCTTGTTGCGCACGCCGCCCTTGGGCAGCGCGGCGGCCTTGTCGCGATTGCGGTTGACCCGTTCCTGGGATGGCGGGTGGCTGGCGAACAGGCCGCTGATGAAATCCTGCTGCTGGCTGGCGCTGAGCTTGACGAAGGTTTCCTGCAGTTCGACCGCGCCCATCGGGTCGTAGCCGGCGCGGTGCATATAGTCCATGCCGTAGGCGTCGGATTCCAGTTCGTCGTCGCGACCGTAGCGGGCCATCCACGCCTGGGCACCGAGTCCGGCGACATTGCCGAGGGCGCCGTAGCCGGCGCTCTGGGCGGCGACGCCCGCGACCTGAACACCGACATTGGTGAGCACCCCGCGGGACATCTGACTGGCCCCGTGGCGGGCGGCGGCGTGGACGATCTCGTGGGCGAGCACGGCGGCGAGCTGTGATTCGTCCTCGAGGTGCAGCAGCAGGCCACTGTTGATGGCGATCTTGCCGCCGGGCAGCGCCCAGGCGTTGGGCACCGGGTTGTTGAGCACCACGAATTCATAGGGCAGGCCGGGGCGGTCGCTCACCGCCGCGAGCTTGCGGCCGACACCGGCGACATAGGTCTGCAACTCCGGATCGATATAGTAGCGCCCGCCCTGGGACTGCTGGGAGGGCTGGTACTGCTGGGCGCCGATGGCTATTTCCTGTTCGGGGGAGACCAGCGACAGCTCGCTTTTGCCGGTTACCGGGTTGACCGCGCAGCCGGTGGTGGCGAGCAGCAGGCTGAGGAGGGCGAGAAGGGCCATTCTGGTTGTTTGCGACACGGATTACAGTCTCCAACGAAGTGACGACGATCGCCATAATAGACCATAAAAGCCGATCTGAATTCCAATGATTGGCGAACGGCAGATATCTTGCATTAGCCGGGTATTAGCCACACACTCACGGCGCTGACGAATAAGAAACCAAGGAGATTCCCGCCATGCCCCACCCTTCGCCTTCACCGAGCCGGATGAGACAGGCGCGGGGCCTGCTGTTCGCTTTTGCTCTCGCGGCGCTGACCACCTATATGGTTGCCGCCGTGTCGCAGACCGGCTTTGTACTCGCCGGCCTCCACGCAGCCGGCGCCGACTTCACGCCTGCGGTCGTCGTCGCCACGATCTTTCGCGATCTCTATGGCCTGGCCTTCAAGGGTCTGTTCGTATCCTACCTGCTGCTGGTTGCCGTCGGTCTTGCCATTGCCCTGTCGGTGGCGGCGCTGGTAAAAAGATGGACCGCCGCCAGAGGGATGATCATCTACCCGCTCGCTGCCGCGGTGATGATGGGGGCGATGCTCAGTCTTATCAAGGCGGTGTTTTTCGGTATTACGCTGTATGCGGGCACCCGGGGGGCGGCGGGCCTCGCCGGCCAGATGCTTGCCGGCGCCTGCGGCGGCGCCCTGTTCGCACTCTGCATGGAGAGACTTCGATGATCGCCGGTTTTTCTCGCTGCCGTCGCTGGCTGGTGGCGGCAATCCTGCCCCTCGCCGCCTGGAGTCTCGACGCCACCGCCGCCCACTACCAGGTCGAAACCCTGGTGAGCGGCCTGCGCCAGCCCTACAGCATCGCCTTCCTGCCCGGTGGCGACCTGCTGGTGACGGAAAAAACCGGGGCCTTGCGCCTGGTCAGGGATGGCCAACTGCTGGCCGAGCCAGTGGCCGAGATCGACAATCTGTTCAGCGGCGGCCAGGGCGGGCTCACCGATGTGGTACTGCATCCCGATTTTGCCGACAACGGCCTGGTCTACCTGGCGTTCTCCGCCGGCACCGCCAAGGTCAATGGCACCCGGGTGGTGCGCGGCCGCCTTGTCGATGACCGCCTCGACGGCATCGAGGAGATCTTCCGCGCCGAACCGGACAAGGATACCGGCGTGCACTTCGGCGCCCGCCTGGCGTTCATGGCCGATGGCACCCTGCTGGTCACCGTGGGTGATGGCGCTCAATACCGCGAAAAGGCCCAGGACCTGTCGAGCATGCTGGGTTCGGTGATCCGCATCGGTGACGATGGCGGCATCCCCACGGACAACCCCTTCGTGAACAGGGCGGACGCCAAGGCGGCGGTCTGGAGCTACGGCCACCGCAACCCCCAGGGCATCGTCGTCGACAGTAACAATGGCAAGGTCTACGTCACCGAGCACGGCCCGCGCGGCGGCGACGAGCTCAATCTGGTCGAGCCCGGCGCCAACTACGGCTGGCCGCTCGCCACCTACGGCATCGACTACACCGGCGCGGTCATTTCACCCTACAGCGAATACCCGGGCACGGTGCAGCCGCTGACCCACTGGACCCCCTCCCTCGCCCCTTCGGGGCTGGCCCTGTGCCGCAGTTGCCTGTGGCCGGAGTGGGAGGGCGACCTGTTTGCCGGCATGCTCAAGGGCACCCAGGTGCAGCGGGTGCAGTTGGCGGACAACGGCGAGATTGCCCGTGAAGCGCTGTTCGAGGAGGTTGGCGAGCGCATCCGCGATGTCCGCTTCGGTCCCGACGGGGCGCTCTACCTGGTGACCGACAATAGCGACGGGCGCGTGCTCAAAGTAACGCCGGCGGCGCCCTGACATCATGACCAGATCGCCATTGTTGTTCCCGCCCGGCCGTTCTCTTTTCCTCGGCTGTTGCCTGGTCGCGGCCATCCCGGTCTTTGCGGCGCCGTTAGACGAAGTGATCGTGACCTCCTCGCGGGTGGCGGAACAGACGGCGAACCTGGTGGGCAACAGCGCCGTTGTCGACCAGGCGGCGCTGAAGATGATCGCTCATGTGCACATCCAAGAGACCCTGGCACAACTGCCTGGGGTGGACATGCACCGCAACAATGGCCAGGAGTACCTGCCCGCCATCCGCTCGCCGGTGCTGAGCGGCGCCGGCGCCTGCGGCAGCTTCCTGATCGCGGAGGACGGCATTCCGCTGCGCCCCGCAGGCTTTTGCAACGTCAACGAACTGTTCGAGGCCCACA
>JBAZCN010000099.1:0-12643 GCA_041655035.1 Porticoccaceae bacterium | reverse complement strand
AGAGGCCTCCTGACGACCGTTTGCTCTTGTCGTCAGCAGAGGCGCGCATTCTAGCGACTCACCACAACCTGTCAATCAACTTCGAAAACTTTCTCACAACTACTTGTTTAATATACGGTTGTTTTTAAGGCGCGAAGACGCACCGGCTACCCGCTGGCGGTCCGCGACGGGAAAATGACTCCCGAAAAGTTCTTTACGGCACGCAGCAACTGTCGACAGGTAATCTGCCCGACCAGTTTACCGTCCTGCACGACCGGTCGGCGACGCAACCTGTTGCTCAGCATATCCCTGGCGGTATCGACGATATCGTCATCCAGGGAAGCCACCACCACCTCGTCGACCGGCGTCATATAGTCGCGGACCCGCCCGACATCGCGGCGGCCATCGTACATCGCCGTAAACGTCGCCTCGAGACAATCCAGCTCGGACAGCACTCCCACCAGGTTGCCCAGTTCATCGACCACGCAGAGCCCGGATATACGAAGATCGATGATCATCGTGATTGCATCGAAGATATCGGCATCGGGTCGTATCGTAGGCGGATTGTGAAGCATATAGTCACTGAGATCGACGGAGTGAAGCATGGTTTCACCTGGGCTGCCCGCTGGCTGTTGATGCCCGGACGCTTTCAACCGGGCAATTGGTGAATACAGCATAGCCCCGATTTCGGACTGCCGACATCGCCCCGGCGCATTTACTTGACTCCGGTCAACCACCGGGGATATCCAGTTGCCACGGCGCCGATCTGGCGGTCGTGGCGCCGCGCCAACAGCAACTGGGCCAGGATCGCTCCCGACAGCGCCAGGGCCATATCCCACTGGGCATCCCAGATATCGCCCTGCGTCCCGAGAAACTCCGTCGATCCGTCGCCACCCCATATCACCGATTGCCATTCGATGAGCTCATAGAAGGCGCTGAAGCCCAGGCAGAAGCTGACGACCAGGAAGAAAAGCCAGCGCGGCGAGCGCACCACGGCGTGGCGGATCAGGATTTCTCTGGCAATGATGGCCGGCACGAAGCCCTGCACCACATGGGCAAAGCGGTCATAGTGGTTGCGCTTGAGATCCAAGGCCTCGGCCAGCCAGTTGCCGAGCGGCACCCTCGAATAGGTATAGTGAGCCCCGACCAGCAGCACCACGGCATGGCAAAAGACCAGCCAGTAGGCAAGCCGGGTCAGCGGGAATTGACGATAGGTGACACCAAGGATTAGCAGGGCGATCCATACCGGCAGTGACTCCAGCCACCATACCGCGCTGTCGTAGGCACCCACCCAGGACCAGACGCCGGCCAGCAGAACGGCAACCACCAGCAGTTGCAATTCTCGTGCATCCGCCATCATTCGCCCCAGCGCGGCACCAACGACTGATCGATGCCCAACTGGTCGAGAATCCGGGCGACGATAAAATCCACCAGGTCATCGAGAGACTTCGGCACTTGGTAGAATCCCGGACTGGCGGGCAGAATGGTGGCTCCGAGACGGGCGAGCTTGAGCTGGTTTTCGAGATGAATGACCGATACCGGCGTTTCTCTCGGCACCAGGATCAGTTGGCGCCGCTCCTTGATGGCGACATCGGCGGCGCGCTCGATCAGGTTGTTGCTGGCGCCATTGGCGATGGCCGAGATGCAGCCGCCGCTGGCCGGACATATCACCATCGATGACGGCGAGGCACTGCCGGACGCTACCGGGGCGAACCAGTCATCCCGGGTGAAAACCTGAATCTGCCCCGGCTCGGCATCGAAGTTGGCGGCCAGGAAGGCTTCGAGACGCGGGTCCGCTGGCAACTCCAGCTCGGTTTCGGTCTCGATGACGATTCGCGCGGCGTTCGACAGCAGGAAATAGACTCCCACACCGGCCTGCACCAGGCAATCCAGCAAGCGCAGGCCATAAGCCGCGCCGGAGGCCCCGGTCATGGCCAGGGTCACTGTGCGATGGTAGTCGGCCATGTCTTTCCCCTTCGTCTAGTTGAGAGCCGCCAGCAGTTTGCGGTGGAACCCCTGAAAGCCACCGTTACTCATCACCACGACATGCGTGTCCGGCCCCACGGAAGCCACTGTCCGCGCCACCAGCCTGTCGATATCCGTTTCCACCACAGCCGGTACCGGACTTTGGCGACACACATCAGCCAGCGACCACTCGAGATTATCGGGCTGGAACCACAACACTTCGTCCGCCGCCCGTGTCGCCTCCGCCAACTGGCTTTTGTGGATGCCCAGCTTCATGGTATTGGAGCGCGGTTCGATCACCGCGACGATCCGTGCCGGCCCGACCTTTTTGCGCAGGCCATCCAGGGTTGTGGCGATGGCCGTCGGATGGTGGGCAAAGTCATCGTACACCCTAATGCCGGAAGCATCACTGATCACTTCCATGCGCCGCTTCACCCCGGCAAACCGGCACAGCGCCTCACATGCCAGCGCCGGGGCCACTCCCGCATGCCGCGCCGCGGCAATGGCTGCCAACGCATTGGCGACATTGTGGAGCCCCGTTTGGGTCCACTGAACACGACCGGCGACGCCGCCGGCAAAGGAGACCGCAAAATCCCCGCCGTCGTCGCTGTTGAGTCGGGCCTGCCATCCCTCACCACTGCCAACAGGCTCGGTCGGCGTCCAGCACCCTTTGGCGAGCACCGCGTCCAGGTTGCCATCGGCGCCCGGATGGATGATCAGTCCCTGTCTCGGCACGGTGCGCACCAGATGACTGAACTGCACCTGGATGGCGGCGAGGTCGGCAAAAATATCGGCGTGGTCGAACTCGAGATTGTTGAGTACCAGTGTGCGCGGGCGGTAGTGGACGAACTTCGAGCGCTTGTCGAAAAAGGCGGTGTCGTATTCATCGGCTTCCACCACAAAGAACGGCGTGTCGCCGGCCCGCGCCGATACCCCGAAATTGCCAGGTACTCCCCCGATCAGGAACCCCGGCGCCATTCCCGCATAGTCGAGGATCCACGCCAGCATCGATGAGGTGGTGGTCTTGCCATGGGTACCCGCGACCGCCAGCACCCATTTGTCGCGGAGAAAAAAGTCACCCAGCCATTGCGGACCCGAGGTATAGGCCAGCCCTCTGTCCAGCAGGTACTCGACACAGGGGTTGCCGCGGGACAGGGCGTTGCCCACCACCACCAGATCCGGTGCCGGGTCGAGCTGGGCCGGGTCGTAGCCTTCGGTCAGGGTGATACCGGCCTGTTCCAGTTGCGTGCTCATCGGCGGGTAGACATTGGCGTCGGCACCCGTCACGCGATGCCCCGCCGCCTGCGCCAGCAGTGCCAGGCTGCCCATGAAGGTGCCGCCAATACCAAGAATATGAATGTGCATCTGTTCCGTTTCGCCCCCCCTAAAGGCGGAGATTATGGCACCGCCCTGCGGCGGCTGCCAGACGGACACAAGGCCGCCATTTTGTGCAATGGATTTCCAATTACAGTATCATTGCCGCCCCCCCGACCCGTCCCGAGGACACGATGCCGAAAAAGAACGCCTTTTATGCCCAATCCGGCGGAGTTACCGCTGTGATCAATGCCAGCGCCTGCGGCGTCATCGAGACCGCCCGTCAACACAAAAGCAAGATCGGCAAGATCTACGCTGGCAGAAACGGCATCATCGGAGCACTGCGGGAAGATCTTATCGACACCGGCAAAGAAAGCGCCAAGGCCATTGCCGGCCTCAAAAGCACGCCGGCCGGGGCCTTCGGCTCATGCCGTTATAAACTCAAAAGTCTGGAAGAGAATCGAGCCGAATACGAACGGCTCATCGATGTTTTCAGGGCTCACGATATCGGTTACTTTTTTTACAATGGTGGCGGCGACTCGGCGGATACCTGCCTCAAGGTCTCGCAGCTCTCGGAAAGAATGGGCTATCCCATCCAGGCCATTCACATTCCCAAGACCGTGGACAACGACTTGCCATTCACCGACAACTGCCCCGGTTTCGGTTCGGTCGCCAAATATGTGGCGGTGTCCACCCGCGAAGCGAGCCTCGATGTCGCTTCCATGTGCGAGACCTCCACCAAGGTGTTCATCCTCGAAGTGATGGGCCGCCACGCGGGCTGGATCGCCGCAGCCGGCGGACTCGCCGCCGAGCACGAGGGCGACCCTCCCCATATCATCCTGTTCCCGGAAATCGCCTTCTCCGAGGAAAAATTCCTGAAAAAGGTCGAGTCCACTGTCAAGCGCAACGGATACTGCGTCATCGTTGCGTCCGAAGGGGCACAGTACAAGGATGGCACTCTGGTCGCGGCCTCCTCCCACACCGACGCCTTTGGCCACAAGCAACTGGGCGGCGTGGCGCCAACCCTGGCGGCACTGGTCAAAAGCAAGCTCGGTTACAAATACCATTGGGCACTGGCTGATTACCTGCAGCGCTCGGCGCGCCACATTGCCTCGGCCACCGACGTCGAGCAGGCCTACGCGGTCGGCAAGGCCGCCGTGGAATACGCCCTCGCCGGCAAGAACGCGCTGATGGTCACCATCGAGCGAAACGAGGGAAAGCGCTATGGCTGGTCTCTTGGCGCAGCGCCGCTCGACAAGGTAGCCAACGTCGAAAAAAAGATGCCCCGGGATTTCATCAGCCGCGATGGCTTCGGCATCACCGACAAGGCCCACCACTATCTGACACCGCTGATCAAGGGCGAATCCTATCCCGAATACAAAGATGGCGTACCCATCTATACCCGGCTGAAACTGGTGTCGGTGGCCAAAAAACTGAAGGGCACCTTCGACGTCTGAGCCCGGCGTTGCCGGGAGCGAGTCCACGCTCCCGGCGCACTCACACCTCGAGCAGGAAGGTGACAGGCCCGTCGTTGCACAGTGCAACCTGCATGTTCGCTCCGAAGCGCCCGGTAGCCACCAGTCCGATATCGCGCCTGACACAGGCCGTAAAATAATCGTATAAAACCTCTGCCTCAGCCGGCGCTGCCGCCGGTGTAAAACTGGGCCGCAAGCCCTTCCGGGTGTCCGCCGCCAAGGTGAACTGGGATACCACCAGCACACCGCCACCGATATCACCCACACAGCGATTCATCCGGCCCTCTTCGTCAGCAAAGACCCTGTAGTTGACCACCTTGCTCGCCAGCTTTTCACAACGCGCCCGGTCGTCGCCGCGCTGCACCCCCAGGAATACCAGCAGTCCGCGGTCGATACGGCCGACCTCGCCGCCATCCACAGCCACAGAAGCACTGGACACCCGCTGCAACAGCGCCAGCATCAGTGATCTGCCAGCCGGCGGGCCATGGTGTCGGTGGCGCGCACCAGGGCATCGGTGATGCCGGGCTCCGTTGCGGAGTGTCCGGCCTCGCCGATGATATCGAATTCCGCGTCGGGCCAGGCCCGACACAAGGCGTGGGCCTGGTCGATGGGGCATACCATGTCGTAGCGCCCGTGGACAACGATCCCCGGGATTCCCGCCAGCCGGTGAGCGTCCTCGATGATCTGATTGGGGCGAAGGTAGGCGTGATTGACGAAATAGTGCGCCTCGATGCGCGCCAACGCCAGGGCGAAACGCGGGCTGGCGAAATGATTGACCACCTGCGAATGAGGGCGCAGAGTGGAGCAGCGTCCCTCCCAGGTCGACCACGCTTTGGCGGCGGCCATGCGCTCGATCTCGTTGCCGCTGATCAGCAGGCGATAATAGGCAGCAAGCAGATCGTCGCGCTCATCGGTGGCGATCGGCGCAACGAAATCCTGCCAGTGTTCAGGGAACACCTGGCTCGCACCCCATTGGTAGAACCAGCGAACATCCTGGTCGCGACACAGAAAGATGCCGCGCAGCACCAGGCCCAGTATCCGCTGCGGGTAGGTCTCAGCGTAAAGCAACGCGAGCGTGGCGCCCCATGAGCCACCGAATACCAGCCAGCGCTCGACGCCCATGGCGACGCGGAGAAGCTCCAGGTCGGCGACCAACCCTTGGGCATGATTGTTGACCAGGCTGGCATAGGGCGTCGAGCGCCCGGCGCCACGCTGGTCAAACAGGATGATGCGATAGCGCTCCGGATCGAAAAAGCAGCGGTCGGACTCCCGGCACCCTCCCCCCGGTCCGCCGTGGACAAATACCACGGGAATTCCCTCCGGGTTGCCGCACTCTTCCACATACAGCTCATGAGGCGGCTCCACCGCGAGGCGGTGCGTATCATAAGGTCGAATAGCGGGATAGAGGGTGCGCATCTATGGCCTCGGAACGGAATTGCCATCGCTTCGATGGTCTGGGAACCGCAAACTGCCTGCTATAGTACACCAGCCCCGGAATAGAGCAGGCAATCGACGAGACCACCATGCAACGGAGACCACCATGATACAGCCGACAGATCGCTGCCCCTGGAGCGGCAACGACCCGCTCTACCAGCACTACCACGATACCGAATGGGGCGTACCCTGCAGAGATGACGCCAAGCTGTTCGAATTTCTCATTCTGGAAAGCGCCCAGGCGGGGCTGTCGTGGATCACCGTATTGCGCAAGCGGGAAAACTATCGCAAGGCCTTTGCCGCGTTCGACGCGGAGAAAGTCGCCCGCTTCAATGCCCGCAGCGTCGAGCGGCTGATGAACGACGCGGGCGTCGTGCGCAACCGCCAGAAAATCGAGGCGGCCATCAGCAATGCCAGGGTGTTTCTCGATCTTCAGCAGGAGTTCGGCAGTTTCGCCACGTATTTCTGGAACTTCAGTGACGGCCAGCCGATCGTCAACCACTATCGGTCGATCGCGGAGGTACCTGCCACCACGGCCCTGTCCGATACGATCAGCAAGGACATGAAACGGCGTGGGATACGGTTTTTCGGCTCAACCATCTGCTACGCACACCTGCAGGCGATGGGCGTGGTGAATGATCACCTCGTCGGCTGTTTCCGCCATGCGCAGCTCGCAGGCTGAGGTGACCCCGGCTGGTGGCGGGCGCCAGCGGCGATATGGCGGCGCCGAGCCAGCCGGCACCCCATCGACCGGCTCTGGATTTTAGATGATCCCCGGAACCTGAAACTCAGGCCTTCGACGCCCGCTTACGCTCGTTTTCGGTAAGCAGCTTCTTGCGCAGACGGATGCTCTTCGGCGTCACTTCCACCAGTTCGTCATTCTCGATGAACTCCAGAGCCTGCTCCAGGGTGTGGCGGACCGCGGGGGTCAGGATGAGGTTCTCGTCGGTACCGGACGCCCGGACATTGGTCAGCTGCTTGGCCTTGGTGGGGTTGACCGGCAGGTCGTTGCTGCGCGAGTGCAGACCGACTATCTGGCCTTCGTAGACGTTCTCACCGTGGCCGACGAACAGCCGGCCGCGCTCCTGAAGGCTGAACAGACCGTAGGCCAGGGTCTTGCCCTTGATCATCGATACCAGCACGCCATTCTGGCGCTTGGCGATGGCCCCCGTCTTGACCGGGCCGTAATGATCGAAAATGCTGGTCATGATCCCGGTGCCCTGGGTCAGCGTGAGGAACTGGGAGCGGAAGCCGATCAGTCCCCGCGACGGCACGATATAATCGAGGCGCACCCGGCCATTGCCGTCGGCCACCATGTTGCGCAGGTCGCCGCGGCGCAGGCCGAGCTCCTCCATCACGCCACCCTGGTGCTGTTCCTCGATGTCGATCACCACCTGCTCGTAGGGCTCCTGGATCTCGCCGTCCACTTCCTTCTGGATCACCTCGGGGCGGGACACGCCGAGCTCGTAGCCCTCGCGGCGCATGTTCTCGATCAACACCGAGAGGTGCAGCTCGCCGCGCCCCGAGACGATGAACTTCTCCGGGCTGTCGCCCTGACGGACCCGCAGGGCGACGTTGTGGATCAGTTCCTGCTCGAGGCGATCCTTGATATTGCGCGAGGTGACGTACTTGCCCTCCTGGCCGGCGAAGGGCGAGTCGTTGACCTGGAAGGTCATGCTCACCGTCGGCTCGTCCACGGTCAGCGGAGGCAGAGCCTCGGGCTTGTCCGGACTGCAGAGGGTGTCGGAAATCTTCAGTTCGTCGACACCGGTGATACACACGATGTCGCCGGCCTCGGCGCGCTCCACCGGCACCCGCTCGAGCCCGTGGTAGCCCATCACCTGGAGCACACGGGCGCGACGGGACTGGCCCTCCGCATCGATCACCACGATATTGTCGTTGCCCTTGAGGCCGCCGCGAGTGATGCGGCCGACGCCGATCACCCCCACGTAGCTGCTGTAATCGAGGGCGCTGATCTGCATCTGGAAGGGACCGCCGGCGTCCACCTGCGGAGGGGAAACCCTGTCGACGATCATCTGGAACAGAGGCGTCATGTCCTCCTCCAGGGCATCGGTCTCGTAGCCGGCGATACCGTTGAGGGCAGAGGCGTAGATGATGGGGAAATCCAGTTGCTCGTCGCTGGCGCCAAGGCTGTCGAACAGGTCGAAGACCTGATCGATCACCCAGTGGGGCCGGGCGCTCGCGCGGTCGACCTTGTTGATCACCACGATCGGCCTGAGTCCCCGCTCGAATGCCTTCTGGGTGACGAACCGGGTCTGCGGCATGGGGCCGTCCACGGCGTCGACCAGCAACAGTACCGAATCGACCATCGACAGTACGCGCTCGACTTCGCCGCCAAAGTCGGCGTGGCCGGGGGTGTCGACGATATTGATGCGATACCCGTTCCACTCGATGGCGGTATTTTTGGCGAGGATGGTTATGCCGCGCTCCCGCTCCTGATCACTGGAATCCATGACGCGCTCCGCGCCCTGGTCCTTGCGGCCGAGGGTGCCGGACTGCTGGAGAAGCTTGTCCACCAGAGTGGTTTTGCCATGGTCTACGTGGGCAATAATGGCAATATTGCGGAGGTTCTCGATGGTCATGGGAGGGCAGGCCGCAAAAATGAGGCCGCATTATAGAGATGCGCCCCTCCGAAGTCACTTGATTATTCCTTGGCCGGCCCCCGGCGCGCCCGCCTCCGGCCCGGTTCAGACCGGGCGATAGACCCCGATATTGCTGTGTCCCTTGTCACTGAGCAGCTCGGCGTGCAGGCGGCTCATCACTCCGCGATCGCAGTACAGCAGGTAGCGCCGGGCCGGATCGAAATCGGCAGCGGCCTTGTCGAGGCTGAAAAAAGGAATCGCCACCACCTCGGCCCGGCCCGCCTGGAGGGCCTTGCGCGCAACCTCATCAGGGTGGCGGATATCAATGATGGTACTGCCGGGCTGCGGAGTGGCGTGGATCTCGACCCCTGCGCTGGCAGGGTCCAGGTCCTCGACCAGCAGCGCATCGATATTTTCGGTCTTGCGGCTGGCAATGGCCCGCTCGAGCACGGCGAAATCGAAGTTTTCTTCCTCCCGCATCACCCGCTCCCGCTTGGCCCGGGTTTTGGGCTTGACCGAGATCACACCGCAATACTCCGGCATGCTGGCGGCAAATGCCTCGGTTCCGATAGCCCTGGCCACATCGATGATCGCACCTTTGTCCATTACCGCCAGAGGCCTCAAGGTGAGCATGTCGGACACTTCATCGATCACCCCGAGATTGACCAGGGTCTGGCTCGACACCTGGGCGACACTTTCGCCGGTGACGATGGCGCCCGCTTCCAGCGCCACCGCGACCCGGTTGGCGGCGCGGATCATCATCCGCTTCAACACCACCCCCATGTAGCCGTTGTCGACCTGGTTGAGAATCTCGTTCACCACTCCCTCGAACGGCACAGTGACAAATACCACCCGATGGCTGGCGCCAAACTTGCGCCACAGATACTGGGCCACTTCCTTGACACCCAGCTCATGGGCACGGCCACCCAGATTGAAAAAGCAGAAATGCGTCAACAGGCCGCGCTTCATCGTCAGATAACTGGCAACCGTGGAATCGAAGCCCCCTGAAATGAGCGATACCACACTGTCCTGGCTGCCGAGGGGGAACCCCCCCAGCCCCTGGCGGGTCTCCTGCAGCAGGAACACCTTGTCGGCACGGATTTCGATGGGCACCACCAGGTCCGGATTGCGCAGCCTCACCCCGGCGCCGACGCCGAGCTCGTAGAGGCCGGCGCCGACGTGTCGCTCCACATCCATGGAACTGAAATCGTGGCTGCCGGTGCGCTTGACCCGCACGCAGAAGGTCTTGCCGGCAAGCCGCGGCCCCCAACTGGCGACGACCCGGTCGCGGAGATCGTCGAGGCTCACCAGCGGTAGCGCCTCGACCCGCGAGAACTTGGCGATACCCGGTGTGGTCGCCAGTACTTCGGCGATGTCCCCGGCCAGATCATCGCGGTCGTCGGGCACCACGATATCGAGCTTTTCCCAATCGCGCTGCACGTCGATCCGCTCATCCAATGGCCGCAGCAAACGACGCACATTGTCGCGCACCTGACGGGTGAGGCGCTTGCGCACCGGGCTGCTTTTGATGGTGATCTCGGGAAACAACTTGACGATAAAATGCATGAAGCGGCTAATCACATGGATTGACTGGTCTGCCGATTATACCCTTCCGGACCGGGCCGTGGCGCGGGGAGAATCGCGAATCGCTCCACCGCCGCGAACATCGGCCATCTGTACGGAATCGCGGCATTGAGGCACAATTGACACCGCCAGAAAGATGGATGCACCAAACCAGAGCGCCCGAGAGAGAAATGCTCTTTTTTGGTGCGATTTCACCTGCCGAGACTGAGATGCCTGCACTTTCTCCAGGACAAACCCAGCAGTCATCGCCATGGCACAGCATTTGCTTTATCTGCTGCGAGCTTCAACTGCCGTTGCTACCGGCTGTTACTTAATAGAACGCGTAAACACCGAATCCCTATTTGGAGAAACCACATGGCACAAAACACGTTGTCGCTGATCAAAGATAACGAGGCTCGCTGGGTAGACCTGCGCTTTACCGATACTAAAGGCAAGGAACAACACGTCACCATTCCGGCGCGCTATATCGATGAAGATTTCTTCGCCAGCGGACAGATGTTCGACGGCTCCTCGATCGCCGGTTGGAAAGGCATCAACGAATCCGACATGATCCTGATGCCCGACGACGCGACCGCTATCCTCGATCCCTTTACCGACGAATCAACGGTCATCCTGCGCTGCAATATCGTCGATCCGGCAACCATGCAGGGTTACGACCGCGATCCCCGCTCCATCGCCTTCCGCGCCGAGGAATACCTGAAGTCCACAGGACTTGGCGACACCGCCTTCTTCGGCCCCGAGCCGGAGTTCTTCATCTTCGACGAGATCCACTTCGGGTCCGACATGTCCGGCTCCTTCGTCAAGATCAGCTCCCAGGAAGCGGCGTGGTCCTCCGGCGAGAAATTCGTCGATGGCAACCTCGGCCACCGCCCCCGGGTCAAGGGTGGCTATTTCCCCGTTCCGCCGGTGGACTCGCTGCACGACCTGCGCGGCGCGATGTGTGCCGCCATGGAACAGATGGGCCTTGATGTGGAAGTACACCACCACGAAGTCGCCACCGCCGGACAGTGCGAAATCGGCGTCAAGTTCAACACCCTGGTGAAGAAAGCCGACGAGGTGCAGATCCTCAAGTACTGCGTCCACAACGTCGCCCACGCCTATGGCAAGACGGCCACCTTCATGCCCAAGCCGATCGTCGGCGACAACGGCTCCGGCATGCACTGTCACCAGTCCTTCTGGAAAGATGGCGTCAACCAGTTCGCCGGTGACGGCTATGCCGGCCTGAGCGAAACCGCGCTGTACTACATCGGCGGCATCATCAAGCACGCCAAGGCCCTCAACGCCTTCACCAACCCCGGCACCAACTCCTACAAGCGCCTGATCCCCGGCTTCGAGGCGCCGGTCATGCTGGCCTACTCCGCTCGCAACCGCTCGGCATCGATCCGCATTCCCTACGTGGCTTCCCCCAAGGGCAAACGTATCGAAGCCCGCTTCCCCGATCCGATCGCCAACCCCTACCTGGCCTTCGCCGCCATGCTGATGGCCGGCCTCGACGGTGTCCAGAACAAGATCCACCCCGGCGACGCCGCCGACAAGGACCTCTACGATCTGCCCGCGGAAGAAGCCGCTGCCATCCCGCAAGTGTGCGGCAGCCTGCGCGAAGCCCTGAGCAACCTCGACAAGGATCGCGAGTTCCTGACCCGTGGCGGCGTGTTCAGCGACGATTACATCGATGCCTACATCGAGCTGAAGATGGCCGAAGTCTACAAGGTTGAACACACCACCCATCCGCTGGAGTTCGAGCTCTACTACAGCGTGTAGGCCCCCGTCGACACCGGGCCCGCCATTCCACGGATGGCGGGCTTTTTTTTGTGTCGAACAGATATACTTGTGGCGTCATATCCACGGAAAGGGCCCATGAGACATCCTCCTTCCCTGGCCGCGCTGCTGCTGATGCTCGGCCTCATTGCCGCAACGGCGACCGCTTACGCCGCCGTCTACAGGATCGTCGATGAAACCGGCAGGGTGACCTATACCGACAAGCCCCCCGCAGGCAACAAAGGAGAAAAAGTCGATCTGCCGGCGATCAATACCCAGCCCGGTATCGATGCGCCGGCACCGGCCGCCGCAAATGATGACCAGGCAACGGTCGCCCGCTACCGGCGCATCGAGATCCTCCAGCCCAGCGACGGGTCCACCATCCCCTCCGGACAGCTCGACCTGCTCGTTCAGGTAGGCATCGAACCGGATTTGCAAGCCGGGCACCTGATCACCGTATTGCTGGACGGGAAACCCGTGGCGCGCCCGGCCGCCGCCACCAGCCTCCGCCTCGACAACCTGGAACGCGGC
>JBAZCN010000098.1:0-12703 GCA_041655035.1 Porticoccaceae bacterium | reverse complement strand
CGATTTCAGTCCGATCATGACCGGCCTGTTGTTGGCGCCGCGCGGGCTGGCAACGATTTTTTCTTCCCTGCTGGCCGGCCAGTTGATGAAGTATGTCGACGGCCGCCTGGTAGTGGCGGCAGGCGTGCTGATCATAGCTGCCGGCAGCTATCCGATGACGCTCTACAACCTGGACACCACGCCATTTCAGGTGATGATCCCCGGGCTCATCCAGGGCCTCGGCCTCGGTCTTATCTTTGTTCCGCTCTCCACCATGGCCTACCGCAGCCTGGCCAGCCACAAGGTACCCGAAGCCACGGGGGTTTTCAGCCTGATCCGCTCCATGGGCGGCAGTGTGGGTATCGCCATCCTGTCGGCCTTCACCGCCCGCCATGCCCAGACCGCCTGGAGCCAGCTGCGGGCGGGAGTGCAGGAAACCTCACCCTCGCTGCAAAGCTGGCAATACGCCACCGGCTTCGACAGCGACGCCGGTGAGGGCTGGAAAATCCTTGCCGGCATGGTCGCGCAACAGAGTCAGATGGTCGCCTATATCGACGCCTTCAAGCTCATTCTGGTCATCTTTCTGCTGATGCTGCCATTATTGTTGCTGTTCCGCGGCGGCCGCGCGCGCGGTCCGGTCGACGGCCATTCGCCGCTGGCGGAATAGCCGCTGGCGCCATCGCCACCGGGCACTTCCCGGGCGCTGATCGCGATGTCTCCTGAAGCTACCCTGAGATATCCACGCCTTCCCTTTGAGTTTATTACTGTTTTATTGATTTTTTTCTGTCAAAACGGGTTGCGAAAGAGATTTCGAGAGGCTATCTTAAGCGCGTGGCTCAAGGTTCCTTGAGGCTGTCCTCAATCCGTCCCCCGGAATTTAGAACAACGATGATCAAAAAGATCGCTTTCAGTCTGCTGATGACCACCTCCGTCGCGACACTCGCCGCCGGAGACACCCATACCGTGGCCAGGGGAGAAACCCTCTATGGTATCGCGGCGCGCCATCACACGAGTGTCGAGCAGATTCTCCGCCACAACAGCCTGCGCTCGGCGACCATCCATCCCGGCCAGAAGCTCAGTATCCCCGGGAATTCGGAGGCGCAGGCCGGGGCCACCACCGGCGCCGGCACCACCTATGTCGTGCGGCGCGGCGATTCACTGTCGTCCATCGCCAGCCGCCACAACACCACGGTCGAAGCCCTGCGCCATCAGAACCAGTTGGCCAGCCATATGCTCTACCCCGGGCAGGAATTGCAGGTTCCCGGTCGCAACGCATCCGCCGCTGCACAGCCGGTGGCCAAAAGCACCCAGGCGGTGCACAGTATCCGCCGCGGCGACACGCTGTCGGCCATTGCCGCCCGCCATCGCATATCAGTGGCCGCACTGGCCCGCCACAACAACCTCTCCACCCGCAGCACCCTCCAGGTCGGCCAGACCCTGCGTATCCCCGCCGCCAGCACCGTCGTCACTCCCTATCGCCAGCCCGAGAGCACCCGGGCCCTGGCGACCGGCCACAACCTGCGGCTCGAATCCACCAGCGTCATCCTGGTCGATGCCCTGAGTGGTAAGACCCTTTACGAAAAGAATGCCGAAACCGTCAAGCCCATCGCCTCGATCACCAAGCTGATGACGGCCATGGTGGTACTGGATGCCAAACTGCCGATGACAGAAGAATTGGTGATCGACAAAGACGACATCGATCGCCTGAAAGGCACATCGTCACGGTTGCCGATGGGCACGAAGCTCCACCGCCTCGAAATGCTGCGGCTCGCCCTGATGTCTTCGGAGAACCGCGCGGCCTCGGCTCTCGGCCGTCATTACCCCGGCGGCAAGACCGCTTTCATCGCCGCGATGAACCGCAAGGCCGGCGAGCTGGGGATGACCAACACCCATTTTGCGGACTCCACGGGCCTGACACCGAAGAACGTATCCACCGCGTCCGACCTGGTGAAAATGATCGCCGCTGCCAGCGAATACCCGCTGATCCGCGAATTCACCACCACCGATGGCCAGCAGATCACCGTCCGACCGACCGCCCACCAGCTGCAGTACATCAATAGCAATCCGTTGGTGCGCAAAGGCGCCTGGCATATCGACGTAAGCAAGACCGGCTATATCAACGAAGCCGGCCGCTGCCTGGTGATGAAGGCCTCGGTAGCCAACCGCCCTGCATTCATGGTGTTCCTGCAGTCGTCCGGCAAGTATTCGCCGATGGGCGACGCAGCGCGGATCAAGACCTGGATCGAATCCGGCGCGTCCGGTATCAATATCGCTTCGCTGTGACCGGCCCCGCCCAGGGGCCGCGGCATTCCCCGCTCTCCGCCGTCAGCGGCGGTGCCCGCCACTGGCGTTCGACGATCTCGCGACGGTGGATACGAGAGCCCCTCGACCAGTAAAATCGCCTCCCTTTTGATATCCACAATCGACGAGGCAAACGATGGAACAACTGTTCGAACGGGCAATGTATGCGACACGCTGGTTGCTGGCACCCATCTACCTGGGACTGAGCCTGGCGCTGCTGGCTCTCGGCATCAAGTTCTTTATGGAGCTGTTCCACACCCTGCCCCACATCCTCACCATCACCGAGATGGACCTGATCCTGCTGGTGCTGTCGCTGATCGACATTTCCCTGGTGGGCGGGCTGATCATCATGGTGATGTTTTCCGGCTACGAGAATTTCGTCTCCCAGATCGACCTGGAACACACCGCGGAGAAACTGAACTGGCTCGGCAAGCTCGATACCGCCAGCCTCAAGAACAAGGTCGCCGCGTCGATCGTGGCCATCTCATCCATCCATCTGCTCAAGGTTTTCATGAACGCCGAGAAGATCGACAACGACAAGATCCTCTGGTACATGATCCTGCATATCACCTTCGTGGCCTCGGCCTTTGCGATGGGGCTTCTGGACAAGCTGACCCGCGGCGACCACTGAGACAAGGCCGCGCTGCGGATTCCAGCACCGGCTGGAACCCTGAGCCAGCGATCAGATACCGAGAATGCTGAGCATTTCCGCAACCGGGTGGTAACCGCCCAGCAAGGTGCCGTCCATCAGCACGATGCTCGGCGTGCCGGTAACGTCGAACTCCTGCCCCAACTGGTACTGGGCTGCCACCGGGTTGTCCTTGCACAGCTCGCCGCTGATGTTTTTACCGTTCTTGAGATCGGTGAGGGCCTGGCGCCGGTCAGCCGCGCACCAGGCGCGGACCATCTTGTCGTAGGCCGCGGACCCCTGGCCCGCCCGCGGGAAAGCCAGATAGCGCACTTCGACTCCGCTGTCATTGAGCGCCGGCACTTCCTGGTGCATCTTGCGGCAATAGCCGCAGTCGACGTCGGTGAAGATATTGATCACTGCCTTGGTGACGCCTTTGGCGGGGAAGATGATCAGATCCTTGTTGTCGAGCGCCGCCAGGCGATCGCGGCGCCCCTTGATACGGTCGAGCTCGGCGAGATTGATGAACTGTCCGGGCGCCACCTGGTAGAGCTCACCCACCACCACATGGTCGGCGTTGGCGTCGGTATAGAGCGTGGGACCACCGAGTATCGGCACCTGATAAAGGCCGGGGATCTGGGTCGTCTTGACCTCACCGTATTCGAAATCGGGGCGCGCGACTTGCAGGCGCTTGAGAATACCATCGTTCACTTCACTATCGACAGCCTGCTGCCCGGCAAATACCGGCAAGGCCAGGGCCAGAAACACACCCAATACAGTCAGAATTCTCACGGACTTTCCTTTGGTTGGAGGCTGATTCGCCCTTCCGGGGCGGCCAGCCAGTGGCTGATGGCAGCCATTCTACCCTATCCTCGCGGATGGTGGCGGGCCACCAGATCCTTCATCCGGCTCTGGGCGATATGGGTATATATCTGGGTGGTGGAGAGGTCGCTGTGCCCCAGCAACAGCTGCACCACGCGCAGATCGGCGCCGTGATTGAGCAGATGGGTCGCGAAGGCGTGACGCAAGGTGTGAGGGGACAGCGGCTTGTCGATGCCCGCCACCAGAGCCCAGTGCTTGATGCGGTGCCAGAAGGTCTGTCGTGTCATCTGCCGCCCGCGCTCGCTCGGAAACAGGACATCGTCCTGGCCCGCCCCCAGCAACAGCGGCCGTCCGGTGCGAAGAAACGCCGCGAGGTGATGGAGGGCTTCATCGCCGAAGGGCACCAACCGCTCCTTGCTGCCTTTGCCGATCACCCGCAGCACACCCTGCTGACTGTTGATCTGGCCCAGGGTCAGCGATATCAGTTCGGTGACCCGCAGGCCGGTGGCGTAGAGCAGCTCCAGCATGGCCTTGTCCCGCAGTTCGAGCGGCGTGTCGCCGGAAGGGGCAGCGAGCAGCCGATCCACGTCCTTTTCGTCGAGGCTTTTCGGCAGCGGCCTTCCCACTTTGGGATTTGCCAGCAATGCCGTGGGATCGTCGCCGATGACGCCCTCGCGAATCAAGTAGTGGTAAAAGCCGCGCCAGCAGGAAAGCCCGCGGCGGGTCGAGCGGGCGCTGATCTTCTGGGCCATGCGATGAGCGAGGTAGTCTCCGAGGGCGATGGCATCGGCCTGCTCCAGGCTTCGCCCCAAACCATCGAGCCAGCCAGCCAGGGCGTCGAGATCGTGCCGATAGGCCGCCAGGGTGTTGTGGCTCAGCCCCTTTTCCATCCACATGGCATCGAGATAACGTTCCACCAGCGGGCGGGTCACAGCAGCGGATGTAGCAAGTTTCGCGGAGGCGGAGGGTTTCATGCGGGCAGTGTAGCGGATTTTACTGCGCCGATGAAAATTCGACAGGCGCCGGTCGGCACCCTCGAAGGGCCGGCCTCATGACACAAAAAAGGCGGCCCGAAGGCCGCCTCGCGAGCTTCACGTCGGCGATCAGCCCAGTTTTTCCTTGATGCGCGCCGCCTTGCCGGACAGCTTGCGCAGGTAGTACAGCTTGGCCTGGCGCACATCGCCGCGGCGCTTCACGGTGATGCTGTCGATCAGCGGGCTGTAGGCTTGGAAGGTGCGTTCGACACCGACACCGTTGGAGTTCTTGCGAACGGTGAACGCGGAGTTAAGGCCGCGGTTCTTCTTGGCGATGACCACGCCTTCATAGGCCTGGAGACGCTCGCGGTTGCCTTCCTTCACCTTGACCTGCACCACCACGGTATCGCCGGGAGAAAAGGTGGGGATTTCTTTTTGCATCTGCTCTTTTTCGAGAGCGGCAATGATCGGGTTCTTGTTGCTCATGATTTGCTCCTCATGTGTTGGGTAAACAGTGGCAAGCCACCTTGTCGAGTAGCGCCGTACCGAGAGGATGGCGGCTCAGTCGCCCTTGCTGCCATCATCGACCGGCTTGCGAGACGGGAGCGACGTTGCCGTCCGCTCCAGTTCCGCCAGTATTGCCCGCTGCTCGTCATCGAGCACCAGGCGATTCAGCAGATCCGGGCGCCGCGCCCGGGTCCTTGCCAGCGACTGGGTCAGCCGCCAGCGTCGAATACGCTGGTGATTGCCGGACAACAGCACATCCGGCACCACCAGGCCCTGATAACTTTCAGGGCGGGTGTAGTGAGGGCAGTCCAGCAGCCCCTCGGCAAAGGAGTCCTCCCGCGCCGAATCGCCGTGGCCCAGGGCTCCCGGAATCCGCCGCACCAGGGCGTCGATCAACACCATGGCAGGCAGTTCGCCACCGCTCAGCACATAGTCGCCGATCGACCATTCCTCGTCGACCTCCAGGTCGATCAGCCTCTCGTCGACCCCCTCGTAGCGGCCGGCGATCAGCACCAGGTTGGGAATTTCGTCGAGATACTCGACTCCCCGCTGATCCAGCACCCGGCCCTGGGGCGACAGGTAGATCACCCGCACCCCACCGCCCTGCTCGCCGGCCCAGCACCGGGCTTCGGCAATGGCGGCCCGCAACGGCTGGATCATCATCACCATGCCCGGGCCGCCGCCGTAGGGGCGATCGTCCACGGTGCAGTGGCGATCCTCCGCGTGATCGCGGGGGTTGAAACAGGCGAGCGCCCACAACCCCTGGTCGAGAGCCCGCCCGGTGATGCCGTAGTCGGCAACGGCGTCGAACATCTCGGGAAACAGGGTGACCAGCGCGATGCGCTTCATCCGCCGCTCCTCCCCCAGTGGCTTGCCCCGCGCTCGGAACAGACGCTATCGGGAAAAGCGTTCATTCCTGGCCGAAATCCGGATCCCAATCCACCCGGATGGTTCCGGCATCGACATCGACATCGACGACATAGTCGTCAACGAAGGGAATCAGCCGCTCCAGGCGATCATGGCTACCGGCATCGCCCCGCACCACCATCACATCGTTGGCGCCGGTATCGAACAGCCCGGTCACGGTGCCGAGCAGAAGATCACCGCCGTCCCGGGCGGCAATCACCTGCAAGCCTTTCAGTTGATGCCAGTAGTACTCGCCGGGCTCGGCGTCGGGAAACGCGGCGATCGATACCTGGATATCCCGCTGGCAGTAAAGCCGCGCCTGATCCCGGTCGTCCAGCCCGACGATATGGGCGAGAAAACCCTTCGCCGTGGTACGGAACCGGTCGATCTCGATCTGCGCCATGCCCTCGGGCAGCGCCATCCACCAGGGCTGATAATCGAAGATATTGTGCTCCGGCTCGGTGTAGGAATGGATCTTCACCCACCCCTGAACACCGTGGACCGTGGTGACCTTGCCGACGACCACCAGGTCGTCCGGCACCGCGGTGGCAGGTTGCGATTTCACCACCGGTCTCTCAGCCGCCATCGGCCCCGCTCCTCAGTGGCCTCAGGCCTGCTGGCGGGAAGCTTCCTGAACCAGCTGGGTGACGCGCTCGGAGGTGGTCGCACCCTGGGTCAGCCAGTGGGTGACCCGGTCCAGGTCGACCCGCAGGCGCTCTTCATTGCCGCGCGCGATGGGATTGAAAAAGCCGACGCGCTCGATGAAACGGCCATTGCGGGCATTGCGGCTATCGGCCACGGTGAGGTGGTAAAAAGGACGCTTCTTGGAACCGCCACGCGCTAAACGAATTGTTACCATGGGCTCTCTCTTCTTGAGTTGACTGCCGGTTGAAAAACCAAAAACAAATGGAAGCGCCCGGCAACCGCACAGGCACCCCCCGAAAGGCGCGCTATTCTACGTGAAACCACCGGCAAAGGAAACCACCGCGAAATACTGCCGCAACGCCGGGCCGGGCCGGGCCATCAGAACTTGAATCCCCCCGGAGGCAGGCCACCCCCGGGAAAGCCGCCCGGCGGCAGGTTGCCGCCGAGTCCGCGCATCATGTTCGCCATGCCCTTGCCCTTCATTTTTTTCATCATCTTGGCCATCTGCTTGTGCTGCTTGAGCAGGCGGTTGAGATCCTGGATATTGGTTCCGGAACCCTGGATGATGCGCCGCTTGCGGGAACCGTTGAGGATGTCGGGGTTGCTGCGCTCCTTGGGCGTCATCGAATTGATGATCGCTTCCATGCGCTTGAACTGGCCGGTCATGTTGGCCTGATCGGCAAGCTGGGCGACGTTGCCCATGCCTGGGAGCTTTTCCAGCATATTGGTGAGACCGCCGAGATTCTGCATCTGCTGGAGCTGGTCGCGCAGGTCCTCGAGGTCGAAGGTCTTGCCCTTCTGCACCTTTTTGGCGAGCTTTTCGGCCTTGTCCTTGTCGACCTTGCGCTCCATGTCCTCGATCAGCGACAGCATGTCGCCCATACCGAGGATGCGGGAGGCGATACGATCGGGGTAGAACGGCTCCAGGGCATCGGTTTTCTCGCCGACACCGAGGAACTTGATAGGCTTGCCGGTAACGTGGCGGACCGACAGCGCGGCGCCGCCGCGGGCATCGCCGTCGGCCTTGGTGAGCACTACCCCGGTGAGCGCCAGGGCATCGTTGAAAGCGCGGGCGGTGTTGACCGCATCCTGGCCGATCATGGCGTCAATCACGAACAGGGTTTCCACCGGCTTGAGAACACCGTGGAGGCCCTTGATTTCGTCCATCAATTCATTGTCGATATGCAGCCGACCGGCGGTATCGACGATCAACACGTCGGCGAATGCCTTGCGCGCGGCATCGACGGCCGCCGCGGCGATGGCCAGCGGCTGCTGGTCGCTCGAGCTGGGAAAGAAAATGGCGCCCACGTCCCCGGCCAGGGTCTCGAGCTGCTTGATGGCGGCGGGACGGTAGACATCGGCGCTGACCACCATGACTTTCTTCTTGTGGCGCTCCTTGAGGAAACGCGCCAGCTTGGCCACCGAGGTCGTCTTGCCGGCACCCTGCAGGCCCGCCATCAGAATCACCGCCGGCGGCGCCACCGCCAGGTTGAGTTCCTCGTTGGCGGAGCCCATCACCGCTTCGAGTTCCTGTTGCACGATCTTCAGGAACTGCTGGCCGGGATTGAGGCTGCGCTTGACCTCGGCGCCCACTGCGCGATTGCGCACGTGGTCGATGAAATCCTTCACCACCGGCAGGGCGACATCGGCTTCCAGCAGGGCCATGCGCACCTCGCGGAGCGAATCCTTGATGTTGTCCTCGGAGAGATGGGCCTTGCCGGTGATCTTGCGCAGGCTCAGGGAAAGACGGTCGCTGAGGGATTCAAACATTGCCATGACGGAAAATGATCCAGAGTCCGGGTGATCTTTCGGGGCCGGCAGTATAGCGCATGCCCAACGGCTTTGCCGGCAAACATTTCTGTGACACACTTCGGCCTGTTCAGTGCTCACCGGATCCACCACCTTCATGGATATCACCGCGCCGACCATTACCGCCATTGCCCTGTATCTGTGCGCAGCTCTGTACCATATCGTGCAGCGGGTGCGCACTCCCGACAGCATGCGCCCGCTGTGGCTGATGGCGGGTGGCGCCGTCGCCCTGATGTTCCACGGCCTGGTGGCCGGCCGCCTGGTGTTCGTTGGCAGCGCAGTGAACCTGTCGCTGTGGCCGGTGAGCGTGCTGACCTTCTTCGTGATCAACCTGTTGGTACTGGCCAGCAGCATCAAGAAACCGCTCCACAACCTGCTGGTCATCCTGTTTCCCATTACCGCGCTGGGACTCGCCCTGAGCCTGGCGTTCAGCCCGCAACCACAGCACGGCCAGCACCTGTCGCTGGCTATCGGCCTGCATGTCCTGTTCTCCCTGCTGGCCTACAGCCTGCTGACCATCGCCGCGCTGCAGTCGCTGCTGCTGGCCTACCAGCACCGCCAGCTGAAACACCACCATCCAGGCGGCTTCCTGCGCGGCATGCCCCCCCTGCAAACCATGGAGGTGCTGCTCTTCGAGGTGATCTGGACCGGGTTCACCCTGCTGACCCTGAGCCTGGTCACCGGCTTCCTATTCCTCGACGATTTCTGGGCGCAGCACCTGGCCCACAAGACCTTTTTCTCGATCGTGGCCTGGGCGCTGTTCGCCGTCCTGCTGTGGGGCCGCCACCACCTCGGCTGGCGCGGCAACGTCGCCATTCGCTGGACCCTCGGCGGTTTCGCCTCCCTGGCGCTGGCGTACTGGGGGAGCAAGTTCGTTCTCGAGATGGTCCTCGGCCTGTAGTGGTACCCGGGCGATCGCGCCCTGCCCAGGGACCATCGCCGCGCCTGTTGCCAAGCACCCGAAACTTGTTCACCATTGACCGTCCGATAATGCTACAGGCTGACCCTCGGCTTGAACGATACGCCCCTCTGGCTGTTGCTTGGCGCGCTGTTATTGCTGCTGTCCCTTTCCGCGTTCTTTTCCGCTTCGGAAACAGGGATGATGTCCGTCAACCGCTACCGCCTGAAAAACCTCGTCAAAAAGCACCGCGGCGCACGTCGGTTGAACAAACTGCTGAAACGCCCCAGTCGGCTGTTTGGCACGCTCCTCGTCGGCGAGAGACTGGCCAGCAACCTGGCCGCGATCGTCGCCGCCACCATCGCCGTGCGCCTCTATGGCCGGGGGTCGGAACTGGCCGCCGGCGCGCTGCTGACCATCGTCATGCTGGTCTTCGCCGAAGTCACCCCCAAGACCGTCGCCGCCGTCCACCCCGAGCGGGTCGCCTTTGCCGCCAGCCACGTGCTCAAGCCACTTTCAAAACTGCTGTATCCGCTGGTCTGGCTGGTCGAGTATCTTTCCCGGGGCCTGCTGAAGCTGTTTGGTATCGACGCGCAGGGCGCGCGCAACGGCGCTCCCGGCCAGGATGAATCGCACGCTGCGGCGAGTGAGCCCGGCAACGACAGCACGACCAGGCACCGGCGGATGCTGTCCAACCTCCTCGACCTCGAAACGGTCACGGTCAATGACATCATGGTGCCGCGCAACGACATCGCAGGCCTCGATCTCGAGGACAATATCGAATCCCTGGTCAACCAGATCGTCGCCACCGAATATACCCGCCTGCCGCTGTACAAGGGCGACATCAACAACGTCGTCGGGGTGTTGCACATGCGCCGCGTCAATCGCCTGCTGCGCCGCGGCGAACAGGCCCTGACCCTGGAAGCCATCAAACGCTTTTCCAAGGAGCCCTACTTCGTACCGGAAAGCACTCCGCTGCACGTCCAGCTGGTGAATTTCCAGAAGAACAAGCGGCGAATCGCCCTGGTCGTGGATGAATACGGGGCGATCCTCGGCCTCGTCACCCTGGAAGACATCCTCGAAGAGATCGTCGGCAAATTCACCACCAATTACGCCGAGAACGACCAGGACATCAGCGCCAACCCGGATCGCAGCTACACCATCGATGCCGGCGTCAGCATCCGCGATATCAACCGGGCGACCGGCTGGCAGTTGCCCACCACCGGCCCCAGGACCCTCAACGGCCTGCTGCTGGAAAAACTCGAACATATCCCCGAGGGCAACGTCTGCCTGACGCTGGCCAGCTACCGCTTCGAGACCCTGTCGCTGTCGGATAAAATGGTCGACAGGGTCCTGGTCCGCCACCTGGCCCATCTCGATGCCGACGCCGTCGCCGACGACGACGGTTGACGCCTCGGGGCAGCGTTCCCCGGCGCGGCAACGCCGGGATGCGGTTCAGCCGGACCCCGCCGGGCCGCGCCTTGCAGCCACTTCCCGCAACACCGCCCGGCGCTCGCCATCATCCATGGCGCGCCAGCGGGTAATTTCATCCCGGGTGCGCAGGCAGCCGGTACAGGTATCCCTGTCGTCGAGAACACAGACTGCCACACAGGGGGAAGCCACCGGATTGGTCGTTGAAGTCATCGTTTTTGCTGCCCGTCAAGAGGGTGATAGTCAAGGGACAGGGAAAGGCCGAACGTCTCGGTGAGAAGATCGGCCACCAGATGCAGGGTAAATCCCCAGATGCAGTAGCCCTCGAAAAAATAACAGGGCACCCGATAGCGCCCATCCCGCAGCGCGAACTCCGTGGCCGCCATGTTGGCCGGGTCGGCGAGATATGACAGCGGCACCTCGAACACCGCATCCAGCTCGCCGCGCTCAGGGACAAAGCGCAGGCCATCGGGGATGAAACCGACGTAAGGCGAAACCCGCACATTGAAGATGGTCGCCTGCACCGGCAGCGAAGCGACGATTTCGACCTCCTGCGGCGGCAGGGCGATTTCCTCCTCGCTCTCGCGGAGCGCGGTGTGCAAAAGACTGTCGTCCCCCGGCTCCCACATGCCGCCCGGAAACGCCACCTGGCCGCCGTGGCTGGACAGGTGCTCTGCACGCTTAATGAAAACCAGTTTCGGATCGCTGGCCCGGGTCACGGCTATCAGCACCGCCGCCTCGCGAATAAGACCATCGGTAAGGGGTTGCCGGGGCTCAGGCGGCCAATGGCCGAGCCCGCTTCTAATCAATTCCAGCATTGCGCTCTCTGTATACCTAAAACCCATGATCAGACCATCGAAATCCTGAAAATTCCCCGCGGGAAGCCATTCAGGGAATGGCGCGGCCCCCATTATAGCCCCGCCCCAGCCGCTGGTCGGGGGAGAGCCCCGCCCTGATGCTCGCCGGCACGTCGACGAACACTGTTGTTATCCCCGGTCGATTGTTATTCTTGCCCGACATCTCACAGGCAACATAACACATGACGGTACATACCCTGTCCCAGCGCGCGCTGAACCGTATCGAAGCCATCGGCAACCGACTGCCCCATCCGACCCTGCTGTTCGTCTATCTGTGCGGCATCGTCCTCGCCCTGTCGGCCGTTGCCGCCCTGCTCGGCGTCGAAGCCCGCCATCCGGTGAACAGCGAAAACATCAGCGCGGTCAACCTGCTCAGCGCTGATGGCCTGCGGCTGATCCTCGAACGGACGGTCACCAACTTCACCCATTTCGCTCCCCTCGGCACCGTGCTGGTGGCGATCCTCGGCATCGGCGTCGCCGAGCACAGCGGCCTGATCGGCAGCCTGCTGCGGATTTCGGTGCTCAAGGCGCCGGAAAAAATGCTCACCTTCCTGGTCGTGCTGGCGGGAGTCCTGTCGAGCATCGCCGCCGACAGCGGCTATGTGGTGCTGATCCCCCTGGCGGGCATCATCTTCCAGGCCGCTGGACGCAGCCCCATCGCCGGCATTGCCGCCGCCTTTGCCGGCGTGTCGGGCGGGTTCAGCGCCAACCTGCTGATCAGCCCGCTCGACGCCATTCTCGCCGGCCTGTCCACCGAGGCGGCGGCGCTGCTCGACAGCGGCTACAACGTCAGCCCTGCCGCCAACTATTATTTCATGGCGATCTCCACCCTGCTGGTGGCCACTGTGGGCACGCTGGTGACCGAGAAAATCATTATGCCGCGCTTCAGTGCCAGCACCGCCGCGCGCGAAACGCCCCCACCCATCAGCCTCGATGAGCGCCGCGG
>JBAZCN010000097.1:0-12732 GCA_041655035.1 Porticoccaceae bacterium | reverse complement strand
GCGGAACTCTGGTGAGGTGGCCGAGCGGCTGAAGGCGCTCCCCTGCTAAGGGAGTATAGGCTAATCCCCTATCGAGGGTTCGAATCCCTCCCTCACCGCCATAAATAAACCCCAGCAGTCGCTGGGTTTTTTTACGCCTTTTTTCAGCGAAAATAGCGATGATTTGGACTCTGGCGCTGTGGTGCCGGTGCGGCCGTCACACCGGAAGGTCCAGCCTTCCCTTATCTCGATCAAAAAACGGATTGGCGCAGTTCCGCACTCCTCAGGCGCCGAGATAGGCTTCCTTGACCCGCGGGTCTCCCAGCAGCTCTTTGCCGGTGCCCGCGAGCGTTATCTTGCCGGTTTCGAGGACATAGGCCCGGGAGGCGATGCGCAGGGCCATGTTGGCGTTCTGTTCCACCAGCAGGATGGTGGTGCCGGAGCGGTTGATGTCCTCGATGACGCCGAATATTTCCTGCACCAGGCGAGGCGACATGCCCATGGAGGGTTCGTCGAGCAGCAACAGCCGCCCGCGGCTCATCAGCGCCCGGCCCACCGCCAGCATTTGCTGCTCGCCCCCGGACAGGGTGCCGGATGGCTGGTGCTCCCGCTCCTCGAGCCGGGGGAAGAGGGCGAAGACGCGCTCGAAGTCGGCGGTGACCTCGCTCTTGTTGTGGCGCTGCCAGGCGGCGAGGCGCAGGTTCTCGCGCACCGTCAGGTTGCCGAACACGCCCCGGCCCTCGGGCACGTGGGCGATGCCGAGGCCGACGATGCGATGGGCGGGTATGCGCTTGAGATCCCGGCCCTCGAAGACGATGGCGCCGGTATAGGGCACGAGCCCTGAAATGGCCCGCAGGATCGAGGTCTTGCCGGCGCCGTTGGCGCCGATCAGGGTAACGATCTCCCCGCGCGGCACGGTAAAGGAGACGCCGTGCAGGGCCTGGATACCGTCGTAGTGAACCTTGAGATCGCGCACCGCCAGTTGCGCTGTGGCGGCGTCGGTTGCCGTGGTTGTCGCATTCATCCGCTCATGCCTTTCATCCAGTGGCGCCAGTCATCCGATGGCGCCGTCGCCGAGGTAGGCCTTGAGCACCTGGGGGTCGTTCTGGATCATCTCCGGCGCTCCCTCGGCGAGGGTCTGGCCGAAATCCAGGACCTTGATGCGCTCGCAGATACCCATCACCAGTTTCATCTGGTGTTCGATGAGCAGAATGGTGAGCTGGAACTGCTCGCGAATCCACAGGATGAATTCCATCAACTGGCCGATTTCGTTGGGATTCATCCCCGCCGCCGGCTCGTCGAGCAACAACAGCTCCGGCCCGATGGCCAGCGCCCGGGCGATCTCCAGCCGCCGCTGGGAGCCGTAGGGCAGGTTCTTCGCTTTTTCACCCGCCAGGTGCTCCAGCTTGAAGATCGCCAGGAGTTCCCGGGAGTGGTCGATGATGCGCTGCTCTTCGCGGCGGTAGCGGCCGGTGTGCAGCAGCGCTTCCAGCAGCGAGCAGCGCGTCTGGGCGTAGTGGGCGATGCGCACGTTGTCGAGTACCGACAACTCGCGGAACAGGCGGATATTCTGAAAGGTGCGGCCGATCCGCAGGGCGGTGATCTGATGGGGTGTCTTGCCCACCAGTTCGGTGTCCTGGAAGCGGATGCTGCCCTGACTGGCGCGGTATACGCCGGTGATCAGGTTGAATATCGTGGTCTTGCCGGCGCCGTTGGGGCCGATCAGGCCCATCAGTTCGCCCCGGTGAAGCGCCAGGTTGAAGTCGGTGATGGCGCAGAGGCCGCCGAAGTAATGGCGGACGTCAGTGGCGGTCAGCAGTGCCATGGGGGCTCTCCGCAGGTGTGTCGAGGGCATGATGGGCGGCCCGGTCGCGGCGGGGGACGAAGCCCCGGAACTCGCGCATGCCCATGATGCCCCGCGGCCAGTAGAGCATCACCAGAACCAGCGCCAGCGGCATGATGACCATGCGCAGTACGCCGAGGTGGCGGATGAAGTACTCGTACAGCGGATCGAAAATCGGCGCCGGCAGCCAGGACAGCAGCGACGCCATGGTGCTTGGGCGCAGCACCTCCAGCAGCAGGGTGTAAAGTGTCGCGCCGATGATGGAGCCGCCGATGGAGGCGATGCCGCCGAGGTAGACCATGATGAGAATTTCGGTGGTCTTGACGATATCGAACACCCGGGGGCTGATGAATTGCAGCAGGTGGGCGAACAATCCGCCGGCGATGCCGGCGCAGAAGGACGACAGCATGAAGGCGAAGATTTTCACGCGGCGGGTGTCGACGCTCATCAGGTCGCTGGCGATTTCGTCCTCGCGGATCGACAGGATGCCGCGGCCGTAGTGGGAGTAGACGAAGTTGCGGACCAGCCACACCAGGGTGACGGTCCAGAAGAATACCCAGGGCAGGGTGGTCAGCCGGGGGATGCCGGGAAGGCCCCGCGGCCCGCCGATGGCGTCGACGTTCTCGATGGCGGATTTGACGATCATCAGGAAGGCGAGGGTGATGATGGCCAGGTAATCGCCGCGCACCCTGAACGAGGAAAGCGCTACCGCCAGGCCGAGCACCGCCGTCGCCGCGCCGCCGGCGAGCAGGGCAACCGGAAACAGCGAGGGATAGGTGCCGACCGGCAGCACTTCCATGGTCAACAGCGCGGAGGTATAGGCGCCGACGGCCATGAATCCGGCGTGGGCGAGGGAAAACTCCCCCATGTAGCCGTTTACCAGGTTGAGGCTCACGGTGAGGATGATATTGATGCCGATGTACATCAGGATCAGCTGGATATAATTGTTGAACAGCTGATACTGGGGAATGGCGAAGGCCAGCACCAGGCCTCCGGCCAGCAGCGCCGGCAGCAGCCAGGGCCGGTCCAGCAGCCATTCCCAGTGTCGCCACAAGCGGGTGTTCACACCTTCTGCTCCCGTGCCTGGCCGAGGATGCCCTGGGGCCTGATGATGACCAGGAGCAGCAGCAGGCTGAACACGATGAAATCCCGGTAGGTGGAGGGCAGCAGGGCGACCACCATGATTTCCACGCCGCCGAGGATAAAGGCCCCGATCATCGCGCCGCGGATATTGCCGATGCCGCCGACCACGGCGGCGATGAAGGCCTTCCAGCCGACCATGATGCCCATCTGCGGGTCGATCACCGGATAGGCGAGGCTGTACATGGTGCCGGCGGCGCCGGCGAGGCCCGCGCCGATGGCAAAGGTGATGGAGATGATCAGGTTCACCGGGATGCCCATCAGCGGCACCAGGGTCTTGTCCCAGGCGATGGCGCGCATCGCCATGCCGACCGGGGTGCGGTGCACGACATGATCGAGCACCAGCATCAGGCCCAGTGACAGGCAAATGACGATCAATTGCAGCGACGAGACGGAGATGCCGGCGAACTGCCAAGTCAGGTTGTCGAGCAGTGGCGGCATGGCTTTCGGGTAGGGCGATAGCGCCAGGGTGGCATTCTGCAGGAACAGCCCGACGCCGAGCGCGGTGATGATCGCCGATACCCTGGGGGCATTGCGCAGCGGTTTGTAGGCCAATCGCTCGATCACCACGCCGAGCAGCGCGGTGCCGGCCATGGTCAACAGCAGGGTCGGGGCGAAGGGCAGGCCGAGGGCCGTTGCCGCCAGCAGGCAGCAGAAAGCCCCGATCATGAACACGTCGCCGTGGGCGAAATTGATCATGGTGAGGATGCCGTAGACCATGCTGTAGCCGAGCGCGATCAGCGCGTAGATGCTGCCCAGTTGCAGGGCGTTCAGCAATTGCTGCAGCCAGTAGATGGTGTCGGGGTTCAAGATCGTCGCGGCCTCCCGTGCCGTGGCCTGGCGGTGCTGGTCGCGGTCATGCGGATCAGGGCGCCGCGTTCATCATCCAGGCAAACTTGTCGCCCTTGACCTGCATGATCACCGCGCTTTTCACCGGGTCGCCGGAACCGGGGGTGAAGCGGATATCGCCGGTGACGCCGTCATAGCCGGCGATGGCCGCCATGGCGTCGCGCACGGCCTGTCGCTCCGGGGTCGCGGCGCCGCGCAGAGCCTCGAACAGCAAGCCCATGGCGTCGTAGGTGAGGGCGGCCACATCGTCGGGAACGGTGCCGTAGCGCTGTTCATAGGCGGCGATGAAACGCTGGGCCACCGGTGTGGCGATATCCGTGGCATAGTGGTTGGCGAAGTAGGCGCCTTCGACGGCGCCTTCGGCCAGGCGGATCAGCTCCGGGCTGCTCCAGGCATCGGAGCCGATCAGCGGCTGGTGGATACCGTGGCGGCGGGCCTGCTGGGCGATCAGCCCGACGTCGTTGTAATAGGCGGGCAGAAAGACCACATCCGGATTGACGCTCTTGATCTTGGTGAGCTGGGCGGAAAAGTCGCGGTCGCCGGTGGTGTAGGTCTCGAAGGCCAGGATTTTGCCGCCGAGTTGCTCGAACGTCTGGCGAAACAGCTCGGCCTGGCTCTTGGGTGCTTCCGAGGCGACATCGTAAAGCACCGCCGCACTTTTGGCGTCGAGCGACTCGCTGACGAAGCGGGCGAGCACCTGCCCTTCGAAGGGGTCGGTGAAGCAGGCGCGGAATACATAGTTCTTGGGCTTGCCGCTGCGGGTGTCGAGGGTGGTCTTGGGATTGGTGGACCAGGGCGTGATCAGCAGGGTCCGGCTGGATTCGGCGATCTCGGCGGCGGGGATCGCCCCGAGGCTGGCGTTGGGGCCGACGATGGCGAGCACCTGATCCTGGTTGATCAGCTTGTTGGTCACCGCCGCGGACTGGTCGGCCTTGGCGGAGTTATCCTCGATCACCAGTTCGATCCGGTAGGGCCGGCCATCGACTTCCAGCCCGCCGGCGCTGTTCAGTTCGTCTACCGCCAGCCGGGCGGCATTGCGGGATGAGGTGCCGACCGCCGGCATGTCGCCGGTAAGCTCGACGATGAGACCCACCTTCAAGGTGCCGTCATTGCCGGCCGGCGCACCGCAGCCGCTGGCGGCGAGGGCGGCAATGACCAGGGTTGTGCAGCGTATAAACCGGGACAGAGTCTTTTTCATCTATTTTCTCTGGCAAATGCGGTATCGGCAAAGGTGGCGGTGATCGTTGCGTCGCGGTGGAATGCACTGCTTGCACAGCGGCCGGGTGGTGAAACCGTACAGTCGGGCGGATTATATAGCAAATTTTTCCGCCGACGGAGGCGGGGTTTCACCGGCGCCGCCGCGCAGCCCGGTGCGCATTGCCGGCGTCGAGTCGCGATGCGCTGCCGGTCGAAGACCCCGGCTACTGGACAGGGGCCTCCGCAGCGGGGATTATTGCGCGTTTGTAATGGAGACTGCGATGAAAACCAGCAGCTGCAACGCCAAGCCACAGCGTCGTCGCCAGCCTGAAAAGGTGCGGGAAAAGGTGCTCAAGGCCGCCCTCGCCATGTTTGCGGCGCGCGGCTATGAAGGTGCCACCCTGCAGCAGGTGGCGAAAATGGCGGAAGTCAGCCTGCCGCTGATCGTCTACCACTTCAAGTCCAAGGAAAAGCTCTGGCAGGCGGTGATCGAGGAGGCGGTGCGCCACTTCGACCAGTTGATCGATGGGGTGATCAGCGACGACAGTGAGTTGTCAGCCGGCGAGCGGCTGCGGGCGATCATCGAGGCCACGGTGCGGGTCAGCGTCAAGTTCCCGGAGTTTCATCGCATCATGGCCACCGAATCCTATGCGCTGACCGAACGCCTGACGTGGATATGCGAGAACTTCGCCAAGCGCCACTACACCATCATCACCACGCTGATCGCCGCGGCCCAGGCGGAGGGCGGCGTGATCGACCTCGAGCCCTATCGCCTCAGCGGGGTTATCGTCGATATGGCCAACAGCGCCTCCCGCGCCGCGGAGTATCAGATTCTCACCGGTCGCGATCCGTTCTCATCGGAAGAGGTGGAGAACACCATCGTCGCCATCAACAAGGTGGTGTTCCGCGGCGCCGGGCCCTGACAGGCTGGCGGAAGAAACAGGTTGCGCACGCGGCGCAGGGCCCTGATGGATTGGAGGAAAAAGCACGTTATTTCGGCGGCGCCAAACATGGCCGCAAAAGATCCAAAACGCTTCGCGGGGCCGCCTCCGCTCATCCATTGCATGTAAACTCCGCTGCCTTCAGCCCTTTTCGCTGTGCGTCCGCGGACTTGTCAACGCTTTTCAACTGCCTGTGGCCTGGGTGCCGCGTCGGCCGCCTGGCCGATGCCGGAATACCGTATGCCGGTGATCACGTAGTGTTTCACGGCCTCGCCGATGGTGACCGCGATCTCGTCGTCGAGATGCTTGCCGATGGCTTTGCGGGCTACCGGCGAATCGATGCTGATGTGGCCTTTATGGCTGTCGATTTCGTCGGCGCCGACGATCCGCCAGGTTTTTTCGTCGCCATCCTCGTCTTCAAGGGTGATCCAGGCGCCAAAGAATACGCGGCTCTTGTCGTCCGGCTCGCGGTCGACGATGTTCACTTCGTCGAGCCGTTTGCGCAGATAGCGCACCCGCCGATCGATTTCCCGGAGGCGGCGTTTGCCATAGATATAGTCGCCGTTCTCCGAGCGATCGCCGTTCTTGGCGGCTTCGTGCACCACGGCGGTCACTTCGGGGCGTTCCACCTTCCACAATTGGTGAAGCTCCTCCCTGAGACGTGCCGCGCCCTCGGCGGTGATGTAGGGAGAACTCCGGGGTTGCGGCGGGCGGTAGCGTGACATCTGGCTGGGTGACCTCGGCGGCTAAAAGTGATCGATCTGGATGGCGGGCAGCTTTTCGTCGCTGGGAATCTCGAGGATACGGCGGTAGAACACCAGCTCCGCTTCCAGGGCTTTCTTGATGTTGCTTGCCTTGCGAAAGCCGTGGCCTTCGTCGGGAAAGCGGATATAGGCGACCGGCACCTTCTTGTGGTGCAGCGCGTCGACCATTTCGTCGGCCTGTTCCGGCGGCACTACCTTGTCTTCCAGGCCCTGGAAGAAGATCACCGGGCAGCGCAGCTTGTCGCGATGATTGATCGGTGAGCGCTGCTGATAGATGGCTTGCTGTTCCGGATAGGGGCCGATCAGCCGGTCGAGGTAGCGGGCCTCGAATTTATGGGTGTCCCGGGCCAGGGTTTCGAGATCGCCAATACCGTAGAGACTGGCGCCGGCGCGAAAGCAGTCGGTAAACGTCAATGCCGCGAGCGCGGTGAAGCCGCCGGCGCTGCTGCCGCGGATCAGCACGCGCTCGGCATCGACCAGCCCCTGGCCGGCGAGATAGTGGACGCCGGCCACGGCGTCGGCGATGTCGCGCACGCCCCATTGGCCGCGCAGCCTGTCCCGGTAGTCGCGGCCAAAGCCGGTGCTGCCCCGGTAGTTGACATCGAGCAAGGCAAAGCCGCGGGACGTCCAGAATTGGATCTTGAGGTTGAGCGCGGTGCCCGCGGCGCCGGTCGGACCGCCGTGGCACATCACCACCAGCGGTGGCCGTTGCCCCTCGGGGCCTCGGTAATCCGGGTTGCGGGGCGGGTAATAAAGGCCGTGGGCAATGTCGCCATCGGTGGTCGGGAACTGGATCGTCCGGGGATGGCTGATGTAGTGGTCATAGCCTGGACTGGCCGAGGTCTTGAGCACCGCCACTTGGCTGCCGGTCGCATCGAGGCTGGCGATGTCGTCGAGGGTGGTGGCGTTGCCGGCGGTGAACACCGCCCGTCCCGCGGTGGCGCCGAGGCTGCCGAGCTGGGTATAGGGGCTGGCAATGTCGGTCAGGGTTCCGGCCGCGCAGTCGATGGTGGCGAGTTGCCAGGTGCCCGCCCGGGTATAGAGGGCGGCGATGCGTTGCTCGCCGATGAAGCCCCAGGTGCGCATGCCGAGGTTCCACAGGGGCGTTGCAAAGTCGGCTGCCATCGGCAGGATGCATTCGCTCTGCCCGTTGTCGTGGCGATAGAGGTTCCACCAGCCGGTGCGATCGCTGACAAAGTAAAGCTCGCCCGCCGGTGACCAGTCGGGCTGGAAGATGGCTTCCCCATTACCGCCGGCCACCGGCTGTGGGTCGGCGATCTGGCCGTCGGGGGCGATGTCCGCGCACCACAGCGTGGTGCTGTCCCAGGGCATGTCCGGATGATTCCAACTGATCCAGCACAGGCGCTTGGCGCTGGCGTCGAGGCGCGGATAGGCGTAGAAGTCGGCGCCGCTCGCCAGCGTGCTGATGGCGCCGGGGCTGGTGCCACCGAGGTCGATGGCGGCCAGGGTGTTCAGCGGTTCGCGCCGGCCGGGATGATGCTGTTCCATGACACAGAGCAGGCGCAGCCGGGCGGGGTCGAACACCAGATCGGCAAAGCGGGTGTCGTCTCGATCCGCGGTTACTGCTTGAGGCTGTGACTCGGGATTGGCGTCGAGAGGCAGGCGGTAGAGTCGCTGGTCGCTCTGCTCGACGAAATACAGATCATCCCCTGCGGCGCTGTCGCGGACCACTACCCAGGAGAGCCCGCCGTATTCGTGAACCCTGCTGCGGGCGCTGAAGGGGTAGGGCAGCAGGTCCCGCTGCCGGCCGTCGGGCTGGCGGGCGACGACAGTGACCCGGCCGTTTTCCTCGGGGCGGGATTCCTGCCAGTAGACGGTTCCATCGACCATGCAGGGGAAATCCCGGGCCGTCGCCCCGCGGTTGATCAGCTCGGCGTTGACGGGGGATTTCCATCCCCCGTAGGGTGCGGTGGTCACCGCTGTGTCCGCTGCCATGTCAGCCTCCGGCCAGCTTGACGGTATAACCCTGGCTGGTCAGTGCGTCGCGGATTTTTTCCCGGTGGTCGCCCTGGATCTCGATGACCCGGTCCTTTACCGTGCCGCCGGTGCCGCACAGCTGCTTGAGCTGTTTCGCCAGTTGCTCCAGCGCCTTGTCATCCACCGGCACCCCGCTGATGGTGGTGACGCCCTTGCCCTTGCGGCCGCTCGTTTCGCGGCGAATGCGGACGATGCCGTCCCCTGCGGGAGGGCCGGAGGGCTGTTCGTCGGCCGCCCGGATACGGCCCTTGTCGGTGGAATAGACCAGTCGTGAATTATTGGACATTGAATCGTACCGCTGTCGCTGCGTTTGCCATGGAATCGAATCGTCATTGCCGCCAATGACACCGGGGAGATACCGGCTGGTTCATTATGCCAGTATTGCCCGGTCGCGCCAGTGCGCTTCCTGCGTCGGCGCACCCTTATCGGCTTTTC
Organism: Porticoccaceae bacterium; assembly: GCA_041655035.1. Taxonomy (GTDB): domain Bacteria; phylum Pseudomonadota; class Gammaproteobacteria; order Pseudomonadales; family Porticoccaceae; genus NAT127. The sequence goes on along the minus strand of JBAZCN010000097.1, from coordinate 3,586 downwards.
CCCGGTATTCCGCGAAGCGCCAAAGATGATGCAGAACCCATTTCATAGGGTGTGCTGAGGAACGAAGCGCACCGGAGTGAGTCCCGGCGCGGTGCGCTTCCCGTGTCAGCGCACCTTACTCGGACTCTTCCTTACCGTTGCGGCAGTCCAGCAACAGCTTGCCGATATGGCTGCTGCTCTCCATGATGCGATGCGCCTCCGCTGCCTGCGCCAGTGGCAGCACCCGGTGGATTACCGGCCGGACCTGGCCCGCCGCGATCAACGGCCACAGATTGCCGGCAAGGGCGGCGGCGAGGCGCGCCTTCTCCGCCACCGGCTGGCTGCGCAGCGTGGCGCCGGTGAGCACCAACTGCTTGAGCATCATCGGCATCAGGTCGACCTCGACCCGCGAGCCGCGCAGAAAAGCCAGCGAGATGATCCGCCCCTTGGGCGCGGCGACCTTGATGTTTCTGGGTATGTAGTCGCCGCCGACAATGTCGATGATGATGTCGGCGCCGCGCCCGGCAAGGGTTTTGAGGACGGTGAAGTCCTCGGTCCGGTAATTGAAGCAGCGGCTGGCGCCGAGAGCCTCGCAGGCCCGGCATTTGGCGTCGCTGCCGGCGGTTGCGTAGACGGTGGCGCCCAGCGCCCTGGCCAGTTGGATGGCGAGGGTGCCGATACCGCTAGAGCCGCCGTGGACCAGCACGATATCGCCTCGTCGCAGTCCGCCCCGTTCCACCAGGTTGAACCACACAGTGAAGGCGGTTTCGGGCAGGGCCGCCGCTGCCTGGAGCGACACGCCCTCGGGCACGGGCAGGCACAGGTCCTGGTGGGCGAGGGCGCAGCGGGCATAGCCGCCGCCTGCCAATAGCGCGCAGACCTGGTCGCCCGGCGCCCAGCGGAGTGCCTGGTCGCCCACCGCAATGATAGTGCCGGATACTTCCAGGCCGGGGATGTCGGTGACTCCGGGAGGCGGGGGATAGAGTCCCTGGCGCTGCAGAACGTCGGGGCGGTTGACCCCGGCGGTGTCGACCGCGATCACGACTTCATCACTGCCGGGGGCCGGCAGTGCTCTGGTGGTGAGCTGCAGCACTCCGGCCTCGCCGGGAGCGGTGATCTCGATGCATTCGGTTGTGACGGGCCCGGTCATGGCCTGTTCATCCTGTTTGGTGGACGGTAGTCAAGTATAGGGCGAAGGCGGCGGGCGGGGATATCGGGGGTGTCTCGGCCATTGACTCAGTGCGGTGGGCTCCGGTCAGAAAAAACGGCAACTGCTTTTGTGGCGATGGCCGGCGGATTTCAAGTCCCTACAAAAGCTAAGGTGAAAACTGTCTCAAAATGGCCATTTTACAGGGTTTTAGACAACTGTCTGATTTACTTTCAGCATCATTTTCGGTATAAATCCCCGGACCATAGCGTTATGGTCGGCTGCTGCCTTTTCTGTAAAAAAAGGCGTTCTATAGGGGGAATCTTTTTGAAGCCGACGAACATCCAGAATCCTGAATATTTCCACAAAGTTGTTGACTGCCAGTACGCCTGCCCAGCGCATACCCCGGTCCCCGAATACATCCGTCTGATCGCAGAAGGTCGTTACGACGACGCCTACATGATCAACTGGGAATCCAATGTCTTTCCCGGCATCCTCGGTCGCACCTGTGATCGCCCGTGCGAGCCTGCCTGCCGTCGCGGCCGGATCGAGGAAGAGCCTGTGGCCATCTGCCGGCTGAAGCGGGTCGCCGCCGACAACAAGGTCAAGGATGATGTCGCCAAGCGCATTCCACCCAAGGCTGCCAAAAAGAACGGCAAGCGCGTCGCTCTGGTAGGGGCCGGCCCCGCGTCCCTGACAGTGGCCCGCGACCTGGCGCCGCTCGGCTACGAGCTGCACATCTTCGACGCCCAGAAAGCAGGCGGCGGTTTCATGCGCAGCCAGATCCCCTCGTTCCGGTTGCCCGAAGAGGTGCTCGACGAGGAAGTCGGCTATATCATCGGCATGGGCCCGGTGGCCCACTACGATACCTATATCGAGAGCCTGAAGGGCCTCCTTGAGCAGGACTACGACGCGGTGTTCGTCGGCTCCGGGGCGCCCCGCGGCCGCGACCTGAAGAATCTCCCCGGCCGCCAGGAGGCCGATGCCCAGATTCATATCGGCATCGACTGGCTGGCCAGCGTCGCCTTCGAACACACCAGCAAGATCGGCAAGCGGGTCATCGTTCTCGGTGGCGGCAACACCGCCATGGACTGCTGCCGCACCGCCCGCCGGCTCGGCGGCGAGGAAGTCAAGGTCATCGTGCGCAGTCCCTTCGAGGACATGAAAGCCTCTCCCTGGGAGAAGGAAGACGCAATCCACGAAGACATTCCGATCATCGACAACCATGTGCCCAAGGAGTTCGTCATCGAGGACGGCAAACTGGTGGGCATGCGTTTCGAGAAGGTCAAGGCCGTCTACGACGATGCCGGGCGCCGCAACCTGGTGCCCACCGGTGAGGACCTGGCGTTCTATCCCTGCGACACCGTGCTGATGGCCATCGGCCAGGAAAACTCCTTCCCGTGGATCGAGCGGGACATCGGCATCGTGTTCGACAAGTGGGGTATGCCCGAACTGCACAAGGACACTTTCCAGTCGACCAACCCCCAGGTGTTTTTTGGTGGTGATGCGGCCTTCGGTCCCGCCAACATCATCACCGCCGTGGCCCAGGGCCACCAGGTCGCGATTTCCATCGATCTGTTCTGCCGCGGCGAAAGCACGACCAAGCGCCCGGCGCCCAATGTCACGCTGATCAGCCAGAAAATGGGTATCCACGAGTGGAGCTACGACAACCGGGTGGACGACGACCGCCGCTACCGGGTGCCGCTGGCCGACAAGGTCCAGGCACTGGCGGATCGCAAGCTCGAAGTGGAGCTGGGCTTCGATGTCGCCACCGCCTATCGGGAGGCAGCACGCTGTCTCAACTGTGACGTGCAGACGGTCTTTGCCGACAGCCGTTGTATCGAGTGCGATGCCTGTGTCGATATCTGCCCCACCGATTGCATCAACTTCATCAGCAACAATGAAGAGGATGAGTTGCGTGCCAGCCTCCGGGTGCCGGCCAGCAACCTGGTTCAGGATCTGTATGTGTCCGACAAACTGAAAACCGGGCGGGTGATGGTCAAGGATGAGAACGTCTGCCTGCACTGCGGCCTGTGTGCCGAACGCTGCCCCACCTCGGCCTGGGACATGCAGAAATTCCTCTACGAAGTGAGCAAGGCGGCCCCTCTATGAAACGTATAGAAGCTGTTAACGATTTTGTCATCCGGTTTGCCAACGTCAACGGCACCGGCTCGGCCAGTGCCAACAACCTGTTTGCCAAGGCGGTGTTCCGCATGGGCGTCCCGGTGTCGCCCAAGAACATCTTCCCCTCGAACATCCAGGGCCTGCCCACCTGGTATGAAGTGCGCGTCAGTGAGAAGGGCTATCTGGGCAGCCGCGGTGGTGTCGACATGATGGTCGCCATCAACCCGCAGAGCATGGCGGAAGACATCGCCTGCCTGGAACCCGGCGGCTATTTCTTCTACGACAATACCAAGCCGCTGGATATTCGCTACCACCGGGATGATATTCACTTCATCG
>JBAZCN010000096.1:0-12806 GCA_041655035.1 Porticoccaceae bacterium | reverse complement strand
GCCGCCGAAGTTGCCGATGTCGATCTGTGAGCGGTGCAGGGTCAGGACATGGAAGCCGTCACAGGCGGACTGCTCGCCGGCGGTTTTCCAGTTGGCGTTGATGGTCAGCCGCTGAGGCGGGCCCAGCACCTCCATGCCGCCATGGGTTTTGCCGAACATGATGTCGTAGTAGAACTTCATGTCGCCAAGCTGTTCGTCGAGCGATGCGGCGTCCTGGTCCCAGGTGGCGAAAATCAGGCCGTGGTACAGCGAGACGCGGGCTTTTTTGAGGCCTAGCCTGTCCTTCGGGTAGATTTCTCCGTGCATCTTCTCCTGTTCTATCGGCGCGCCGATAAAGTCGCCATTGGGGCGGAATGCCCAACCGTGATAGATGCATTTGAAGGCGTGGGCGTTGCCCGCCTCGGCGGTACAGACGTGCATGCCGCGGTGGGGACAGACGTTGAGGCTGACATGGATCTCGCCTTTGCGGTCGCGGGCGACGATGACCTCGTCTTCCCCCATGTGGCGGACCACATAGTCGCCCGGGTTGGGGATCTCCGAGTCGTGGCCGAGCATCAGCCAGGTCTTGGTGAAAATCCTGTCCATCTCGATCCGGTACAGATCCGGGTCGTACATGGTGCTGAGAGACACTTCCCGGCTTTCCAGATTGAAGAGATCTTCGATACGGGTGCCGTCCGGAAGGACTGGGTTCGCTTTTTTCAACATGGTGTGATCCTCGATTGCGTTGCCGTTCTTAGGTGTGGAGGACCTGTCCCGCTGTTGCCCGGGCCATGGCCCGCAGCGGATTCGCGCTTCCCAATCGGCAAGCGATGACGGTATTCCAGCCCCTGGATGCTTGTTGAACAAAGTTTGATTTATCTGTTCAATTTGCATAGCGCAAATCTAGTCCCAGGAGCCGCCTTGCTTCCTTGATCCAGATCAACAAAGGACGGCGTGGGCTGGCTACAGAGCCTGGGCAAATTTGGTCTATAAATATAAGATATTGAATTAAATAGATATTTCTTGGTGTTCGCGATGCTCGACAAGGGCGGCGGCGGTTTTCGGGTGAGCTCCGGCTGATGTGGATCAACTTTTTGTTGAACATATTAAACATATATTGATCATATTGTTCATTATTGATAGATTCGAAGGACCGGCATGACTCGGGGGAAGGGTTCAGATGCCGGAAATTTGCCGTCATAAGCAGGAGACAGGAATGAAATACACCGATTACAACGATGCAGCCGAGAAAGAACTGATCGGGCGGGCCCGGGAACTGCGCCCCCTGTTGCGCAGCAGTGGGCCCGTATTCGATGCCGGCCGGCGCATTACCGACGAGGTATTCCGCGAACTTACCGACGCCGGCTTCTGGGCGATGGCTTCGCCGCGGCGCTGGGGCGGCCTGGGCACCTCGGCAACCGCCATGGCGCGGGTCGGCGCCGAGCTGGGCAAGGGCGACGCCTCGGTCGGCTGGGTGTACACCGTTCTCCACGGCACCACCTGGGTGGCGAGCCTCGGCCCTGACGAACTGCAGGAAGAGATCTTTGGCAGTGGCCACCACCCCACCATCTGTGGCGCGGTCACTCCGCCGGGCGTGGCCCGCATCGTCGATGGCGGGTATATCGTCAATGGCAAATGGGCCTACTGCTCGGGTTCCAGGCATGCGCAGTGGGGCGGCTTTGGCGTGAAAGTCGTGAATGACAAGGATGAAGTGGTGGGCGGCGGCAACATCTACATTCCGATGACGGATCTCGTCATCGAGGACACCTGGTTCATGGTGGGTATGAAGGGCACGGGATCGGAAACCTGCGTCGCCAGGGATGTCTTCGTGCCTAAAAACCGCTTCTTCGATGTCACTCAGGGTATCGGCAAGCATCCGGAGGGGAAAAAATACGTCGGCGAGCCTTCCGACTATTGGCCTTTCATGCCATTCCTGCGGGCCACCGCCCACGGCATGGTGATCGGCGCCGCCGAGGCGATGTTCGAGGAAGTGCTCAATGCCGCCAAGAACCGTCCGATCATTTACACCAGCTACACCCGGCAGGCGGATTCGACGGTCGTCCAGGCGGATCTGGGGCGTATAGCCGCCAGTGTCGAGGCCGCGCGGTTGCTGGTGGAGAAATCCTGCGGCCTGATCGACCAGGCAGGCGCCACCAGGATCCCGATGACGCCGGAACAGCGGGCGATGAGCAAGGGCGAAGGTTCGTTCACTGTGGATCTGCTCGCCAGGGCGGGCCACGACCTGATGTTTTTTGCCGGTTCCGGAGCGTTCTCCGAGGACAAGCCGATTTCACGGATGTGGCGCGATCTCAACGTCGGTGCCCGGCATACGGCGAACCTGCCCTATGTTGGCTACGAGATCCTTGGCAAATCCCTGCTCGGCATCGAGCCGAACATTTCCCCCGCTGATTTTATCTAGGAGGGGCCGGTTCTGCGGTCCCATATGAGGCGAGGGAGTGCGGCGGCTGGCGTGGTGGGGGAGTAAAGCCGTGCGCTTCGTGTCATGGGGAGAGCCGATAGGGGCGCACCGGCGACATTCCGGGGATATCCCCGGTGTGCGTCATTCTTCAGCGCACACTATGGGACGGCATTCCCACGGGAAGCGCTCATCGGCAGTTGGGTAGGGTGATGAGCGTTCCGGGCGGGAGCGGTAGGGGGAGGCGGGTGATCAGTTTCTCGGCACCATGGCGTTGATATCCTCCGCCATCCACAGGTATTCGGAATAATGGCCGGTGGTTTTGCGGGTATCGATGTACGCGAATTTTACCGGCCCGACTTCTGCCTCGATGGCGATGGGGTAGGTATCGTTGCCGATGCGGCCGCGAAATTCGTGCCAGGCTTCTTCCGGGCCGGGGATCACATAGGCCATATGATGAATGACGATGCCGAAGCCCTTGGTCGGCAGCACCTGGCGATACATCTCTATCGCCGAGCCGGCCACCGGCTCGATCAGCTCCACCTGGAGGTCGTCGACGTAGGCCAGGGCGATCTTCAGGTCCAGGGTGCGGGGGCCATCCGGAGTCCGGACTTCAAAGGCGTTGTCGATATCGATGTAGTGATTGACGCCATATTGCTCGGCGAATACCGACTTGGCCCTGGCCATGTCATTGGTGACATAACCGTGTTGGAAAAAGTTGCCGAAAAGTCGTGGAAACATGCTGGGTCTCGATCTGTCGATGGTTGCAGGGCTGTCCCGTATATGCCGGCGCCACTGGGCTCGAAGGCATGGTGGGCAGGTAGCGGGAGGCGTAGCCAATGATGTCACACTGGCGGTGCGGCGCTTGGACATTCATTGTCGAAGTGGGACAAGAATGGCGGATTTGGGACAATTCGCAGGCGGCGCTGCGGCGATTCAGGCCAGCAGTGGTTTCAGCCAGTTGCACATGTCTCGCCAGGAGCGGTGGTCGATCTCCGGGTCGAAGGCCATCCCGGGAACGGCGGACTGGTCCGCTTCCGGGTTGGTGAAGGCGTGCTGGGCGCCCTCATAGACAATCATTTCCCAGGACGCGTTGGCGTTGCGCATTTCATCCTCGAACTGTTGGCGTTGGGCCTGGGGAACGAACGGGTCTTCTGAGCCGGTCAGCACCAGAAGCCGGGTATCGATTCCGGGTTGCGCCGGGGCGCTTGTCGCCAGTTCTCCGTGGAAGCAGACGGCGGCGCGGAGCTTTGCTCCGCTCCGGGCGAGTTCGAGCACGCCGCTGCCACCAAAGCAGTAACCCACGGCACAGAGCCGCTCCGCATCGACGAGGGGCATGGCGGACAACGCCGTCACGCCGGCGGCCATGCGCTGGCGCCAGCCTTGAGGGTTGCTGCGGGTGAGTTCCACCTGCCTCATCATCTCGGCCGGGTCGGAAAAATGGCGGCCTTCGCCGTAGGGATCGACGCCGAGGGCGACGAAACCGGCTTCTGCAAACATTCGTGCCCGGCGCTTGACGTGGTCGCCGAGCCCCGGCGCTTCCGGGGCTATGATGACGCCGGGATGTTTTGCGGTGGTGCCATCGTCGTAGGCGAGATAGCCGAGCAGCTGGACGTCGCCGTCGTGATAGAGGTGTTTCTGGGTGATGACCATGGAATGACTCCGCCATTGTTATTGTTTAGTCGCTGTATACCAGACAACGCGGTGACAGGGCGCACCACGATTTCAGCTCTACAGACCAGCGCCGTGGCCAAGGGTTCAATTTTGCCTGGCATCAACGAAAAACCCCGCCGAAGTGGCGGGGTTCTGGTCGAGTCTGGCGGCCCGGCAGGGCCTGGGCCTTCCGGCTAGGGCGTCAGCCCTCGATCGGGTGCCATTTGCCGTCCTTGCGGCTCTCGTAGGGAGAGGCGACTTCGATCAGGCAGCCATGAGTGCTCTTGTGGGAGACCCAGCCCCACTTCTGCCAGGTCATGTCGGGGTCGTTGTAGGTCTTGCCGCCGCCGGCCAACTGGATACCCTTCTCGGACAGCTCGGCCAGTGCGCCGGGGACGTCCGGGGTGGTGAAGCACAGGTGGTGGACGTGTTCGCCGACCTGCTCCAGGCGGTCGCCCATGGGGGTGCCCGGAGAGGGTTCGATCAGCTGAATTTCGGTGCCGTGATGGGAAACGAACGTGGCCCATTTCATGCCGGCATCGGCACCGCTGGAGAATTCATCGTAGCGGACGACGGGATCTTGCAACTGGCCGGGATCCAGCACGCTGAGGATCTTGGTCCAGTCTTCAACGGCTTTATCGAGATCTTTGACTACCATGCACACGTGGGCAAAAGGACCGCTGGGCATAATTGATTCTCCTGAATGATCGATAGGGTTTAGTGGCTTCCGCCGCTGGCGGACGGGGTGATTCAGTCGCCGGGCAGCCTGATAACTGCAGTGCCACTGATCACGTCGCCGCGGGATGCGACCCGCAGGCCGATGCTGCATGTTACCTCAAGACCACTGTTGTTTTCCAGGATCCCGGTCACCGCGCCGAATGCCTCGGCATGGTCGTCGGCGTAGACATTGTCGAGAAAGCGGGAATCGAGGGTGTCGATTTCGCCACCGGGAAAGTTTTGGTGGAGCATGTTGATGATGTAGGCCACATTGGTGGGACCCTGGTTGATCTCTTTTTCACCAAGCCCCTTTGCCTTGACCACTTCGGCATCCAGATGGATGGGATTGGGGTCATGGAGAAACACCGCCCACTCCTTCATGGATTGCCGGGTGACCGGGGCAATGACAAAAGACTTGAGATCGTCGCCGACGTTCAATTTCATGCCAGCTCCCTCCGCGGCAGTACCCAGGAATTAACGGTGGTCAGCACCGGTGTCTTGTCGGGCAGGGTCAGTCGCAGTTCGTAGGTCATCAGATCCATGACCCCGAGTTTGCGGCTCTTCTTGCGGGTGATGCTGGTGATCTCGCCTTCGACCAGGTAGGGCTGGTCGGTCATCAGCGGGCTCGAAAAGGTGACCTTGCTGCCGGCCATCATCGGGCCGACCTCGACATCGAAGTCGCACACTTCACAGAGTCCGGCCACGGTCTGGCCCATGCCGACCTGGGTCGCTATGTAGTAGTAGATGGGGTGGGCGCGGCCATCGGCCGCCGGTTCGGCGTCGACGGTTCTGCACAGTGCGCGGTTTTCCTCAGCACTGATGACGTAAGGCTCGGAGCCCGACAGGCTGGTGCCGACGACATCGGGTGGGGCGGGTAAATCCATAGGTAGTATCCCCTGGTTCTGGTTGAGACACCGCCCTCCCGGGCGCTGGTTCGAGGCCGGGGCGGGCAATCCGCCGCCCGATCGGCCATCGGATCGGTGGCTAACTGTGCAGCGGATAGGTGGTATTTTCACCTATCTTTCGGCTGTGGACCGGCGTCCTCTGCGAGGGGGAGGGCAGGCGCCCGCTGTCCATGACCGATAAGGTGGGCCCAGAGGGTGCTTGGCGATGCCCTTTTAGCTGTTATCCTTGCCGACGCTTTCAGTATCCGGCCCGGAGGTTGCAGTTGCCCATGAAAATATCCATTCTCGACCAATCCCCCGTCAAACAGGGTGGTACCGCCGAACAGGCGCTGGCGGAAACCCTGGAACTCGCCCGCCTCGGGGATGCCCTCGGCTATCATCGCTTCTGGGTGTCGGAGCACCACAGTACGGCGGCCTACGCCGGCAGCGCCCCGGAGGTGCTGCTGGCGGCAATCGGAGCGCAGACCGGGCGAATCCGTCTCGGCACCGGCGGCATCATGTTGCCCCACTACAGCACTTTCAAGGTGGCCGAGGTCGGCTCCCTGCTGGCGACGCTGTTCCCGGACCGGGTCGATCTCGGCATTGGGCGCGCTCCGGGCGCGGACATGGATACCGCGCGGGAGCTCGCCCACGGCGGCACACCACGGTTCCATTTGTTCCCCGGGCAGACCGAAGAGCTGCTCCACAAGCTGGCCAACCAGCGCTACCGCCCCAAGATCACCCCGCGCCCCGCGGCCAACCCGGAGGTGTGGATGCTGGGTACCAGTGCCGACAGCGCCGAGCTGGCCGGCCGGCTGGGGCTACCCTATAATTTCGCACTGTTCATCAATCCCGACACGACCACCGACATCCTGCGTATCTACAAGGACGCCTTCCAGCCCTCGGCGCTGCTCGACAAGCCGCTCGCTGGTCTTACCCTCAACGTCTATTGCGCGGACACCGAAGAGAAGGCCGGGCAACTGGCAAGGGCGCGCCACCTGTCGATGTTGAGAGTGGTCACCCGTCAGGGGTTCAGCGGCATCGGTTCGATAGCAGAAGCGGAGAGCTACCCCTACAGCCCGGAAGAAACCTTCTACATGCAGCAGCGGGCGCGCTATGACGCCATTGGCACGCCGCAGCAGGCTTGGGAGCGTATCAGCCAGTTGGCCGAACTCTTTGCCGCAGACGAAATCATGACGGTGACCATCACCTATGACTTTGAGGACCGCAAACGCTCCTACACGCTGCTGGCGGAGGCGATGACCGGTCGTCTGGCCTGATCGCCTGCAACCGGGGCAAGCTATCCGAAGATAGGTGCCTTAATAGGGAAAGATAGGCATTATCGGGCATTAACGATGCGTTAGCTGCTTCTGTGTAGGCAAGCTGTACAGGAGCGTCTCCAGCCGAACCCACGCTGGTCGGCTGTCATCCTCCATGCTTCGCAAAGTATGGTTCACTGCAAATACGAGGAATAAGTATGCATAGCACCAACCTGCCCATCGGCCAGCAAGAGTTCACTCTGGAGGACTTCAAGCTGTCTCCCGAGAAGCGTGCCGAAATCTGTGAAGGCCTGACCGAGCGCCAGACGTTCATGGTCAACCAGTGGATGAACATCCACGACGAACTCAACACCGGCAACTTCCAGGCCCTGCGCGAATACTGTGCAACCGACAAATTCACCTACGGCAACCCCAACCGCCCCGACCTCGGCAGCTTCGAGCAGTGGTCCACCTCCCCGGAGGGCCTCTACAAAACCTTCCCGCCATGCATCTATCGCACCCTGAAAGCCTGGGGCAATGGCGATGACGAAGTCTGCGTACTGTGCCACCACTACGGCAAGCAGACCGGCGGCCCATACATGGGCGTTCCCGCCAAAGGGCAGGAAATCAACGTGATCTGGTTCTCCTGGCTGAAGTTCGAAGGCGACAAGCTGGTCCACATCTACTCCATCTCCGACGTGCTGACCATGTTCAAGGATATCGGCATCATCGAAGTACCCCAGCCTATCGACCCCTACAAGTAAGCGATCGGGGTAAGGCTCGAAACGCGCGGCTTCAGCCGCGCGTTTTTTTTGCCTGGAGTTTGCCGTTTGGAATTGACTTAACCGTGGCGCTTTTTGCGCGCCCGCCGCGAACCAGCGCCGCTGTCGCGGGGCGGCAGCCCGGTATGCTGGGTGAGCAGGCGCCCGCCGCCCTTGCGGGTGGTATGAGAGCCTGAGCGCGGCTGCCAGCCCTGGGGTTGGACGCGGGGAATCAACTGGTGCCTGCCATTGCCGATCAGGTCGCCGCGGCCCATTTTCTTCAGGGCCTCGCGCAGCAGCGGCCAATTATCCGGGTCGTGATAGCGCAGGAATGCCTTGTGCAGGCGGCGGGCATTGAGGCCCTTGGCGGACACCACCTTGTCGCCGCGGGTGCGGGAAATCCGCTGCAGGGGGTTGTTGCCACTGTGGTACATGGCAGTGGCCATGGCCATCGGCGAAGGGTAGAAGGTCTGCACCTGGTCGGCGCGAAAACCGTTGTGCTTCAGCCACAGCGCGAGGTTCATCATGTCCTCGTCCGAAGTGCCTGGATGGGCGGCGATGAAATAGGGGATCAGATACTGTTCCTTGCCGGCTTCCTTTGAATACTTCTCGAACATCGTCTTGAAGCGCTCGTAGCTGCCCATGCCCGGCTTCATCATTTTCGACAGGGGGCCGTTTTCGGTATGTTCCGGGGCGATCTTCAGGTAGCCACCCACATGGTGGGTGACCAGCTCTTTCACGTACTCCGGGGTCTCCACCGCGAGATCGTAGCGCAGGCCGGAGGCGATCAGCACCTTCTTGATGCCCGGCAGCGCGCGGGTGCGGCGATAGAGCTGGATCAGCGGTGTCTGGTCGGTGTCGAGACTCTTGCAGATGCCGGGATGGACACAGGACAGGCGCTTGCAGCTTTCCTCGATGGCCTTGCTCTTGCAGTTCAGCCGCCACATGTTGGCGGTGGGGCCGCCGAGGTCGGAAATCACCCCGGTAAAGGCGCTGGTCTTGTCGCGGATCGCCTCGACCTCGCGGATGATGGAATCTTCCGAGCGACTCTGGATGATGCGCCCCTCATGCTCAGTGATCGAGCAGAAGGTGCAACCGCCGAAACAGCCGCGCATGATGTTGACGGAATAGCGGATCATCTCCCAGGCGGGGATCTTCGCGTCGCCGTAGCTGGGGTGGGGCGCACGGGCGTAGGGCTGCTCGAACACCCAGTCCAGCTCCTCGGTGGTGAGCGGGATCGGCGGCGGGTTGAGCCACAGGTCGCGCTCGCCGTGGCGCTGCACCAGGGGCTTGGCGTTGCCGGGATTGGTTTCAAGGTGCAGGATGCGCGAGGCATGGGCGTAGAGCACCGGGTCGTTCCTGACCTGCTCGTAGGCCGGCAGGCGGATATAGCTTTTGCCCTTGAAGGCGCGCTTTTGCACCCGGTCGGTGTGGCGCAGGTCCATGATCCGCACCACCTGTTCCTCGGCCGCGGGGGGCGCATCACCGGCGCAGGGCGGCTTGTCGCCCCGGCCGCCGCGCAGTTCCTTGGTATCCTGATAGGGGCTGGGGATGGGGTCGACCGCGCCGGGCTCATCCACTTCGGTGGAGTCGATTTCGAGCCAGCCTTCGGGCAGAGCCTTGCGGATGAACGCGGTGCCGCGAATATCCTGGATATCGGCGATGTTCTCGCCCCGGGCCAGGCGGTGGCTGAGCTCGACGATGGCGCGCTCGGCATTGCCGTAGAGCAGCATGTCGGCCTTGGCATCCAGCAGGATGGACCGCTTGACGGTATTGCTCCAGTAGTCGTAGTGAGCAATGCGCCGCAACGAGGCCTCGATACTGCCGATCACCACCGGCACGCCCTTGAATGCCTCGCGGCAGCGCTGGGCGTAGATGGTGACGGCCCGGTCAGGCCGCTTGCCGCCGACATTGCCCGGCGTATAGGCATCGTCCTTGCGGATCTTGTGATCGGCGGTATAGCGATTGATCATCGAATCCATGTTGCCCGCCGCCACGCCCCAGAACAGGTTGGGCTTGCCGAGCCGCTGGAAGTCGGCCTTGCCGGTCCAGTCGGGCTGGGCGATGATCCCCACCCGAAAGCCCTGGGCCTCCAGCACCCGGCCGATCACCGCCATGCCAAAACTCGGGTGATCCACATAGGCGTCGCCAGTGACCACGATCACGTCGCAACTGTCCCAGCCGAGAGCGTCCATCTCCGCCCGGGTGGTGGGCAGAAAGGGCGCGGTGCCAAAGCATTCCGCCCAGTACTTGCGATAGCTGTGGAGCGGCGTTGGGCGCGAGGGGGTGGCTGAGGACATGGTGGCGCTCGATGGAAGGGGCGGGTGCAGGCGCGCTATTATAGCATGGGACGGTCCATGGCGTCGGCTGCCGTTTGCGCGGCCTGTATAATGCCGGGCTGCGTCCCAAATCCATCAGGTATTCGTCCGATGCGCCATTGATGCCGCCGTCCGTATGACGGCCAGTCTCCGCCTACCCCCGCGAGCAGGGGGAGTTGCTGGCATCCCTGGAGTGCACATGACGAATACCTATCTGGCGCTGGAAAGCGTTTCCCACGTTCTGCCCGATGGCAGAACGCTCTTCTCCAATCTCACCGAGCAGTTCGACCAGCGCCCCACTGGCCTGGTTGGGCGGAATGGCGTCGGCAAAACCGTGCTGGCAGGTATCCTGGCGGGGGAACTGGAGCCCTCCGCCGGGCGCTGCCTGCGTTCTGGAACAGTGCATTACCTGGCGCAGAGGGTTGCCCATCCGGATCAGGCGTCGGTCGCCGGGCTGGCGGGTGTGCAGGCGACCATGGATGCGCTCGAGCGCATCGCCGCAGGCAGCACGTCACCGGCCGATTTCGATGCCGTGGGCGATCGCTGGGATATCGGCCCGCGCCTGCAGCACGAGCTGGAACGGAATGGCCTGGGGCATCTGAACCCCGGGACGCCATTGGCCACCCTCAGCGGTGGCGAGGCGATGCGTGTGGCGTTGATCGGCGCCGTCCTCTCAGATGCGGATTTCCTGATTCTCGACGAACCCAGCAATCACCTCGACCGCGCCAACCGCCGGCTGTTGAGCGAGCAATTGCAGCGCTGGCCGAAGGGCCTGCTGGTGATCAGCCACGACCGCCAGTTGCTGGAAGGAATGGCACGTATCGTCGAACTGTCGCCGCTGGGGCTGCGCAGCTATGGCGGCGATTATGCGTTCTACGCGCAGGGCAAAGCACGGGAGCGCGACAGCGCCATTCATCAGCTCGAACAGCGCAAGCTCGAACGCAAACGCGAGGAACAGGCGCTGCGTCAGCAGCGGCAGCGCCAGGAGCGGCGGCAGGCCCGTGGCAACCGCCATGGGCGCGACGCCAACCAGGCGAAGATACTGCTGGGCCGCCAGAAGGAACGCAGCGAAGGTTCTGCAGGTAAGTTGCGGCAGCACCAAGCGTCGGTGTGCGAGGAACTGTCCCGGCGGGTGCGCGATGCCGCGCAGCAGGTGGAGGACGATGCCCGGATTGCGCTGCGCTCGCTGCCTGTCGCCCCGGCGCCACAGCGGCGGGTGGCGGTGCTGGATGCGGTGGAGCTGCCCTTCGTGCCGTCGCCCTTGCGAACAATCAGCCTGACGGTGACCGGCCGGCAGCGGGTCGGCGTGGTCGGTCCGAACGGCTGCGGCAAATCGACCCTGCTCAAGGTGCTGGCCGGCCATTGTGCGGCGCTCGCTGGCCGCTGCGACGTATCGGTCAAAGGTGCCTACCTCGATCAACAGCTGGCCGAGCTGGCGCCGCAACGCTCGGCGATTGCGGAAATGCTGGCGGCCAACCGCACCAGTGGCGAGGATGTCTTGCGGACGCGGCTGGCGCAGCTGGGTCTGGATGCCCGGAAAATATCCATGCCGACGGGCTTGCTGAGCGGCGGGGAACGCCTGAAAGCGGCGCTGGCCTGCGCCCTCTATGGCGATCCTCCGGCGCAGCTCCTGCTGCTGGATGAGCCCAGCAATCACCTCGATCTGGTTTCGCTGCAAGCCCTGGAAGCAATGCTGCGCGGCTATCAGGGCGCGCTGCTGGTCGTGTCGCACGACGAGGTTTTTATGGAGGGTCTGGGCCTGACCGACCGGCTGCTGGCGTCTGCGGAAGGCTGGCGGCTGGAACCTTGGTGACGGGCAGCATTATCGGGCGTGGAGCCCGATGGATTGCGTGCCCGAAACCCCCGGTGACGGCGATCAGCCATTCACGAAGATGGCGGCTCCCGGTCCCAGCGGCAGGTCCAGCATGATCCAGGCCGCCAGCAGTAGTGACCAGGACAGCAGCAGCGCGATGCTGTAGGGCAGCATGGTGGCGATGATGGTGCCGATGCCGATATTGCGGTCGTACTTCTGGGCGAAAGCCACCACCACGCCGAAGTAGGGCATCAGCGGAGTGATGATGTTGGTGGTGCTGTCGCCCACGCGGTAGGCCACCTGGGTGGCTTCGGGGCTGATGCCCGACAGCATCAGCATCGGGATGAACACCGGCGCCAGCAGCGCCCACTTGGCGGAGGCGCTGCCGATCAGCAGGTTGATCAGCGCGGTAAACACCACGAAGCTCACCAGCAGCAGGGTGACGCCCGGGTCGAGAGCCTTGAGCAGGGCGGCGCCCTTGATGGCGGAGATGATGCCGAGCTGGCTCCAGGCAAAGTAATTGACGAACTGGGCGGCGAAAAACATCAGCACCAGGTAGCCGGCCATGGTGGCCATGCTCGACTCCATTGCGACCACTACATCGGAGCCGGTGGTGAAGCGCCTGCTGAGGCGGCCGAACAGCCAGCCGGCAATGGCGGCATAGAGGGCGATCAGAGTGACGATCCCGTTGATGAAAGGGGAGTCGAGGAGGCTGCCCGCCCCGCCGTCGACCGCCACGCCCCGCAATACCCCCTGGTCAGGCACCAGGCCCCACAGCAGCAGGGCAACGAATACCAGGGTAAACAGGCCCACGCCGCGCAGCCCGCGGCGCTCATCGAGGCTGATGGGTTGGGGCGTTTCGCGCGCGGCGGTGTTGGCGCTGAAGCGCGGCATAATGATTTTCTCGGTCACCAGCGTGCCCACAGTGGCCACCAGCAGGGTGGAGATCGCCATGAAATAATAGTTGGCGGCAGGGCTGACGTTGTAGCCGCTGTCGAGCAGCGCC
>JBAZCN010000095.1:0-12836 GCA_041655035.1 Porticoccaceae bacterium | reverse complement strand
CCGAGCCCGACGGCCCCATCACCGAGATGTATTCCCCCGGTGAGATGTCCAGGTCCAACTCGCGCAATGCCCGCAGTGGCTGGCCGCCCATCTCGTAGCTCTTGTCGATGGCCCGGAGCGCGATCAAGCGGTCAGTTGCGGCCGGCATCGCCAACCTCCGCCCGGGCGCCTTCGACCACGCCGGCGCCGCCGACGTTGGCCACCACACCCTCGCCCACCGCCAGGCCATCGGTGATCTCGGTGTGGCGCCAGTTGGCGACGCCGGTGGTGATCTGCCGCTTCTCCAGGTAGCCCTCGCTATTGACCACCAGCACCCAACGGCCGTCGATGATCACTTCGGAGGGAATCCGCAGGGCCAGTTCATGACTGTCGAGGATGATCTCCATATCGGCGCTGTAGCCGGCGAGCAGCCGGATGCCGTCGGGCAGCGCGGTCAGTTCGGCTTCGACTTCGACGGTGCGCGCCTGTTTCTCGAAATCTTCCACATAGGGGGATATGCGCGTCACCGTCGCCTCGAAATCGCGGCCGCGGAAGGCATCGAAGCTGACCCGCACCGGCATGCCGACGGCGATATCCGAGGCATCCACCTCGTCGATGGGGGCGGAGATGTAATGGCAATCGTCGGTGATCAGGTCGATGGCCGGCGGTGTGGGAATCCCCGGCGGCGAGGGCGTGACGTACTCGCCCAGCTCGCCGGTCACCTCGGCGACGACGCCGGCGAACGGCGCCTTGAGTTCGGTCTGGGAGAGCATGGCCTCGGCGGTCTGCACCGCCGCCTCCGCCTGCAGCCGCCGGGCTTCGCCGGCCGCGCAGTTGGCGGCACTGGCCTCGGCGCGGGCCTCGGCGAGATCCGCGGATTCCGCCGCCACCAGCTTGCTGGCGGCGAGCCCGACCAGGCGCCGGGCCTCGCGCTGATCGGAGCGGGAGGCAATGCACAGGCTCTCGCTGTCCCGGGTGGCGGACACCAGCGCCGCCCGGGCCTCGGCGAGGCGGGCGGCGCGATCGAGATTCCACAGGGCCATCAGCAGCTGGCCCTCCTCCACATGGTCGCCCTCGGTCACCAGCAGGCGATCGATCTGGCCGCCGATAGGCATCGACAGCTTGGCGCGGCGGCAGGCTTCGACGGTGCCGGCGCGGGTGTTGGCCACGCTCAATTCCACCGCGCCGCGTTCCACCGTCACCAGGGAGACCGCCACCGGCTCGGGGCGGGTTGCCCAGAACACCAGCGCCGCCACCAGCAGCACCGCCGCCACCGCAAAATGCCAACCTTTCATCGCTCGTCCTTTTTGCTTATTCGGTTTGTCGTCTTGTGTTGTTGTTTATTCGTTTTGTCTTGCGCGCCCGGCTCTGCCGGCGTTTCGGCATGGGATATCGATCAATACAAGAACATGCTCATACCTGCAGTTCCCGCGGTGCGCTTCGTTCCTCGGCACACCCTATGCATTTTCATAGGGTGTGCCGACACAGGGAGGCGCCTTCGCGGGTTGGCCCGGTGTGCTTCGCTCCTCAGCGCACCCCATGGATCGAGCGGCGGGGTGCCTCGATGGCGGGTATTGGCATGTGCCCATAGGGTGTGCCGACGCAGGAGGCGCACCGGGGATTCGTGCTCCGCACCAGGTATACCCGCCTTTGCGTGACCGGTGAAACTTCAGCAGGTGCTAGGGTACTACAGAGCGAGGTTCAGGTAACAGGTTTCACCGCGCAGGTGGCGCCCAGGGCCGGGCAACCGCGCTCTGCCGGTACACCATGGAAACCGGACAGCTGCGCCTCAGCCACGCTTCCAGCCCAGTTTTTTCTCGATGGCGGTGATGATCATCGCGGCGATATCGATACCGGTGGCGGACTCGATGCCCTCCAGGCCGGGGGAGGAGTTCACTTCCAGCAACAGGGGGCCCTTGGAGGAGCGGATCAGGTCGATGCCCGCCACCGCCAGGTCCATGGCCTTGGCGGCCTTCACTGCGATGCGCCGCTCCTGGGCGGTGACCTTCACCAGCGACGCCCTGCCCCCCTGGTGAAGATTGGCGCGAAACTCGCCGGGGGCCGCCTCCCGCTCGATGGCGGCCACCACCCGGCCGTCGATCACAAAGCAGCGGATATCCTTGCCCTTGGCCTCCTTGACGAACTCCTGCACCAGAATGTTGGCATTGAGACTCTTGAAGGCGTTGATCACGCTCTCCGCCGCCTTGTTGGTTTCGGCCAGTACCACGCCGCGGCCCTGGGTGCCCTCCAGCAGCTTGACGATCAGCGGCGCGCCGCCAACCATGCCGATCAGATCCTGGGTGTCCAGCGGCGAGTTGGCGAAGCCGGTGATCGGAATATTGAGCCCGCAATCCAGCAGCGCCTGGAGGGAATACAGCTTGTCCCGGGAGCGAGCAATGGCCGCGTCGTCGTTGAGGCAGAGCACCCCCATGGTGTGGAACTGGCGCAACAGCGAGCAGCCGTAGTGGGTCATGCTGGGGCGGATACGGGGGATCACCGCGTCGAGATCGCTGACCACCGTGCCGCCCCGGTAATGCACCTCGGGGCGCTCGGCGTCGAGTTTCATGTAGCAGTGGCGGATATTGAGAAACATCATGTCGTGGCCGCGCTCCCGCCCCGCCTCCATGATGCGCTCGTTGCTGTACAACTCCGGGTTGCTGGCCAGCACCGCGATCTTGAGCCCGCCCTGGATGAATTCCGCCTTGTCGTAATGGTGGCGCAGGGTATCGAGCCCCACCTCGCCGAGACGGAAACTCATATCCGGGTCGACCAGCAGCCGCCCGCTCATGGCCTCCCGGCCGAGCAGCATCCGGTACCCCATGGAATCCCGGTTGGTGAGGGTCACCTCCACCTCCCAGCCGTCCCCGCCGAGCGTCAGGTGGGTGCGGATCACATAGCGCTTCTCCGTCTCGCCGGTGGAGCTGCGCACGCTGCGCCGATCCACCACCGGGGCCTCGCAGCGCACCAGCACCTTGCGGTTTTTTTGCAGGGGGTGAACCTCGAAGCTCACCCACAACTCGCCATCCCGGGTGAAGGGCTTGATATTGAAGGCGTGGAGAGAGGACGTCTTGGCGCCGGAATCGACCCGCGCCTTGATGGCGGGGATGCCGAGAGCGGCGAGCCGGCACCATTCCTGGTTGCCGACAATAACCTTGCTGGTCGATTGAGTGGCCATACGTGCCTGCGGGGAAATCGAGGCGGCGATTATCCGGGCGAAGGCGGCACCGGGCAACAGGAGCGCGGCGATTATTCGTCGCCGGCCGTCTCGTTGCTGGGAAAATCGTAGTGTTCGAGTGTGCCCGTCCCGGCGCCAAGCGCCTCCCAGCGGCGGATATCGAGGCGCAACAAGGCGATCCCGCAGGTGGGGATATTGGCGAGGTGCTCGAGGGCGAGAAAGTTGACGAGGTCGGTGATCGCCGGATTGTGGCCGACCACCGCCACCGCCTGCCAGCGCTCATCGAGCTTGCGCAGGGTGAGCATCACGTCGTCGTAATCGAAGCTGTAGAGGTCCGGCATCACCTCGAGTTCCCCGGCGCCAAAGCCCGTGGCCTCGGCCATCTGTTCGAGAGTCTGGATCGCCCGCCGGGCCGGGCTGGTAAAAATCCGCTCGACCCGATGATCCAGCCTGGCGATTCGCGCGGCCATCTCGGCGGCGTTGCGGATGCCGCGTTTCTTCAGCGGCCGCTGCAGGTCGGTGAGGGTCGGATCCTTCCAGGAGGATTTCGCATGACGAATCAGCAACAAGGTTTTCACGCGCATCTCCACATCGATTTTGCTATGCTTACGCGCCCATCAAACACCGGGTTGATGACAGGCCTATGACCAAGACCAGCAAGCCCCATGGCATCACGCTGTACGGTATCAAAAACTGCGATACCGTGCGCAAGGCGCGCCACTGGCTCGACAGCCATGCCATAACATATCGATACCACGACTTTCGCGACGACGGGCTGACCCTCGACACCATTGACCAGTGGCTGGCGCGCAGCACTGCCGGGCAATTGCTCAACAAGCGCAGCACCACCTGGAAGCAGCTCGACGACGCCACCCGCAACCAGCTCGACGACGACGCCATTCCAGCGCTGCTGGCGGCCCATCCGACCCTGGTCAAGCGACCGGTGCTGGATACCGGCGGCGAACTGACCGTCGGCTTCAGCGACACCGCCTGGCAGCAGCTCCTGCTGTAACCGCGCGCTCCGCGCGGAGCGCGGCGGACCGGGCATCCCGCCCACTACTGAGCAGCTGGTATTTTCGACCGGCAAACATTTGTAAACAGACAGTCAACCGACAGGAGCATATCGATGGCGACCGCGCACAGTCTGGGACTTGGCATCGGCACTCGCGACAGCCAGGGCCAGTGGCTGGAAGTCTTTTATCCGCAACCCCGGCTATCACCTTCCCCGGCGGCCATCGCCGCGGTGGCTGAAACGGTGGGCTTCACCAATGGCAATGTCTTTTTCGAGACCGACGACGCCACCCTCCAACGACTGGCGGAGGCTTTTGCCGCCAGCGGTGAAACCGCCCTCGCCCAACTGGCCGGCAGCCTGACCGGCAGCGCCAGGCCCGCGGTGCTGACCTTGCTCAGCGAAGACACAAAACCCCAGAGCGTGCCCGAGGTCTACCTCAAACTGCACCTGCTCTCCCACCGGCTGGTGAAGCCGCACAACCTGGTGCTCGACGGCATGTTCGGCGTGCTGCCCAACGTCGCCTGGACCAGTGAGGGCGCCATCGACCTGAAGGAACTGCCGGCGCGGCAACTGGCGGCGCGCCTCAAAGGGACCACCCTGTCGGTGGATTGCGTCGACAAGTTCCCGAAGATGGCCGACTACGTGGTGCCCGCCGGTGTCCGCATCGCCGACACCGCCAGGGTCCGCCTCGGCGCCTACCTCGGCGAAGGCACCACCATCATGCATGAGGGCTTCGTCAACTTTAATGCCGGCAGCGAATGCCCCAATATGGTCGAAGGGCGCATCTCCGCCGGCGTATTCGTCGGCCCCGGTTCCGATCTGGGCGGCGGCTGCTCCACCATGGGCACCCTCTCCGGCGGCGGCAACATCGTCATCTCGGTGGGCAAGGAGTGCCTGATCGGCGCCAACGCCGGCATCGGCATTCCCCTTGGCGACCGCTGCACCGTCGAGGCCGGCCTCTATATCACCGCCGGCACCAAGGTGCTGATGCTCGATGACAAGCGCCTGCCGGTCGGCGAAGTCGCGGCGCGGGAACTGGCCGGCACGTCCGATCTGCTGTTTCGCCGCAATTCCATCAGCGGCGCGGTGGAGTGCCTGACCAACCAGTCGGCGATCGAACTGAACACGGCGCTGCACGCGCACAATTGACATCGCGCCACCTGTTTCGCCTCGCGCCGCCTGTCCCCCGGCTCCGGGGAACGGTGGACACCGCGGCCACTCGCTGCGCCGAGTGGTCCGCCACCGGCCCGCTGCGGGTGGCCCGCCCTGAGTGATATGCCATGAGTGACCTGACATGAGTGAATTGTCGCCGACCGTTGCGTTGGCTTGCGAACTGATCAGCCGCCGCTCGGTCACCCCCGAGGACGCCGGCTGCCAGGAGATCATGATCGCCCGGCTGCGGGCGATCGGCTTCACCGTGACCGAACTGCCTTTTGGCGACGTCCACAACTTCTGGGCGGTGCGCGGCAGCAGCGGGCCGACCCTGTGCTTTGCCGGTCACACCGACGTGGTGCCGAGCGGTGATGAGCGCCAGTGGGCCACGCCGCCCTTTGAGCCGGTCATCCGCGATGGCGTGCTTTACGGGCGCGGCGCCGCCGACATGAAGGGATCGCTGGCGGCGATGATCACCGCCACCGAGAATTTCGTCGCCGCCTATCCCGATCACCCCGGCCGGATCGCCTTCCTGATCACCAGCGATGAAGAAGGGGTCGCCGTCAACGGCACGGTCAAGGTCGTCGAATGGCTGGCGGCCCGCAACGACATCCCCGAGTGGTGCCTGGTGGGCGAGCCGTCGAGCTCGGCCCGCTGCGGCGATACCATCAAGAACGGGCGGCGCGGTTCACTTGGCGCCGAACTCACCGTCAAGGGCGTGCAGGGCCACATCGCTTATCCGTTCCTCGCCGACAACCCCATCCACAGCTGCGTCCCGGCGCTGACCCAACTGGTCAATGAAACCTGGGACAGCGGCAACGACTTTTTCCCCGCCACCAGTTTCCAGATATCCAACATCAACGGCGGCACCGGGGCCACCAATGTGATTCCCGGCGAAGTCAGGATACTGGTCAACTTCCGCTACTCCACCGAAGTCACCGCCGAGGAACTGAAGACCCGCACCCATACTATCCTCGACCGTCACAATCTGAGCTACGACCTCAACTGGCAGCTCAGCGGCGAACCCTTCCTCACCGCCAGCGGCGCGCTGGTGGCGGCGGTCCGGGAAAGTATCCGCGAAGTCACCGGCATCGATACTGAACTGTCCACCGCCGGCGGCACCTCCGACGGCCGCTTTATCGCCCCCTACGGCACCCAGGTGGTGGAACTCGGCCCGGTCAACGCCACCATTCACAAGGTGAACGAGAATACGGCGATCGCCGAACTCGAACAGCTGGCGTCGATGTACCACGGGGTGCTGGTGCTGCTTCTGGGACTGAGTGCCGAGGACTGAGGACTGAAGCTCGACGGCGGGCGTCAGACCATCCTCTTCAACGCATACACGTCAAATCGCACCGACTTGCCCTTGAGGCTCAGCCCCGGTTCCCGGCCATCCAGCCAGGGAGCGTGGGACGGCCGCTTGACCACCACGCGAAAGCGGGCCGCCGCAAGCGCCAGGGGCAGCAGCCGGTCGGCATCGCCGTCGCTGCCGACCAGGTCGTGAAAAACCTGCATGGCCTTGTTGACCTGGGCGGATTTGCGGCGTTCGGGAAACATCGGGTCGAGATAGATGACATCGGGGCGCAGCTCCTCCGGGCAGTGCCGCAACCAGTCGGCCGCCTCGGCCTGGACCAGAGTCAGCCGCGCCAGGACTGCGCCGAGCTCCATATCCTCCGTCGCCACCGATGCCGCCCGGCGCAGCCCGTCATCGAGCAGCGCGGCGACCACCGGATGGCGCTCGACAATGGTCACCCGGCAGCCGATACCGGCGAGGGCGAAGGCGTCGCCACCCAGGCCGGCGGTAAGGTCGACCACCCGCGGCCGCAGCTTGTCG
Source organism: Porticoccaceae bacterium (assembly GCA_041655035.1). Classification (GTDB taxonomy): domain Bacteria; phylum Pseudomonadota; class Gammaproteobacteria; order Pseudomonadales; family Porticoccaceae; genus NAT127. The sequence continues at coordinate 5,684 of JBAZCN010000095.1, read as the reverse complement.
CGCGCCCCCACGGCCTTGGCGATCGCCTGTGATTTGCCGCCGCCGTAGAGGCGCCGGTGGCGGACCTCGCCGCCGGCGAAGTCACAGCGCACCGGGCCCATCGCCCTGGGGCCGGTCTGGCGGACACTGAGGCCTGCGCCATCGAGCCACAACACCAGCGGCACCGCCTCGTCGCGCAGGTGTTCCCGCTCGCCGCCATAGTCGAACGCCCGCGACGCGGCCAGCGCCCTGGCCGCGTCGCCAAAGCCGGGGGCCGCAACCAACGGTAGCACCGGGTGGCGCGCCGATCCGGCCGCCCCCCACTCGGGAGTGTCGTCAGTTGCCAATGGGTACCAGCTCGATCTCGACCCGGCGATTGGCCTGGCGGCCCTGCTCGGTATCATTGCTGGCGATGGGATAGCGCTCGCCGTAGCCGTTGGTCCACACCCGGCCGGAAGCGATGCCGTGGGATATCAGCAACTGGCCGACGCTGTGGGCGCGGCGCTCGGACAGCGTCTGGTTATGGCTGTCGCTGCCGGTGGAATCCGTGTGGCCGACGATGCGGACGTTGGTCTTGTCGTACTCCTTGAGGACCACGGCCACGGATTCGAGAGTCGGGTAGAACTCCGAACGCACCTCATCGCGATCGACACCGAAGGTGATGCCGCTGGGCATATTGAGGCGAATGTTATCGCCCTCGCGGCTGACGCTGACCCCGCTGCCCTGCAGCCTGGCGCGCAGGGCGGTCTCCTGGCGATCCATATAGTAGCCGACACCACCGCCGATCGCGCCACCGGCCAGTGCGCCGGTGAGCGCGCCCTTCTTGCGGTCCTTGCTGCTCGCCGTGGCGGCGCCGATCACCGCGCCGGACACCGCGCCGATGCCCGCGCCCTTGGCGGTATTGCTGGTTTTCTGTTGTCCGGTATAGGGATCGGTGGAGGCGCAGCCCACCATCGCCACCAGCGCCAGGGTCGTCAGGATTTTCTTCATACATTACCTCTCTTGCTACGATAAAAAAGCATTCTTGGTCTTCTCCCGCCCGCAGGGCTAAAATGATAAAAACCAGGGAATCTGACCATGAAAACCACCAAATGTCTCACTGTGCTCGGCCTCGCAGCCGCTGTTTTTTGCCTGTCTGGATGCAACCGCTACCAGGTGACTCTCAACGACCGCACGATCCACACGCCGCCGCAGCTGTTCAGTGATTTCGCCCTGGCCGATACCGGGCTGCAGACCTGCGCCGATCAGACCATCCGCGACCGCAACATTACCCAGCCCGGCGAACTGCAACTGCTCAATTGCAGTGACGGCGACATCGCCAGTCTCGACGGCATCGAAGTCTTCAGCCAGATCAACACCCTCAATCTGGCCAACAACCAGCTCACCACCATCGCGCCGCTGCTCGCCCTGCCCCGCCTGTCGGCGGTCAACCTGGAGGGCAATCCCCGGCTCGACTGCGCCGGCGCCGCGACACTCGCCAAACAGGTCGCTGGCCAGCTCATCCTGCCTGTCCACTGCCGCTGACAGCCCCCGGCGGGCATGGCCCGCAAGGGGACTTTTCAGATACCCCGCCGGGCCGCGGTTTCCCCCTGTAACAAAACCGCACAAGTGTCAGCTTTGTTTCATTTCTACCCACTTCCCCCGGCCCCAAAGTTACCCACAAATTCTGTGGATAACTTTGTGGATTAGTTTCGAAAAACATCCCCGGATAGCGGCAGCCTCTGACTCCACCACAAATTGGCCATTTTTTAACCAAATAAATAAAACATTTAAAATCATGCAGTTACATCAACGAAAGTCAAAAAACAAGGACTTACGACTCTATTCCAAAATAACCCTAAGCATGAAGTTCTAACTTGGGGCATTCGGTCGCCAACAGTGGAAAAGTTTTGGTGAAGAAGCCGACAAACGGTTAAAAATCACTCAGCGAGGCACGAAAAAGGGGCTTGACAAGCCCCTCTTCAAACCGCGCGATCAGCCTCGCGCCGGACACGGCTTCAGTCGAAGCGGATACCCAGGCGCCGGCCCACCAGTTCGTAGGATTCGATGACATTGCCGAGATCCTGGCGGAAACGGTCCTTGTCGAGCTTCTCCCGGGTTTCGCTGTCCCATATCCGGCAGCCGTCGGGACTGAATTCATCGCCAAGCACCACCTGGCCATTGAACACGCCGAACTCCAGCTTGTAGTCGACCAGGATCATGCCGGCGCCGGCAAACAGTTCTTTGAGGATGTCGTTGACCTTGAAGGTCAGCGCCTTCATGGTGTCGACCTCCTCCGGCCGGGCCCAGCCAAAGGAGCGGATGTGGTACTCATTGATCATCGGATCGTGGAGGGCGTCGTTCTTGAGGAACAGCTCGAAGGTCGGTGGATCGAGCTCCAGGCCCTCCTGCACGCCGAGGCGGCGGCAGATGCTGCCGGCGGCCACGTTGCGCACCACGCACTCCACGGGAATCATCTCGAGGCGCTTGACCAGCGCTTCGTCGTCGCCGAGCAGGCGTTCGAAATGCGTGGGGATGCCCGCCGCTTCGAGCTTCTCCATGATGAAGGCGTTGAACTTGTTGTTGACCATCCCCTTGCGATCCAGCTGTTCGACCTTCTGGCCATCGAAGGCCGAGGTGTCATTGCGGAACACGATGACCAGACGATCGGGATCATCGGTGGTAAAAACCGACTTGGCCTTGCCGGCATACAGTTGATTGCGCTTTTCCATTGTGTCTTGAACCCTCATATCATCTAGTCGACCACCCGCCAGTCGAAACCTTCCGACTGGCAAGCATAGTGCACATCGTGCAGTTCCTCCCGGTAGGGAGAGACCGCTTCTTCCACCAGCGCCACGGTATTGTTGTGCTGGCTGATATGGCCGAGCACCACCAGTTGCAGGCAGCGCCTCTCGATCCGCGCCAGCAACTCGGCGCACTGCCGGTTGCTGAGGTGCCCCCAGTCGCCGCCGACCCGGCGCTTCAGCGCCGGGGGATAGGGCCCCCGCGCCAGCATTTCCGGATCGTGGTTGGCTTCGAGCAACAAGCCGTCACAGCCGCTGAAACTCGCCACCACGTGAGGGGTGATGCAGCCGAGATCGGTCAGCACGCCGACCCGCCGCCCGCCCCGGGCAAAGACAAATTGTACCGGCTCCCTGGCATCGTGAGGAACGGCCACCGGCGTCACCGCCAAGCCGCCGACGGCGAAGGCATTGCGGGTATCGATAATCCGCACCTCGGCGGCGCCGTCCGGGTGCAGGGCCCGGGCCGTTCCGGCGGTGAGGATGACGGGAATGCGGTACTTGCGCGCCAGGGGCAGCACGCCCCGCCCGTGGTCGCTGTGCTCGTGGGTCACCAGGATGGCGGCGAGGTCGTTTCCCGTGCGGCCGAGCCTGGCGAGGCGGCGCTCGGTGTCCCGCACCGAGAAGCCACAATCGACCAGCACGCAGGTGTCGCCGCTCTCGACCAGGGTGCCGTTGCCCTTGCTGCCACTGCCCAGGGAAGCGAGGCGAATGGCCATTTACGACAGATTGGCGCGCATGTTCATCAGCAGGCGAATGGCCTCGGCACGCTTGAGACCGGCGCGGTCCTCGTTCACCACCCTGATCTGCACACCGTCCTCGACCTCGGTCAGGAACACCACATAATTGATCTCGAGCACTTTTTCGCCCCGCCCCAGCAGGCGGCGGAAAAAGCCGGGCTTGTCATCGTCTTCCTCGGTGTAGTTGACGTAGAAGGCGCCTTCGGAGCGGTCCTGGTCGATGGTGGTGAAACCGCCTCTCTGCAGGGAATAGGCCACCGACGCCCAGGTCCGATCCATGTCGAGCTTCATCAACAGGTAGGGGTCGGCCACTTTGGGAGTGACGATCTCGACCTTCTCGGCGCCGCCAATGGCCTGGGCCAGCAGCGACACGGTGCCGCTGCTGACGTCACCGGCCAGGGCCTCGCCGAGAATCTGCAGCATGTCCTGTTCGCGCTGGCTGTCCGCCGACTCTTCCGGCCACTGCTGCGGGGCCTCGCCGCCCTGCGGCATCCGATCGTGAAGGATCTTGATCTCGGTACTGTTGAGCTGCACCCCGGGCTGGATGAAGAGGCGGTAGCGGTGGTGGTAGGTGCTGTCGCCCTGGAATTCGAGCCACACGGTATCGAGGATCCCGGCCGCGGCTTCGGCATTGGCGGTGTGGATGCCGCTGCGGTTGAGGATATTGCGCACCCGCGGCCAGACCTCGCTGGGGGATCTGTTGCTGAGAATCCAGCGCTGATCGCCCAGATTCTGGATCTTGACGACTTCTTCGAGGCTGTTCACCGACAGCGTCTGCGGCCTCGGGACCTCGCCGCTTTCGTCCAGCACCGCAGTATCGGCGATGGGCGGAATCGGGTAGAGCTGGCCGAGCTCTTCGTGGTCGAGTTCTTCCGGCACCACCAGTGGCGGCATTTCCTCCGACAGCAGGTAATCCTTGCCGCGATTCCTGAACATCCCGTCCTCGCCGAACATACCGCAGCCCGACAACACCATCGAGGTGATTGTCAGGGTGACGAAAAACTTCACTTTCATTGATCTGTTCACTCCTGGGAAAGGATAACGGGCCGGCACGACTGCGCGGCTATCAGGCGAGCGACACTCCGGCGGCGACCAGCGCATCTCTCACCACGGGATGATACTGGTTGGATAGCGGGGTCAACGGCAGGCGGATGGCGTCGCTGCACAACCCCAGTTGGGCCGCCGCCCATTTCGCCGGAATGGGATTGGATTCGACGAACATCGCCCGATGCAAGGGCAACAGCCGTTCGTGAATCCGCCGGGCGCCGCTGTCGTCGCCCGCCAGGGCAGCGGCGCACAATTGATGCATCGCCGCCGGAACGACATTGGCGGTCACCGAAATATTGCCCTTGCCACCCATCAGCATCAGATCGATGGCGGTCAGGTCATCACCGGAATAGATGGCAAAATCCGCCGGGCAGCCATCGATCAGCTGGCGGGCGCGCGCCATGTCGCCGGTGGCTTCCTTGATGCCGACGATATTGGGCACCGCGGCAAGGCGGATCACGGTTTCGCCCAGCATGTCGCACGCGGTCCGGCCGGGCACGTTGTAAAGCAACTGCGGGATATCCACCGCCTCGGCAATGGCCTTGAAGTGGAGGTACATGCCCTCCTGGGTGGGCTTGTTATAGTACGGCACCACCAGCAGACAGGCGTCGGCACCGAGCTCCGCGGCGCCCCGGGTCAGCTCGATCGCTTCGCTGGTGCTGTTGGCGCCGGTGCCGGCGATGATCGGGATGCGGCCGCCGGCGGCTTCGATGCAGACCCGGACCACCTCGAGGTGGTCGTCGATATCGAGCGTCGCCGACTCGCCGGTGGTGCCCACCGCGACGATGCCATCGGTGCCCTGGGCGATATGCCACTCCACCAGCTTTTTCAGCGCGTCCCAATCCACGGCCAGGGTGCCGGGCACCATTGGAGTAATCATTGCGACGATGCTACCGGTGATCATTCAGGGCTCCGCTTGAAAAAGCGTAATGGTACTGATGTGTCCACCACGGCACAAGCGCGGCCTTGGCCCGGCACTGCCGATAACCGCGGGTATCGGACGGCTCAATCTTCGTCGGCGTCGGCCACCGGCCGACGCCGGGGTTTTTCCCAGGGATAGAGCGACATTTCACCCACCGGGCGGGTCTTGAAGCGGCGGTGCGCCCACAGGTACTGGTCGGGCTGGCGGCGGATGAAA
>JBAZCN010000094.1:0-12962 GCA_041655035.1 Porticoccaceae bacterium | reverse complement strand
GACAGGAGGCGCACCGGCGGTGCCTGGTGTCTTCCCCGGTGCGCTTCATTCTTCAGCGCACCCTATGGGCCTCACGACAACGATGGGCATGCCCCGGTGGCAAGTATTGGCCCGATCATAGGGTGTGCCGACGACAGGAGGCGCACCGGCGGTGCCTGGTGTCTTCCCCGGTGCGCTTCATTCTTCAACGCACCTATGAGGTCTCGAGCCAACGGGGACCCACTGTTTACTCACTCGGGTTGCCCGGGTAGGATACCGACTCTCAGGCCGGCACCGCACCGCGGCGCCCATGACGGGATGACGGATTGATCGTTTTCGCGCACCTCTACAATGACCGCTCCGGCAGTACCCGGGTGCTGTGCTCCGCCATCGCCGCGCTGGGCAGCCTGGATGAAGAGCGCCTGCTGTATATCGGCAGCGAGGGCGAGGGCCTGCTGTCCGAGATCGAGGTGCCCCGCGTCGAATACTGGTTCCGGAGCAGCCGTTTTCGCTCCATGCGCGGCCTGGTGTTTCTGTTCAGCCAGTCCTGCCTGTTTGCCCGGCTGCTGCTCGATCGCCGGATACCGCCTCGCGCTGTCATCTACGTCAATACACTACTGCCTTTTGGCGCGGCGCTTTACGGCAAGCTCACCGGCAGGCCGGTCATCTACCACCTCCATGAAAGCTCGGTGCGGTCGGGGCCGATGCTGCGGCTGCTCACCGCCATGGTCAGGTGGACCTCGACACTGAATATTTACGTATCCGACACCCACCGGCGCGGGCTGCCGATCCCTGGGGTGCCGGCGCGGACGATCGCCAACGCCCTGGACGGCGGCTTTGTCACCCGGGCGCTGGCCCATTGTTACCGGCATCGCCACAACGGCCGCTTCAACGTCCTGATGATTGCCACCCTGCGGGACTACAAGGGCGTGCCGGAACTGCTCGGCCTGGCGCGGACGCTGGCCGACCGGCCCGATATTCACTTCGATCTGCTGGTCAATGACGACAGGGCGGGTATTGCCCACTATTTCGCCCGGCGTGAGTTGCCGGCCAATGTCCGGGTTCACGCCGGTACCAACGATACCTCGCCGTTTTACCAGAATGCCTCGCTGGTGGTTAACCTGTCCCGTATCGACCAGATCGTCGAGACGTTCGGCATGACCATTCTCGAAGCGATGACCTACGGCATACCGGTCATCGTCCCCCCCGAGGGCGGCCCCACCGAACTGGTGACGCCGGGTATCGAAGGTTATTGGATCGACTCGCGCGAGGGCAAACAGCTGCGCGACCGGGTGTTGTGGCTTGCCGACAGCCCGCAGGTATGCGTCGCGCTATCGACGGCGGCGCGGGAAAAAGCCGGGCTCTTCAACGGCGACCGCTACGCCGGGCAGATTCGTGAAGCGATAGGCGGCATCGACCGGGTCGGTGGCGGGATATGAGCTGGCGCACGATTTTTTTCGACAGTCTGGAAAACTGCCGTCTGTTCTAGGTCAAGCCCGCGAGGCTGTCATTTTCGCATAGCCGCTTCCAGTACAGAGCCAGCAGCTTCCGGCGTTCATGGCGAGCGAGCGTCTGCGGTTTTTTGACGAGCTGCCCGCTTTCACAATGCCTGTGATAGTCATCGACGAAGTTTTTGTCGTAATTTTTGATTTCGTCATAGTGATCGATGGCAAATTCCCTGAACCAGCCTCGCGCCAGGGTGGTGCTGATGCGGCGCAATGCGTGGAGAAAAGCGCTCTCCGCGCTGTGGGCGATGCCCAGGTCCATGGCCGGAATAAGAACCCTCTCCAGCGCCAGGGCATAAGCTTCCTCGCGCACGAGCCTGATTTTGTCGGCGTGACAAAGCTGTTCAAAGGCCGCCTGCGGGATGTAGGCCAGGGACGGGTCATCCTTGAGTTCGGTATAGAGAGGCCGGCCGCCATAGCAGGTTGCCCGATGCAGATCGTCGTGTTCGTATGCCCTTAGCCACGGATACTTGAAATCCGCAAAGAAGTCCTGGTTTTTCACACGCATCGTCCAGCCATTCAGCTTGGAATCCAGTTTGGCGATCATTTCGGCCCGCAAGGATTGATAGGCATGCTCCTCTTCGGCGGTTGCCGCCATGTTTGCCGTCAGCGCCGCGACGCGGTGATAGTCTTCGATGTTTTTGTGCCACTTCACCGGCTGGTAGGCAAGGGCTCTTTTGAGGAGGCGGGTGCCGGCGGGCGATGCTATCCGGACCGGCCAGCCTCGATCGTTGCCGAGCAGAGGGCGGGTGTGCGAAGCGCGCATGAACAGCTCGCGAACGTCACCCTCCGGTATTACCCGCAGGGAATACCTTCTTTCCGGGGTTTCCAGCATCGCGCGTTGGTCACCCGAGTCACCCGTCGAAAAATCAATATATGCGAGCAGGTTTTCTCGCACGTACCTTTCGGTGATCCATATATCCCAGTCGCTGTCATGGGACCGCGGTTTGAAGCCTTCTTCGGACAGGGCGCGGGAGCCCACCAACAGCATGTCATACGAAGATGGCGAATGATTCATGGAAAGGTCCGGGTGTGTTGTTGGAGGTGATCGTTGCCGCGAACGGCGTCGAGCTCATTGAGGAATTGCGCGGTGAACTCGCGCGCCTGGCGGATTGCATCGACCATGGGCCCTGGTTCCTGTTCTCGATAAACTCTTCTGAGCGCCGTGGTCCAGTCGGAGCGCATCGAGTCCGGTATCAGGATTGGCGCCTGGTTGCCCCGTTCCAGTTCGTAGTTGAGCAAATACCGGGCTACCCGGCCATTGCCGTCAATATAGCTGTGGGTTCTGACGATCATCAGGTAGACGATCGCCGCGCGAGTCTCGGCGTCACTGACTGGGGGCAGCACGCGCTGATAGAAGCGCCTGATGGTTCCCGGTACACATTCCGGGGGTGTCCGGGATACCAGCGGGTTGGCCCTGACAAGGTTTGGTTGTAGCTTGAAGTGGCCGGGACAATACTTCCGGTCGTCGACACCATTCAGAATCATCCAGTGGGAATACCGAAACGCCGCCTCGGGATGGCGGTTGAAAAGAGTATGCAGGGCGCCGGAGCGCCGCACGGCAACCGCTTTGGCGTACTGGAAAACTTCCGCCGCGCCCGGCGCTGTCGGCGTGGATCGGCGCGACGCTTCGTCGCTCAGGTATTGAGCGACAGTCTCGCCTTTGTGCAAGGAAAAGTGCGCTTCGATAACAGGCCAGTCGTCCGCCAGGCGTGACGGTACGGGTGGGAGCATGGGCGGGCGTTGTGCCGCCGAGCACAATGCCTCGAGGAACGGAATGAGGGCGCTGTCCTCCTGGAGGGGGCTTGAGCTCGGGGTGTCGAGAATGGCAATGGCATCGTCAAAACGCGCCTCGGCGAACGCGGTGGTCAGTGAAACCCCCATGCGGTTGAAATCCGCGAGCAACCGGTAAGAACGCTCAGCCTCGGCCCGGGTATCGGCGGCTATGTTTGAATCGAGTATTTCCGCGAGCGACTTTCGCGCCTCCTCATGCCGACCTTGCAAAATGCGGAGGGTTGCAAGGTTTACGCGAGCGTATTGATGCTCGGGGTCACATTGCAGGGCGTTGAGAAAGGATGAGCTGGCATCGTCGAACAGCCATTGAATGCGTTGCAGCGTACCCAGCCTGTTCCACAGATTTGCTGTCGCACGGATGGCCAATCCGTCGCGACACGAGAGTATCGCCCTGGCCGAATCGCCTGAGTCGGCGTAGGCATTTGCCAGCATGAGATGAACGGCCTCGGTGCCGGGAGAAAGGCGCTTGGCCTGTTCGAGCGCGGCTGCGGCTTTCTGCGGATTGCCGAGCGCCAGCTGCGCCACGCCCAGATTGACCCACCCTTCCATCCTCTCGGGCTTGGCGCGGACAGCCCTGGCAAAGGCCAACTCCGCCTCGCCAATCTGGGTCGAGGCATAGGCATTCTGCCCGGTTTGCATCAGGAGCAACCATTCCTGGTCGGCACGAGAGGAAGCGTTAGGCATTTTGTTGTTGATCTAATCCGGTGCTTAAGAGTCAGGGAAACAACTGCACACCGGCTGATTTGTCATCGCCGAACAAATCAGCCAAGGGCGAAGGGGCGCCGCCGCGAGCAAGATTATCAACGTTGACTTTTCCGGTCCAGAGGAATTTATCGGTCCACCGCCGCACCTTTCCGGCAACCCGTTGCGTCGGACGGCGACTTTCCCCGGTGCCTCCTGAGAGACCAGCCAGAAGGCATGCCGGCGAGCGGGAGAGGGGGTTGAGACGAGGCGGGCGCGGCTGCGCCAGTGGGCCCCTACGCCTTGCCGGAACGGCGGTTGTGCCACACCAGCAGGCCACCCATGACGAGCAGTGCGACCTGCAGGCCCAGGCTCTCGGCGGTGGGATAAATGCCCAGCCAGTCGATGGTGGGGCCGTCGATGGCGGTGATCGGCAGGCGGCCGGCCTCCTGCAGCGCGGCGACGCCCTTGCCGACGAAAACGAGCGCGAGCGCCACCATCACCCAGGAACCGACGAGGAAGAACTGGCGCAGCGGCAGCCGCATGCCAAACCGGGTCAACAGCCAAGCCACCAGCAGCAACGCCACCATCGCCACTGCGGCGCCGCCGAACACCGCGTGGCGGGCGCCTTCGCCCACCTGCGTCCACAGCGCCTGGTAGAACAGCACCGTCTCGAAGATTTCGCGATACACCGCCAGGAACGACAGCAGCCCCAGCGTCCACAGCGTGCGCTGGTCGAGGGCGCGCTGTACCTTGCTCTGCAGGTAGGCGCTCCAGCGCTTGGCATTGGCGTTGCCGTGCATCCAGAAGCCGACGTAGAACAGCACGGCTGCAGCCACCAGAGCGGTGAAGCCTTCGGTGACCTCGCGGGTGGCGCCGCTGATGGTGATGACGTAGTTGGATACCGCCCAGGTGGCGGCGCCGGCCACGAGTGCCGTGACCCAGCCGGCGTGGACATAGCGCAGAGCGTCGCGCCGCCCGCTCTGCACCAGAAAGGCGATCAGGGCGGCCAGCACCAGGATGGCCTCCAGCCCTTCGCGCAGCAAAATGATCAGCGACGACAGGAAGGCGAGAGCGGGCGACAGCTCGGTGCCGCCCAGCGCCTGCCGCGCCTCCCGCAACAGCGCGTCGGCGGTCTCGAAACGCGCATCCACCTCCGCGGCATTGTCCGGACGAGCCACCGCCTGCCGGTAGGCCAGCATCGCCGTCTCGGTCTCGCGCACCAGCGCCGGAGCGACGTTCCGCAATGGCGCCTCGGCCAGTTCGAAACCTTCGAGATAGGCGGTGATGGCGGCTTGCCGCGCGGTTGCCAGCTCGCCTGCGCGGTAGCTGGCGCGACTGTCGGCGAGCAGGCGGCGGGCGATGATCAGCGGGTCCGGCGCGCCGGCGAACAACTGCTGGGGATGGTGGCGATACCAGAATGCCGCCGCGGCGCCGTTGTCGCGCTCCGAGGCCCACTCGGCCGGTGTCTTCAGCACCACCCGCTCCAACAAGCCGGTGTCGCCGCCCGCAGGGCTGTCCGGCGCCTGTCCGGTGTCCGCCATGCCGCCGGTGTGGAACGCAAGCGCCCAGCGCTCGGCATCGCTGAGTTGCGGGAAGGGCGGCATGGCGGTGCCTTCCACGCCCAGCGTAATGGTGTTGAACAGGCCGAACAGGCTGCGCTCCCGGGCGCGGCCGACGTCGCGGAAATCGGTGGGCGCCGGTTCCACGCCGGCAGCGCCCGGCCCGTCGCCGCGTCCCTCAACGCCATGGCAGAGGGCGCAGTGCGTCTGGTAGAGCGCAGCGGCATTGCCGAGATCGGGCGCCTGGATCGGCACCAGCTCCAGATCGGCGCCGGCCATCAGCTGTTCGCGCAGGTTCTGGGTGAGCGCGGCGATATCGGCGGCTTCGGCCTTGGCGGCAATCGCCGCCTGGAGCTGCTCGACCAGCGCGGCCAGCTCATCGTCGTCAAGGCCGAGGCCGGTGAGTTCACTGCCGATGCGGCCGGCAAACTCCACCATCTCGGCGTACTCGGCGGCGTTGATCACTTCGCCATCGGCGACCGCTTCCGGGTAGTCGACGCCGACATAGTCGACCAATTGCAGCAGTGTGCGCATCTCGGCGGTGGCGGCGAAGGCCAGGCACAGGCCGAGCAGGAGGGTAGCCAGGCGGGTCATGAGTCATCCCTTGCGATAAAGGGAACTATTCTTACTCACCGGCGGCTGCCTGCCAAGGACCCCGCCGTTATTCAGGCAATTCATAACTGCGGTTTCTGCGGTGCGCTTCGTGCCTCAGCGCACCCTATCGGGTCGTATGCGGCAGGTGTTTCTCGATGGTGGCGGCATAGGGTGCCGCCGAGGTACGAGGCGCACCGTGGGTGTGGCACGTCGTAGCCGGTGCGCTTCGTGCCTTAGCGCACCCTATCGGGTCGTACGCGGCAGGCGTTTCTCGATGGTGGCGGCATAGGGTGCCGCCGAGGTACGAGGCGCACCGTGGGTGTGGCACGTCGTAGCCGGTGCGCTTCGTGCCTCAGCGCACCCTATCGAGTCGTATGCGGCAGGTGTTTCTCGATGGTGGCGGCATAGGGTGCCGCCGAGGTTAGGAGGCGCACCGTGGGTGTGGCACTTTGTCGCCGGTGCGCCTCGTGCCTCAGCGACACCCTATCGGGCTGTACGCGGCGGCGTTGCGCGGTGGTACCGTTACCGGATGCCGCCGACGGACGAGTCCGCCTGACTCCGTGACCGTTGCCCTGGACTGGTGAGAACCGGCGTCAGCGCAGCCAACGTCGGGCGAGGGCGGCGATGGCTCTTCTCAGCGGGGAGGGCAGGCGCTGGGAGTGCTGTATCCGCTTGGCTGTGAAACGGATGAAATCCTTCAGCACCTGCCGGTAGGGCGCCTGGGGGTTGATGTACAGCTGGCCTTCGGCGAGGTAGTCGCGGTCGGCGGACCTTTGCTGTCCGGCGCGGGGGCGCTCGAGGTGGCCGAGGGCGCGGGCGCTGGGGCTTTCGAGACGGTTGTAATCGGCGACCATGGCGGCGGCTGGCTTTGCCGGCCGTGCCAGCAGCCGGGCGCGGACCGCGGCGATGCCGGCCGGTGACTGATGCAGTTGGCGCAGCAGCGCCAACAGGGCATCCGGGGTCGGGTCGAAAAGCCAGCCATCGCTCTGGTGCTGAATGCGGTCGGCAAAGGCGCCGAGAGCGGTTGCGGCGACGGGCACGCCGGCGGCATGCAGCTCGCTCAGGGTGTAGCTGAAGGTTTCCGGCACCGTCGACAGCAGCAGACCGAGGTCCGGCTTGAATTCCGCCAGCAACTCGCCGAGCTGGTGGCGCTGGTAGTGTTCGACCACGGTGACTGCGCCGCCGCCGGCGAAGCGCCGGCCGTCTTCGCCGGCGCCGAGCAGCAGCAGATCGGCAAACCCGCCGATCTGCGCCAGCACCGGCGCCAGCAGGGTGGCGCCCTTGTGGTCGGCGAGGCTGCCGAGAATCACGATGCGCAGGCGCCCCGCCTCGTCGCTGCGCCCACCCTCGGGCTCATCGTGCCTGGCGACGGCGAGGCTGGCGATCGACTCCGGGGACAGCCCGTGCCCGATCACCGCGATGGTCCTGTCCGCCAGCGGTGGCAGCAGTGCCTGGAGGCGCCGGGCTACCGATTGGCAGGGGGCGACCATGGTGATATCCCGGGCGGCCACGAGGTCGGCAAAGGCACGGCGCAGCGCCACCCAATGATCGTGCGGCTCGACACGGAAAATGCGGTGCTGGGGATTGTCGCTCAGGCAGTTCGCCAGCCGGCTGCTGTCGCAGCTGTCGCAGGGATTGCCCCAGGTGGCGTACAGCGGCGGGCACACCGGGTAGAAATCGTGGCAGACAAAGGTGGTGAGCAGGCCGCTGTCGAGAACATCCAGCGAATGGCCGATCAACGATGACACCAGCACCGAGCCAACCCCGTAGGTGGCGACAATCTCCCCCAGGATTTCCCGGTACTGGTGGTGGGCCAGGGCCGTCGACAAAATCGGCTGGGCCAGGGTCCAGGTTTTGAGCGGCACATCCATTTGCGGGCCGGGGTACAGGGCCAGGGTCTGGGCGAAGGCGTCCCAGTGGCCGATGGGGCGCAGCACCAGGCTCTGATGGGCGGTGTCGGCGGTGATGAAATCCTCCACCCAGCGGCCGAGGCCCCCACCCCAACTGTGGCTGACATGCAAGCGCACGGGCCGCACCGGCGGCACCTCCGGCGGCGGGGTCTCGGCGCGGGACGACAGCTCGGTCAGGGCGTGGCGAAGGGCGGTCAGCGGGTGCCGCTCGGTCAGCGCCTCGCGCCAGCCGGGATAGAGGCTGGTGGGCAAGGACAAGGGTTCGAGGGCGCTATCGTCGATATACAGGGCGTCGCTGGCAATGATCGGCACACCGCGATTGCGCCACTCGGCGGCCAGTTGGCTGTCGTCGCCAGCGGGGGCCGGCCAGCGGCCGGCGAACAGGCCGCAGTAGCCGGCGAACAGGGGGATATCGATGTCGGTGTGGCTGCTGTAGCGGTTCAGCCAGCGGTCGACATCCTCGACGCCGAGCCCGGGCTGGTGGCGGTGGCTGCTGAACACCGAGGTCAGCGGATCGCGGACGCTGAGCGGGAAGACCGCGCCGGCAGCGCTGCGCCGGGCGGCGGTACACAGCCGCGGCAGCCAGTAGGGCGGCAGCTTGCACCCGGCGCGCAGGATCAGGCTGTAGCCGTCGTAACCTTCAGCGCCATGACCCTCGATAGCCGGCAGCAAGCGCAGCAGGGTGCTCCAGTAATGATCGCTGGCGATGGTCTCCGGGAGGGCGGCGGCGAACCCGCAGCCGGCCTGTTCGGCGCAGTGGTGCAAGGCGGGGTCGTCGCTGCCCAGCACCTGCAGATCGAATGCTCCCCGGGTAGCGGTGTCATGGCCGCCGGTATAACCGGCGGCAGTGTCGCGAAGACTGCGCAAGGTCGTCGCCAGCGGCGCCGCTTCGCCGCTCAGCGCCACTACATAAAGCCGCATCGCAGTGGACACGGGCCGCGCCGGGTACACCTAGCGCGCGACCCGCTGTGCCAGGCCGAGTCCCCAGGCGGCACTGTTGAGCAGGGCGCGGGTCAGGGGATTGCGCACCTTGCCCGAGCGGGCGGTGTGGCGGAAATACGTGGCCAGATCCGCCAGCACGTTGAAGAATCCCGCCTGGGGGCGAATGGTGATCACCTTGTAGGCCTGCGGCTCGTCCTGGGCATTGGCGGCGAACCAGCTTTTGTAGCCGCCATTGCCGGCGGTGGAAAACGGATCGGGGAATGCCCGGCGCAAATCCTCCCGCTGGCGGTAAAGGATCCGCTGGGTGCGGCTGATCGGTGTGCCATCGTCGAACGCCGCGTATTTATATGGCAGCGTGCCCAGCAGCGACTGGCCCTGGGCCTCGCATTCGGCGATATACCAGTCGCGCAATTCGAACAGCACCGGGCTGTGCTTGCCGTATTTGTTGAGCATCACCTCCTGGTCGCCGCTGTCGAACCCCGAAAAATGGTAAAAGCTCAGCGGCTCGCCATTGATCCGGACCCCGCCCTGCACCGAGCCGGTGGCCTGGCGGTTGGTGATGTTCCAGGTGGCGACATTGAACGCCGGCGAACGCAGCACCCGCACATTGTCGAAAAAACAAGGTGCGAGGTTCACCCATTTCTGGTCGGTGAACAGGCCGCGCTCCAGATCATCGTGGCAGAATTGTAGCAGCCGGTCGGCCCACCAGCGGGAAAAGCGCCGGCCCTCGCCATCGTTGCGGACACCGACAAAGCCGAGGTTGAACACGCCGTAGGTGAGGCTGGCCATCTCGTTGTCCATGATCGCCTCCACCGAGGTTTCCGGCTCCGTCTGGTGCGGGGTCAGCAACACACTGTGGCGATCGAGCTCGCCGGCAAGCTCGTCGAGCCGCGAGAACACCACCATGTCGGGATCGAAGTAAAACACCTTGTCGGCGCCGCGGTGCTCGAAAATATACTCCACCGCGAGGCCCTTTACCGCTGTACACAGCTCGACCACAGTGTGGGAAAACAGCCAGCCCTTGAGATCGTCGATGGGCAGCGACTCGGCGGTGATAACCGAGTCGAAGGGTTCGGCATCGAGGTCGAAACCCGCCGGCAGGTCGTCCGACAGCATCAGGTGGAAGTTGACGGCGGGGTCGGTTTTCTTCACCGAACGGGCAAGCACCCGGGCCTTGGGCAGGTAATTGCTGGTGATACTGGTAAACGCGTGTACATTCGAAGTCATGATTTATCCACTAGTTGTCGCAGCCAGCAGCGCAAGCGCCAGGTCCGGCTGTTTTTGATGCTGTCGAGCTCGTCGCCGAGCAGCTGGATGCGTTGCTGGGCATCGGCGACGATCCGCTGCGCCTCGCCAAGAGCGTGGTCGGTCGCGGCGAAGTGCCCCCGCACCTCGTCGAGTTGCTGCTGGTAGCGGGCGCTGCTCTCGGCATAGTCGTCCCGAGCCATCTGCAGCTGCCGTTCGTATTCGGCGCAGCGCGCGGCGTAGGCGGCGATCTCGGCCTCCAGCGGCGGGATGCGCTGGTACAGACCATCGCGGGCGGCCTGTAGTTCCGCCATCACCACCGGTGCCTGCCCCGGCACGTCGAGCCGCAGCCGGTCGACGGCATTGCGCAGGGGGCGGGCCGGGTCGGCGGCCACGAAGTCGGCGATTGTAGCCCGATAAGAGGGATAGCGCTCATCGAGCAGCGCCTCGGCGGCGGTCATCAGGGCGAAGCGGTCCTCGCCAAAACTCACCGCGCCCTGGTGAAACACGAACAGGTCGGCGCACAGCAGGTTGCGCCAGCCTTGGGCCGCCGCCCGGCGCGAAAAGTCGTTCTCCTCGCCATAGCCGCGACCGTAACGCTCGGCATCGAACAGGCCGATCCGGTCGAGGCAGGCGCGGCGGATATACATGCAAAAGCCCACCGCGGTGGGGATCTCCAGGCTTTGCCCGGCATTGGCGCGGGCGAACAGGGCGTCCATCTGGGGCAAATCGAGGCCGTCGGGCAGGGGCGCCGACTGGCAAAAAAACGGATAGGAGCAGATGGTGGCGTTGTTGGAGAACGGCGTGACCGTGGCAATATCATCTGCCGAGTACGCGCAACGGCGCAGCCGTTCGAGCCAATTGGGGGGCACCTCGGTATCGCTGTTGAGCAACACCAGGTCGCGCTCGTCGCTGTGGGCCATGCCCCGGTTCACCGATGCCACGAACCCCAGGTTGCTGGCGTTGCGCAGCAGCCGCACCCGCCCGCTCCCAGTCAAAGAGGCCGCCAACTCGTCGCACCAGGCGGACAGCTCGGCCTCGGGCGAAGCGTCGTCCACCAGGATCACCTGGCCGAGGCCGGCTGCGGTATGGGCCAGCACGGATTCCACGCAGCGCCGGGTCACCGCCAGATCGCGGTAGACCGGAATGATGATATCCACGGGTGGGGGTGTCGTCGGGCTGTTCGTCATGGCTTTTCTGTTCAATAGGGCTTTCTGTTCAAGGGAGCTTCCTGTCCGAGAGGACTGACTGCTCGATTAGAGTCGCCGGTCCAACGCCTGCAACCCGAGAGACTTAGCCGCGTTTTCTGAGTTTGAGCACGGCGTTGTCGTTCCACGCCCAGGTGCGGTTAACCGCCCACAGTTGATCGGTGCGGTCGACAAGCGCGGCGATGGCGCGATGCTGTTGGTCGAGGGCAGCGCCCAGCGCTACCTGGAGCCGATCGACCTGCCGCGCCAGATCCCGGTGATCGCGGGCCGGCACCAGGCCCAGCGCCGCCAGCACCCGCTGCCACCAGCCGTTTTCCGCGCCGGACCCGGAGTCGATGTCGGTCAGCGCCGGACTCGCCACTGGCGCCAACGGTGGTGGTGCCAACGCAAACGGCACCACTTCGTGGGGTTGGTCGTGGTAACTGCTCCACTCCAGGTCAAAGCCGTGGGCGCCGGCGAGGGTTGCCACCAACTCGGGATGATAAAAGCGCACATGCTCCGGATCGCGCCAAAATCCCAGCAACTGTGAGCGAATCGATTCCGGGTCGGGGAATGCCAGCACCAGGGTGCCACCGGGTGGCAGCAGCCGGGCAAGCCGCTCCAACAGCATCTGCACCACCTCCACCGGCAAATGTTCGACGAAATGCGAACAGTATACCCCGTCGTACACCGGCGCCGCCTGCTCGCCGGCCCGGCGCAGATAATCCAGGGCGTCGGCAGTGGTAATGTCGAGGCCCATGCCCCGCCCATAGGCGGCGATCACCGGGTCGCGCTCGACACCGCTGGCCGCGATGCCGGCCTCCGCCAGCAATTGTAGGAAGATCCCGGCGCCGCAACCGAGATCGAGCACTCGCCGACAATCCGCGAAATGGCGCACCTCGCCGGCCTGCATCTGCATCAGCAGCGGGTGGTCGCGCTGGGTAAACTCGTAGATGGCGTAGTCGAAACCGCCATCGGCGCCAGTGGCCGCTGTGCTGCCTGCCTCAGTGACCGGGCCGGCGAGATGCTCGGCCAAGGTCGCCAACGGCGCCACTCTGGCCTCCGGGGCCACGTCGGCCAGCCACGCCGGTGGCTGTGGCCCCTCATGCAACAGCAAGCGGGCCCTGCCCAGGCTGTCCGCCAGCCATCGGCGAGCCAGGCCGCTACTGTCACAGAAGCGGGTGTCAACGAGGCTGTTGTCGCCGGCGCCGCTGTTATCCAAGGTGTCGCCAGCGGCTGGCAGGGGGCTGGCCGGGGGCAGCTGTATCAGGGTGGGGATATGCATCAGGTCGGCGATGCGCACCAGGTCGAGAGTGCAACCGTGGCAGTCCCGGACCAGCACTCGATCGATCCGGTGCTTCTGCACGATGCGGGCAAAATAACGGTTCAGGGCCTGCTGGCGAAATCCTCCGCCGAGGCCCCGGCAATCAGCGAGCACGGCAAACCGGTAGCAATTGCCCTCCACCCCGGTCTGCCAGGCGGCAAAGCCATCGGGAGACGGCCCGTCACTGAAATGGTACTCCAACTCGACCACGTCGCCGGCGGGTATCGCCAGCGGGCTGG
>JBAZCN010000093.1:0-12972 GCA_041655035.1 Porticoccaceae bacterium | reverse complement strand
GAACCGGCTGCTGGTGGGCTACAGCGGCGGCCTCGATTCCACTGTCCTGCTGCATCTCGTTCGCCACGGCTTTCCCGACGCCACTGTGGTGGCGATACATGTCAATCACGGTCTTTCACCGCGCGCCGGCAACTGGCAGCGGCACTGCGCGAGCCTGTGCGCCCGCTGGGGCGTCCCCCTGGTGGCCGAATCGGTGGCGCTGAGCCCCGCCACCGGGGTCGAAGCTGCCGCCCGTGCCGCGCGCTATGCGGTGTTCGAGCGCCACCTGGGCGCCGGCGACCTGTTGCTGCAAGCCCATCACGCCGACGACCAGGCCGAAACGGTGTTGTTCCGGCTGGTGCGCGGCGCCGGGCCGCGTGGGGTGGCCGGCATCCCCGCCAGTCGCGCGCTGGGCGCGGGTCGTATCGTGCGTCCCCTGCTCGAGCATCGCCGCGCCGAGCTGGAGCACTACGCCCGCGAACGCGGCCTGTCGTGGATCGACGACGAGTCCAACAGCGAGGCGCGTTTCGACCGCAACTTCCTGCGCCTGGACGTGCTGCCGCTGTTGCTGGAGCGCTGGCCTCACGCGGTGGCGGGCCTGGCCGCCAGCGCCGGCTGGTGTCGCGACAGCGACGCGCTGCTGGCAGACCTGGCGCGCGAGGATCTGGCGCGCGCCGGCGAGCGCCCCGAGCGGCTGGGCTGGAGCCTCGACCTGGAGCGGCTGGCAGACCTGGCGCCGCGCCGGCGCGGCAACCTGGTGCGTGGCTGGGCCCGCTGGCGCGCGTTGCCGCTGCCGGGCCGGGAGGCGCTGTCGGCGCTGGCGCGGGAACTGCTGGCGGCGCGACCCGATGGCAATCCCGAGGTGCGCTGGCCGGGCGCCAGCCTGCGCCGCCATGCCGGGCGGCTGTATCTGCTGCCGGATATCCCGGCAACGCCCCTCGAGCCGCTGCTCTGGCCGGACCTGTCGCAGCCGCTGGCACTGCCCGGGGCCTTCGAGCTGCGGGCGACGCCAGACCCGCTCGGGCCCTGCCTGCTGCCCGAAGGCGCGGCCCTGGCGGTGCACTGGCGGCGCGGCGGGGAGCGCTGTACGCCGGGCGGGAGACACCACAGCCGCCCGGTGAAGAAACTGTTTCAGGAGTCGAACCTCGAGCCCTGGCTGCGCCCCCATGTACCCTTGGTCTATTGCGGCGGCCAACTGGTGGCGGCGGGCGATCTCTGGGTCTGTGAGCCCTTTGCGGCGTCGGCGGACACCGCTGGAGATTGCCGCTGGCGCTTCCAGTGGCTCCGGGTCGATCGAAGCCGATGACCTGTATTGGCGCATGATGCAAACCGATGATGAGATTCTTGACAGTGACTGAAGACGGAGCTTAGGTTCTCGACACATTGAAATTCAGGGAGGAATGCGTATGCCTTGTCATCTGCTGCCCATTGCCGGGCAGCCGTTCACTATCCGGCCCCGATGCGCTCAATGTGCCGACCTTCGATCAGCGGCCCTCGCTGCTGGTGCCGGAGGGCAGCGTTTTCCTGGAGTCCGTCGACGGTCTGCTGGCCGGCGAATCGTCTCATCTGTGGTGGGTGGGACCAAGCGGACAGGGCAATGGGGAGCCGGTGCTGGCTCTCCGGTTGACCCGTTTCGCGAATGGCGCTCTGGGGGGCGGCTCGGTGCTGGAAAGAGGTCGATGCTGTTGGCGTGCCCGACCCTGGCGCCGGGCATGGTTTTCGCCCGCGCGGGGCCTGCTCCCGGCGTGCTGCGCGCCGCTATCGGCGGCCGGCGGCGACACGCGCCTCGTTGAGATAATGCCCCTGTTCTGATAATCTGGCGCCCCATCACGAGAAGGGCTGCCAACGGTTGCTGCGTCACTGCTCTCAGGCTTCTGTCCCGTCTATTCCACTAGTTTGTTCGACCATGTATAAGGGCCTGCATGACACGTTTTATTTTTATTACCGGTGGCGTGGTCTCCTCATTGGGGAAAGGTATCGCCGCGGCATCCCTCGGCGCGGTGCTTGAAGCGCGCGGGCTCAAGCTCACCGCGCTGAAGCTCGATCCCTACCTGAACCTCGATCCGGGCACCATGAGCCCGTTCCAGCACGGCGAAGTGTTCGTTACCGAGGATGGCGCCGAGACCGACCTGGACCTCGGCCACTACGAGCGCTTCCTGCACTCCAAGATGACCAAGGCCAACAACTTCACCAGTGGCCAGGTGTACGAAACCATTCTCCGTCGCGAGCGCCGCGGCGATTACCTCGGCGGCACCGTGCAGGTGATCCCCCATGTCACCGACGAGATCAAGAGCCGCATCCTCCAGGGCGGCGCCGGCGCCGATATCACCCTGGTGGAAATCGGCGGCACCGTCGGCGATATCGAGTCGCAGCCGTTTCTCGAGGCGATCCGCCAGCTCAAGGTGGAGCTCGGCTCCAACCGCGCACTGCTGATCCACCTGACCCTGGTGCCCTATATCGCCACCGCCGGTGAAACCAAGACCAAGCCGACCCAGCATTCGGTGAAGGAGCTGCGCTCGATCGGCCTGCAGCCCGACGTGCTGTTGTGCCGCTCCGAAGTCGAGATCGACCTCGGCCAGCGCCGCAAGATCGCGCTGTTCACCAGTGTCGAGGAGCGTGCCGTGGTGCCGCTGATGGATGCCGACACCATCTATCGCATTCCCCAGCACCTCCACGCCTGGGGGCTCGATCAGTTCGTGGTGGAACGCTTTCATCTCGATTGCCCGCCGGCGGACCTCAGCCAGTGGGAGTGGGTCGCCGAGAACAAGCTCCACCCCGAGAAGGAGATCACCATCGCCATGGTCGGCAAGTACATGGAGCTGCTGGATGCCTACAAGTCCCTCAACGAAGCGCTGGAGCACGCCGGTATCCATACCCGCACCCGGGTCAGGATCCGCCATCTCGATTCGGAGGATCTCCAGGATAACATGAGCCTGCTCCACGGCTGCCACGCCATCCTGGTGCCCGGCGGTTTTGGCGAGCGGGGCGTCGAGGGCAAGATCAGGGCGGTGCGCTTCGCCCGGGAGAACGGCATTCCCTACCTCGGTATCTGCCTCGGCATGCAGGTGGCGGTCATCGAGTTTGCCCGCAATGTGGTGGGTCTCGGCGGCGCCAACAGTACCGAATTCAAGAAGGATACCCCCCACCCTGTGGTCGGCCTGATCACCGAGTGGGTCGATGAAAGCGGCAACGTGGAACGGCGCTCGGAGAACTCCGATCTCGGCGGCACCATGCGGCTCGGCGCCCAGATGGCGACCCTGGTGCCCGGTTCCAGGGCCAGGGATATCTATGGCAGCGATACCATCAAGGAGCGCCACCGACATCGCTACGAAGTCAACAATCACTATATCGACCAACTGGAACAGGCTGGCCTCAGGATCGGTGGCTGGTCCAACGTCAACCACCTGGTGGAAACCATCGAGTTGCCGGGGCACCCCTGGTTCTTTGCCTGCCAGTTCCACCCCGAATTCACCTCGACCCCGAGGGACTCGCACCCGCTGTTCATCGGTTTCGTCAACGCCGCTCTCGACTATGCCGACCAGCACCCGGAGGGAGTCCACTAGATGGCAATGGTCAGCGTCGGCGACATCCAGGTAGCCAATGACCGGCCATTCGTGCTGTTCGGCGGCATGAATGTGCTGGAGTCCCGGGACCTGGCGATGCGGGTTGCCGAGCATTATGTCGCGGTGACGGCCGCACTGGGTATTCCCTATGTCTTCAAGGCGTCCTTCGACAAGGCCAATCGTTCGTCGATCCACTCCTTCCGCGGCCCCGGCCTGGAGGAGGGGATGCGCATCTTCGAAGAGATCAAGGCCACTTTCGGGGTGGCGGTGATCACCGATGTGCACGAGCCCTGGCAGGCCGCGCCGGTAGCGGCGGTTTGCGACGTGATCCAGCTGCCGGCGTTTCTCGCCAGGCAGACCGACCTGGTGGCGGCGATGGCCGCCACCGGCGCGGTGGTCAATATCAAGAAGCCCCAGTTCATGAGTCCTTCCCAGGTGTCGCATCTCACCGAGAAGTTTCGCGAATGCGGCAACGACCAGCTCCTGCTCTGCGAGCGGGGCAGCTGCTTCGGCTACGACAACCTGGTGGTCGACATGCTGGGCTTTCGCACCATGAAACAGGTCAGCGGCGGGCTGCCGCTGATCTTCGATGTGACCCATGCGCTGCAATTCCGCGATCCCCTGGGCGCCGCCTCCGGCGGCCGCCGCGGCCAGGTGGCGGAGCTCGCCCGTGCCGGTCTCGCCGTGGGGCTCGCCGGCCTGTTTCTCGAGGCTCACCCCGACCCGGATCAGGCCCTCTGCGATGGTCCCAGTGCGCTCGCGCTGGCCAACCTCAAACCCTTCCTGCAACAGATGAAAGCCGTGGACGACCTGGTGAAGAGCCTGCCGGTCCTCGATACGGACTAAGTGGAGTATCCAATGACAAAGATCGCCGATATACGTGCCTGGGAAGTTCTCGATTCCCGTGGCAACCCGACTGTCAACGCCGACGTGGTCCTCGCCAGCGGTGAGGTGGGCAGCGCCTGCGCCCCCTCCGGCGCCTCCACCGGGTCCCGTGAAGCACTGGAGCTGCGCGACGGCGACGCCAGCCGCTACCTGGGCAAAGGCGTGCTCACCGCGGTAGGCAATGTCAATACCCGCATCCGCAGCTTGCTGCTGGGCCAGGATGCGACCGACCAGCGCCGGCTCGACCAATTGATGCTCGAAGCCGATGGCACCGACAACAAATCGGTGCTCGGCGCCAACGCCATTCTCGCGGTATCCCTGGCCGCCGCCAAGGCGGCGGCGGCGGCGAAGAAAGTGCCGCTCTATGCCCACATCGCCGATATCAATGGCACCTCCGGCCAGTACAGCATGCCGGTGCCGATGATGAATATCCTCAATGGCGGCGAGCACGCCGACAATAACGTCGATATCCAGGAGTTCATGGTGCAGCCTGTGAAGGCGGCGACCTTTGCTGAAGCGTTGCGTCAGGGCGCCGAGATCTTCCATCACCTCAAGAAGGTGCTGGCTGCCCGGGGGCTCGCCACCGCGGTAGGGGATGAAGGTGGTTTCGCGCCCAACCTCCCCTCCAATGAAGCGGCCATCGAAGTGATCGCCGAGGCGGTGGCCAATGCCGGCTACAAGCTCGGCGACGACATCACCCTGGCCCTCGACTGCGCGGCCTCGGAATTCTACAGAAACGGCCGCTACGACCTGGCCGGTGAAGGCAAGGTATTCAGTTCCCCCGAGTTTGCCGACTACCTGGCTGCGCTGGTGGACCGCTACCCGATCCTGTCGATCGAGGATGGCATGGATGAGAGCGACTGGGACGGCTGGGCCGACCTGACGGCCAAGGCCGGCAGCCGTTGTCAACTGGTGGGCGACGATCTGTTCGTCACCAACACCCGCATCCTCAAGGAAGGCATCGACAAGAAGATCGCCAATTCCATCCTGATCAAGTTCAACCAGATCGGCTCGCTGTCGGAGACCCTGGATGCCATCCAGATGGCCAAGGAGGCCGGTTACACCGCGGTGATTTCCCACCGTTCCGGGGAGACCGAGGACACCACCATTGCCGACCTGGCCGTCGCCACTGCGGCGGGGCAGATCAAGACCGGCTCGCTGTGCCGCTCTGACCGGGTCGCCAAGTACAACCGCCTGTTGCGTATCGAGTCCGAACTGGGCGCTCTGGCTCCCTACCGGGGGCGCGAAGAGTTTCGCCGGTAAGGTTTTCGGTGTCAGGGACCGAAGCGCCGTACTCAGGGCACTGACCCCGGATGCCAGGATCCCGGCTGCCGGGCATGGGCTGGGCACACGTATTGACGTGCTGCTCTTTACCCCGCTGTCGCATCCATTTCGGACAGCGGGCTGCTTCTGCTGTCAGGGGGCTCCCGTTCTTCAGAAGCTGCTGTTCGTCAGCAGCTTCTTGGCGCACCTTCCCCGCAACGATAAAATCCCCGAACAATAACTGTGCGGTGCCGCTATGCGTTGGTTGGTGATCATTCTTGCTGTGATGTTGCTCGGTCTGCAATACCGGTTGTGGTTCGGCGAGGGCAGCTTCGCCCAGAAAGCCGGGCTCGAGCGACAGGTCCAAGCCCAGACCGCCCGCAACGAGAAGCTCGCGGAGCGCAACCGGGTGCTGACGGAAGAGGTCGTTGGCTTGAAGTCCGGCCTCGACGCCGTCGAGGAGCGGGCGCGCACCGACCTGGGGATGATCAAGGAGGATGAAACCTTCTTTCTTGTCGTGGACAGCCAGTTGGGCCAGCGCGGTACGCCGCCTGCGCCTCCCGCCGACAGTGCTGGCGCCGAGCGTGATGCCGACCTCGAGGAAGAAGTCGTCGACAGTATCCCCACCGACCTGGAGGCGCCGCCTTGACCATCTGGTTCGTGGTGCCGGCGGCCGGGATCGGCACCCGTTTTGGCGGTGAAATCCCCAAGCAATATCGGTGTATCGCGGGCAGGACAGTGATGGAGATCAGTCTCGAACGGCTGTTGGCGCTCGACCCCGAGGGGGTCGTGGTGGCGCTGCACCGCGAGGATGAGACCTGGCGCCGGCTCCCGGTGAGCAGTGATCCCCGCATCGGTACGGTGAGCGGCGGCGACACCCGCGCCGCTTCCGTGCTGGCGGGGCTGGAGTCTCTCGCCGGCCGCGCTCGCGGAGACGACTGGGTGCTGGTCCACGATGTCGCCCGGCCCTGCGTCGCTGGCGGTGATATCCGCAAGTTGATCGACACCCTGGGCGACGACCCGGTCGGCGGCATCCTCGCCGCCCCGGTCAGCGATACCCTGAAGCGTGTGGTCGAGCACAGCCAGATCCAGGGCACGGAGGAGCGCAGCCATCTGTGGGCTGCGATGACTCCCCAGATGTTCCGCTACGAGCTGTTGTGCCGGGCTTTCGTTGCGGCGCGCAACGACGGGGTGGCGCCCACCGATGAATCTGCGGCGGTGGAGCGCCTGGGGCTGGTGCCCAGGGTGGTGCTGGGGCGTCGCGACAATATCAAGATCACCCGCCCGGAGGACCTGGTGGTCGCCGGGGCGATCATTGCCTATCAGCAGTTGGAGAACGGCTAATGCGTATCGGCCACGGCTACGATGTACACGCCTTTGGATCTGGCGACCATGTGGTGATTGGCGGGGTGCGGATTGCCCACCAGCGCGGCCTGGTGGCGCATTCCGATGGCGATGTCCTGATCCATGCCCTTTGCGATGCGCTGCTCGGAGCGGCGGCGCTGGGGGATATCGGCAGGCATTTCCCCGATACCGACAGCGCCTATGAAAATGCCGACAGCCGGGTGCTGTTGCGCCGGGTGCTCGACCTGGTGGCGGCCAGGGGCTGGCGGCTGCTCAACGCCGATATCACCCTGGTGGCCCAGGCGCCGAAAATGGCGCCCCACCTCGACAGCATGATTGCCCTGCTGTGCGACGACGTCGACTGCCAGCGGGAGCAGATCAATATCAAGGCCACGACCACGGAAAGGCTCGGTTTCGAGGGGCGCGAAGAGGGAATAGCCTGCCACGCGGTGGTGCTTCTCGATCAAAAGCCAGCTTGAGATTGCAGTTCAGTCAGCCTGGCGCCGTCCGCCCGGGAAAGGCGCCGGCAACCGGGCGGCAGGGAATGGTCAGCCCCGCTCGGGATGACTGCCGAATTTTTCCTTGACCAGGGCGACGCGTTCCTCGGCATGGAGGTCGAAGTGCTCCAGCGCTTCGATGGCTTCGAGGCGGGTCTTGAGGCCGATGCCGTTGGCAATCTGCACCGCGAGGCCGGGCCGGGCGTTCAGTTCGAGAATCATCGGCCCGCGGATTTCGTCGAGCACGAAGTCGCAGCCGATGTAGCCGAGGCCGGTCATGTCGTAGCATTTGGCGGCGAGCAGCAGAATTTCTTCCCAGTCGGGGATCGCCAGGTCGGAGAAGTCGACACCGCTGTCGGGATGACGATCCACCAGTGTGCTGCGTTGCACGGCGCGGATGGCGCGCCCGGTGCAGATGTCGAGACCGACGCCCACGGCCCCCTGATGCAGATTGGCCTTGCCATCCGAGAGGCTGGTGGGGCAGCGCATCATCGCCATCACCGGAAAGCCGCGGAACACGATGACACGGATGTCGGGCAGGCCCTCGAAACTGTACTTGAGCATGTCGGGCTGGCCGCGAACCAGCGATTCGATGATCGCTGTATCGGGGCGGCCGCCGAGGCTGTAGACGCCGCTGAGGATATTGGAAATGTCGCGGCGGATGTCCCGCAGGCTCATCATCTTGCCACTGGGCTTGACGAAGGCGTCGCCATCGCGCCCGGTGATGATGATGATTCCCTTGCCGCCGCTGCCGCGCAATGGCTTTACCGCAAACCCGGTGAGCGGGTTGAGCAGATCGCCGAGGGCCTTGAGTTCGGCGGTATAGCGAATGACCCCGTAGAGGTCCGGCACCTTGATATTGTACTTGCGGGCCGCTTCCTTGGTTTTCAGCTTATCGTCCACCAGCGGGTAGCGATGGCGGTCGTTATAGCGGGCGATATAGGCGACGTTGCGGGCATTCATCCCGAGAATGCCCTTTCGCTTGAACTTGGCGATAGTATTCCAGAGCATTATTTCTCGATCAGGAAGCGGAAGCGTTTGAGTTCGGTCAACCTGTAGCCGGTGTACTGGCCGAGGATCATGATGATGCCGAGTTCGATCAGCAGGATTTCCGGGAAATTGTAGGTCAGGTGCTCGATGAAATTATTGGTCATCAGCAGGTAGGCGATGATCGACACGATCAGGCTGCCACCGCCCTGGGTCACTACCTCGCGGGGGCCTTCCTCCTCCCAGATGATCGACATCCGCTCGATGGTCCAGGCGATGATGATCATGGGGAAGAAGGTGATGGTGAGCACCTGGTCGAGACCGAGCTTATAGCTCAGTACGCTGAATCCGGCCATCAGGATCACCACTGTGATCAGGACCGCCGCGAGGCGCGCCACCATCAGCATGTCGAGCTTGCTCAGGTAGGAGCGAATCCACAGGCCGACGGCCACCAGGCTCACCAGGATCAGCACGCCGGCGGCCAGGGTGGTCTGGATGAACGCCAGGGCGATCAACACCGGCATGAAGGTGCCGGACGTCTTGAGGCCGATCAGTACCCTGAAAATCACGACCACCAGAGCGCCGATGGGCACCAGCAACAGCATCTTGAAGATGTTCTGCTTGTCCAGGGGCAGGCTGTAGATATTGAAGTCCACCAGGGCGGTGGCTTCGGTCTGTGCTTCCTTGAGGGCCACGGCCTTGGCGGAAATATCATTGCCGAGCACGGAAAATCTCACCCGCGAATTGTAGCCGCCGATGATGTCGAGCAGCGACTGGCCGCCTCGCTGCCACATGAAGAAGTTCTCGGGTACCCCCCGGGCCGCAGTCTTGGGGTCGAAGAATATCCATTGCCTGCCGTCGTGGATCTCGATGATCTCTTCGGCGCGCTGGTTGTAGTGGCGGTTTTCGAGATAGATGCCCCGCACCATGCGCGCCGGTATATCGGCGGCGTTGAGGAGTTTGATGGTGATCTGGGCGATGGAATCCCCGCGGCTGGCTTCGAGCAGCAACTGGGCATCCTGGGAGATGGACTGGCCGTTCATCATTTTCAGCAATTGCTGGGTAAAGCTCGCGGGCTCGGCGGACACCTCGGTGGCGGTGCGAATCAGCCCCGCCGCGGCGGTCTCTTCCGCCGGGGTCCAGATGGGCGGGACCACGGTTTCCGGCAGATCGAGCATCGGCGTGGCCCTGGCGCCGGAGCGATCGGTGATCTTGAGCCGGTAGTAGAGGGTCTGTGGGCCCGAGGCCTCGCGGCGGGTCCAGATGGCGCGGCGCTGATGGTTGTCCTCGATGGTGAAACCGTAGCCCGAGGAGGCGAAAACCTCGTCCAGTATCCGGTACTGCTGCTGTTTGGCAGGCAGAGCAAGGCTGAGGGTGAGGGGGGTATTGCCCGAGTCGAAGGTGATTTTGGCTTCGATGTCCCAGACCTTGCGTTCGGTGTCCGGCAGCAACGGGAACTGCAGGACGGTGGATTTATAGATGGTCAGACCCAGACCGATGAGGATGAACAGGATGGCGAAAAGGTAGACTTGCCCTTTGGGTGACATAGGGTTTCCGTTATTTGGCGATCATTTCCTGGCTCACATCGACGATCGCGTTATTGCGAAGGAAGTTGCGGCCGATGAGGACGGGGAAGCCCATTGCGGAGCGGTCCGTCAAGGACATCTCCAACTGTTGCGAGAGCGAGCCGAGGGTCACGGTCATCAGCACCACCATGCGCCGCTCCGCGATCTCGAGCTCCGCCTGGCGGACGCGGATGCTGCGCACGACCTTGCGCTCGAGCGCGACGGACTCGCCCTCCGCCGCCTCGAGGTTGAAGCGCACCCAGCTTTCACCGTCCCGTTCGAAACGGACGATGTCACTGGCGTGGATCGAGGATCCGGTGGCCCCGGTGTCGATACGCGCTTTGTAGGTCATGTCGGGCGGGGACAGTCGGACGCTCTCGACGGCGCCGACGATCATCTTGCCGTCGACTTTGCCGCTCGCCTCTGGCTTGGGGCAGACCGGACACTTCACCGGTTTCGGCGGCGGGCAGGCCGGCGCCGGTTCGGGTTCCGGACAGCTGAGGATGACATCGTTGGGGAACACGTCATAGCGGGTGTCGTTTTCCGCTTCCCGTTCCGGCGCCGCCTGTTCCCGGGACGGTTCCCCGCTGCGATCGCCGGAGGTGGCGGCACAGGCCGCGAGGGTGGAAAACACTAAGACGAGACCGCACAATTTCAGCGGTCTGGTTGCTGCCCCAATCATCATAAGCAATATTCTTCGGCTGAAAAGCAAGCGAGCCCCCGTTTTATAAGCGCATAATGATAATGCATTTGCAGAATGCTTTGAAAGAAATAGTCTGAGTCCCGGCAAGAAAACCGATCGCGGCCCGGATCAGCGGCGCTGATTAGGGTGTATCCTCGCACCGGTATTCCAGTGAGCAGAGGTGGCGATGTGGCAATGGCTGAGGTGACGACAGCTGATTCGACGGCGGCAGGCGAACCGGGAGCGGGGCGTAGCGGCGGTTTCGACCTCGATTTCCCGCGCGCCCACGGGGCGTTGCCGGGTACTGCCGGCTTTCGGCGCTCGAGCGCCCACTTCCGGGTGGATGAAGAGTTGGGCTTTGCCCCCGACGGCGACGGTGAGCACCTGTACCTGCAGGTGCGCAAGACGGACCAGAATACCCGCTGGGTGGCCCGCTTGCTGGCTGAGCATTTCGCTGTCGATGCCGCTGTGGTGGGCTATTCCGGGCTCAAGGACCGCCATGCGATCACAGTCCAGTGGTTCAGTGTCCAACTGCCGGGAGGCAGCGCGGTACCGGAACTGCCGGCGCTGGAAGGTTGCGAAATCCTTGCCGCCGGGCGCCATCCCCGCAAATTGCGACCGGGCAGCCACCGCCGCAATCACTTCGTCATTCGCTTGAGTGACTTTGAGGGTGATCGCGCCGCACTTGTCGAGCGCCTGGCATGCATCGCCCGGCACGGGGTGCCCAATTATTTCGGCGAGCAGCGCTTCGGTATCGGTGGCGGCAATCTCCGCGAGGTGGAACGCATCCTGGCTGCCAGGTCTCCGCGGTTCAAGGGCAACAAGGGCGGCCTGTATCTATCCGCGGCCCGCTCCTGGCTGTTCAACCAGGTGCTGGCGGCACGGGTACTGGATGGCTCCTGGCTGGAGGAGGACGCCGAAGGCCCTCTGTGGGGCCGGGGCCGCCCGCGGGTGGCGGAGGATGTGGCTGGGTATGAGGCGGCGGTGCTCGCGGCCTGGCAGCCCTGGTGCGACGCGCTCGAGCACAGCGGCCTGCGCCAGGAGCGCCGCCCCCTGGCGCTGTCGGTGGAGGATCTGTGCTGGCACTGGGAGGACGATGACCTGGTACTGGGATTCAGTCTGCCGCCCGGTTGCTACGCCACCGCGCTGTTGCGGGAGACGGCGGTGCTGACCCTTTCCGAGGCTATGGTATAGTTGCCGCCGATGAGGGGAATGTTAGGGGAGAGGGGTGACTTCCACCGATCTGAATGGTATAGGCATGACGTCGCAGCGGACCCGCGAGCGATTGGTTCAGCGCCTCCAGGAGCAGGGCATCAGCAACCAGAAGGTCCTGGATGTGATTCGGATGATGCCGCGGCATATCTTCCTCGACGAAGCGCTGTCCCACCGTGCCTATGAGGATACGGCGCTGCCCATCGGTTACTCCCAGACGATTTCCCAGCCTTACATCGTGGCGCTGATGACCGAGCTGCTGCTTTCCCGCGGACCGCGCGGCAAAGTTCTCGAAGTGGGCACCGGCTCCGGCTACCAGGCCGCGATTCTCGCCCAGCTGGTGCCCAAGGTGTATACCGTGGAGCGCATCAAGCCGCTGCTGCTCAAGGCGCGCGAACGCTTCCGCCGACTGGGCTTGCGCAATATCGTCACCTCCCATGCCGACGGTGGTGTCGGCCTGGAACAGTACGCGCCCTATGACGGCATCATCAGTACCGCCGCGCCGGCCCAGGTGCCCGAGGAACTGCTGAGCCAGTTGGCGCCGGACGGGGTGCTGGTAATTCCGGTAGGCCCCGAAGGCGACCAGGAACTGCGGCTGATTTCCCGGGTCGGAGAGTCCGGTAAATTTGAACAAGACGTCATTACTCGGGTGCGCTTCGTGCCACTGTTGAGCGGGGTGCCGCGGTGACAGAGCGGTGGGTTCCCGAACTGTTCGTCATTGCGGCTCGGTCGTCATCATCTATTGTCGTTCGCCAAGGTTGAGGGGGAGTTTTGCGCAGAGGAGTAAAACGGGCGGGATATCTGCTGCCACTGATTGTTTTGGCGACGCTCAGTGCCTGTATGACGCCGCCGCCGGTGCCGGTGGTGGAGCGGGAACAGCCGCCGAGCACCAGGATCGTTCACCATGTCGTTTCCCGTGGCGACACCCTGCATACCATCGCCTGGCGCTACGAAATCGATCATCGGCAACTCGCCGCGCTCAACGGCTTGCAGCC
>JBAZCN010000092.1:0-12977 GCA_041655035.1 Porticoccaceae bacterium | reverse complement strand
TAAAACCAGACTGATGGCATCCAGTTTGAACTCCTTGGAATACTGTTTTCTCGTGGTCATGTAATTTCCTCCAGTTAAGGGCATTTTCTCTTAACTGGGGTGTGCAGATCCATTGGACCACGTCAGTTGTGCCTTCGGGGACCTGCGTCTGAACAGCGGTGAGAGTGCTCGACGCAAGTCCGCGCTGTTCTCTTTCGAGTTCTGCGCGAACGGCCTTGCACGTCTTCACAAGCTTGTCGAACAGGTCCAAACCGAAGGGCCGGAAGGCAACATCGGTTTTTTCGGTCAGGTAGACGGCAGCGCATTGCGTGTCAAATACGCTTACGCGCGAAACGAATTCATCCTCGCCGGCTCCGGTCCATTCCCGGGGTTCAGATTCGGCTCCGATCTTGTACTTTATTGCAACCACCGGGGCGAGTGGTGCTGTGCCGGAGACGACATTACCCAAGATTTTCTCTTGCCCGCGCGCCCGGCAAGCGCCCTTGAGGATTCGGATATAGCCTGTCTTGCCCGCGCCATTATCACCATAAACCACGGTGAGGCCGGGTGAGAACTTGAGCGTCTGATCCTCCGCCAGCGCGTTCACACCGCGATGATGGAAGATTGATACCAGAGAAACAGGGGCGGCGCCCTCTGTTGTATCGGGCACATGCTCCTTGGCGAGGGGCACGGTTTCCTGCGCCTCAGCAAGGCCATGCGCGCTCTTGCAAGCTTCGGTAAGTGCACGGATATCGTCGTCGGAGAGTTCTCCGTTGAGTACGAGCCGACGTAGCGCGTCGCGTTGCCACGCTGGGCGGCCTTGAGACCATTCAAGTATTTCTTGTAGGACCGTCATACTCTCCCCGCTACATCGCGATAGCCAATTTCATTATTCCCTTCGCCGTGCATCGTCCTCCATGGGCCGAAGAACCGTCCCCTCGGTCTGATCCAGTAGCGCCTTATAGATGTTCGATTTCGATATCGCCCCATTTGTCTCTCAGATACTCCGCAACAAGGCGACGGTGACAATGATGCGGCTTGTCCTCGCTGCAAAGCAGGCATCCGCCATCCAATTGTGTGCGGTCCATCTCTTCGATCTTTCGCTGGGCCATCAGGCTGAGAAACTTTTCGGCATACAAATCCCACTCGCCGCCATTTTTCTTGTATTCGTCAAGGATATCTTTAGTAGGAGCTAAAGACGGGGTGTGTTGGTACCCGATGCCACATATCTCGTTGGTGAAGTACTTCAAGTCGTCACGTTTAGCAAAGCCAGCCAATTGCGAGACATTGTTCAAACGTACGTCCACTAGAGATTTCGCACCAGACTTCTTCAGTCGATCAAAAAAGCGCTGTGCCGTGGTTTTGGTGAATCCAATTGTAAATATTTTCATCAATATCGCTCTTCGTAGCGAAGTCCATCGGAATGGTGAGGGTTGGATACTTTATTTTCCTTGCGATCATAGGCGATACGGTCGGCCTGCTTGTCATAGGCTTCATTCATGGTCTCTTCCACAGAGCGGAACATGTCCCGATCCGAAAGTCCAAGTTGATTGATCAAGCGTGACATTGCCTGTGAATGTGTTTCCAAGCTTCCGTCGGCCAGGATGTGCGTCACATTGTGTCCTAGCTTTACCAGTTCACGTGCAACCAAAATCGTCCGATGACAATCGAGGGGATCTTTCTCGGCGCACATCAACGCGATCCTGAAACTCTCTGCTCCTTCAATCACCCTGGAAACTCCAGAGCGGAACAATTCTGTCTGCGCCAGCAAACGGTACTGCACCTTGTCGTTGATGTAGCAGCACTCGTCATCGCTGCGCGCGCCGAGCTCTTTGCCCATGAAAACGTATCGGATTCCTTCTCGTTTTAAGGCTGTCCGCAACTCCTCCCGGTTGAACTGGGGATTGTGGCGGCTATATGGAGCAGAGCGTACATCAGCCACGGCTGTGATAGCGTGACGTTTCAGACGCTGCAAGAACTGCGTGCTGCTTTGCGTAGAGTGCCCAATGGTGAATATTTCAAAGTTCATCGAGTGCCTCGCACCTATTAGGTGTGATCACGGAGGCGACGACGCGGAACGCGAACCCGTTCCAGACCTCTGCAAGGCTAATGCATAGTGCAGCTTCGCCAATCTGATATTCTCCGTCACCTTGAGTAAGGAATTTCTCCTCGATTTCAGGATCGGTGATCGACATCCAATATTGAGTATTCCTGAACGTGAACTTCGCTCGAACGCGACGACGCGAAGGGTTTCCTTCGTATCCATTTTCTCTACTGACGCTGATCACAAGATCGGCGACCAGAATGAGTTTAAGCGAACTACCAATAGCATCAACTGCTGCCTCCGGGACTTTGTCGTTCAAGCCGTGATAGGTACTCTGTGAATTGCCCCAGAATTTGGCGTCATACGGATCGACTGCTGCTTTGACTTGAGCCCAGGTGGCAGTCCCTTCCTTTTCCCAATAATACTGATCGTCGAGCGTGTGGTTCTCAACTTGGTGCCGACTAGGTGAGGCTTGTCGTAGCGGTAATGAAATGATGTCGAGCAACTGCGCTTTGGTGCCGCCTTCATAGCGACGCTCTTCTTCGGAGACCTCATGGGTGGGGCGAGCACTGACAGGCCGAACCCAATCAGCAGTTGTTCTTCCGTTCGCGTAGACCTTCCCCGCAATGCATCGGCCTGAAGGCGGCTTGCGCGAATTCGCCAAGCATAGAATGGTTATCTCGTACATGCGTGGTCCCTCAATCGTTATGCGGCAACAGTAATGCCGGCTGCGTGCGAACGTCGGGCCGGACGCACAACAATTTCGACCTGTTGGTCGAGCGATACTAAAGCCTGCATCAGACGCTCAAGAGAAATGTTCTGAAGCTTGTAGCGTCTCACTTGGGAAACCTTTGGCTGAGTCATACCAGTGATGTGGGCGGCCTCGGTTTGGCTAAGGCCGCGTTTGTCGATCAACTCATTCAATTTGACCGCCAGGACGGCCTTTGCGGACAGTTCTTCCGCATCATCGAACCCGAGGTCGGCCAGCACGTTGTCGGTGCCCTGAGGATGGTCTTTGCGCGTCATCATGATCTCCCGCTCGTCCGATAACGGGCGAGCACTGCCTTCAACCGCTTTTCGATCAACTCCACGTCCGGCTGCGGGGTGGCGATACCAGACTTGGACTTCTTCTGAAACGCATGCAGCACATGCACCGCATCACCGATCCGTACAGTGTAAACGGCACGGAAGGTATCACCCCGGTGGTCCTCCACCAGCTCGTACACCCCGGAGCCGAGTCCCTTCCAAGGCTTAGCCGAGTCCGGCGTGCCGCCCAACTGGACGACGAACAGTGCTACACCCATGCCCTTCTGCACGGGGATGGGAAACTCCTTGAAGTCCTTCTTCGATGAGCCTTCCCAATACAAGAGCTTGCGTTTCTCTGGCATGATTATATCCGTTCAGGTATAAAAAAGCAAGCGCCGGAATTGTCGTGACAGTGGCGCGACGGGACATGACATAGGAGCCCTGAGCCGGATCATGCCGTCACGTCCTCGGCACGAAGCGCGGGTGCAGCCCGCAAGCCCGGCAACGGTATGCCGGGACGCACCGCTATTGTTGGCGCGTCTTGACGCGAGACTCCACCATCCGCCGCGTGCTCTCCAATTCCTTTTGCAGTAGCTCGGCATCCGGCAGCACGGTTCGATAGTTCGCCGCCATGACCTTGGTGGGCAAGCCCTCCAAGGCGTACCGTGCCAGGGCATGGCCCTTCTCGGCGCAGAGGATCAAACCCACGGGCGGGTTCTCATCGTGGAACGTCCAGTGCTCCTTGGCGTAGTTGCAGTACAGGTGCATCTGGCCCACGTCGGCATGGGTCAGGCTGCCGAGCTTCAAGTCGATGATGACCAAACAGCGCAGCCGTCGATGGAAGAACAGAAGATCAACCCGATACCAGGTCTGGTCGATGCGCAATCGGCGCTGACGCCCGACGAAGGTGAACCCCTCGCCGAGTTCGAGCAGGAAGTCATGCAGCCGATGGATCAGGGCCTGTTCAAGATCGGACTCTGAATACTCGTCCTTGAGGTCCAGGAACTCCAGCACATACGGGTCCTTGATCGCATCGTCGGGCGTAACGGCATCTTCCGGCTTCGGCATGGCGCCCTTGACCAGCATCGCAGCCTTGTCCCTGGACAACGCGGTGCGCTCGTAGAACTGGCTGTTGATCTGCCGGTCGAGCTGGCGCACGCTCCAGCCGCCGCGCAGGGCCTCAGCTTCGTAGAACTGGCGGGCATGGCCATCCTTGACCGACAGCAGCCGCACATAGGCGGACCACGGCAGCGTGAACACCTGCGCCAGTTCGTCGAGTCGCCAGGGTCGCGTCGGCGCCGAGGAAGATTCGCTAGACACTGTCTGGCGAATTGGCCAGGTCAGGAAGAACGCCCGCATCTGCTGCAAGTTGGGGCGGCTGAACCCCCGCCCGAACTGCACGGTCAAGTCGGCCGACAGCCGTTCGATCAACTGTTCGCCGTAGCCGGCACGTCG
This sequence comes from Porticoccaceae bacterium, assembly GCA_041655035.1. Taxonomy (GTDB): domain Bacteria; phylum Pseudomonadota; class Gammaproteobacteria; order Pseudomonadales; family Porticoccaceae; genus NAT127. The sequence continues at coordinate 8,473 of JBAZCN010000092.1, read as the reverse complement.
CTTGCCCTGTTGCTCCGCCTCAACGATCCGGCGGCCGATTTCCCAATAGCTTGCTGTCATCAGCGCATTGACGCTACGTGCCGCCGCGTGCCGCGCGGCATCGAGCAGTTCCACGATGCCGCTGTGGATGCCGGCATAACCGGCCGGCAAGGCGGCGGGGCCGTTCCCCGCCGCCGAAAGCGTCTTCTTGCTCATGCCGTCGCCTCCTCGGTGCGCTGCGCACCCGTGATCGTCTTGCGCCGGTTCGCCACCAGTTCGGCTGCCTGGCGCACCGGATCGTCCTCGGTGTGGACGTAGCGCATGAACATCACCACGGTCTTGTGGGCCGTCAGCGCCATGCCGACCTTCACCGGGATGCCCGAGTTGGCAATGTCGGTGGCCGAGCGGTGGCGGATGCCGTGCGTCCCCACATGCGTCGCACCCGCAGCCTTGAGCGCACGGCTCCAGCCGTTGTAATACTCGCCCGTGGTCAGGTGTTGCCCCGGATGGCGTGGCGACGGCAGCACGTAGGGATTGCCTTCCTGCCTCGGCGCCGTCGAAAGCAGCCGGTAGGCTTCTTCGCTCATGGGCTTGGACATGCCGCCGGTCTTGCTGTCGGGCCAGACGACGCGACGGTTTTCCAGATCGACCCATTCCCATTCGAGCGTGACGATTTCGGAGCGGCGGGCGGCGAACTCGAATTGCAAGCGGATCGCCAGAGGGATGACATAGTTCTCCAGCCCTTCGACCTCGATCTTGTCGAGCTGCCGGAACAGCTTGCCCATGTCCTCGTCGCTGATGAGGTGGGTGGACTTGCCGGCAGGGAACATCGGGACATGGCGGCACGGATTGGTGCCATCAGGCCGATAACCCCACACTTCGGCCAGGTTGAACATCTTGCGCAGGATGCTGAACGCCTTGTTCGCCTCGGTCTGCTTGTACGAAAGTTTTTCCATCAGTCCGGCAACGTCAGGCCGTTTCACGTCGTGAACCTTCTTGCGGCCCAGCAGCGGGATGATGCAGCGGTCGATGACGCCTTGATAGCCGGTTTGAGTGCTGGGCTTGTTGCGCTTCTTGGAGTAGTCCTCCATGAACTTCTTGCACAACTCCTCAACCGTGGGCGCCTTGCGCGCCTCGGCTTTAGCTGCGCCGGGATCGCCGCCTCGGCGAACCTCAGCCAGCCAGTTCTGCGCCAGCGAGCGGGCTTGTTCGACGGTCAGTTCTCCGTACATGCCCAACGCCGGCTTGCGCCGCTCGCCGGCATTCGTGCGGTACTGGAGCATGAAGACCTTGCGACCGGCCGGTGTAATCTTGCACAGGAAGCCGGGAACGAGGGTGTCGCGCAGCTCGATGGCTTGCGCTTCGGGTTTTGCCGCATCGACTGCGGACTTGGTGAGCTTGATCTTGGCCATAGCTGACTCCTTGGAAAGACCCGATTCCAGGAGCCTGTCAGGAGCCAAGCGGTCGGAAGCCGGGTCAAGTTTCGGAAAGCACCGGCATAGGATGAACTCACGTAAGTTATTGATAAACCTGCCACAACGAGCTGTGGCGTAGTCCAGCGAAGTTCGGTGCTGGAGTCATGGTGAAATAAAAAAGGGCCGCAAGCGGCCCTTTCAGTGCGTCGTACCGTTATCGGTCAGTTGCCGAAGCGGTACAGGACCTCCATGCCCCACATGCGCGGCTCGTTGTAGATTGCCGTGCCGAAGGGGGTGATGGTGGTCAACACCGCCGGTGCCACTACGGCTTCCTCGTCAAATACGTTGCGTACGAAGAAACCGACATCGACGCCGTAGCCGAGCAGATCGTACCAGTCGGCACGCAGGTTGGTGATGTCGTAGGAGTCGGCTACGTAGCCGGTCATCGCCATCTCGTCGGAATAGTAGTAATTGGCATTGAGTACCAACTCGCCCAGGCTGTCATCCATTGGAACGCTGTAGCGGGCGGCCACGGTGTAGCTGCTCTCCGGGGTGTAGAGGACAGGGATCTCGTTGGCCGGGAAGAACGGGCCCAGCAGCGGAGGGACGGTGTAGCTGGTGGTTTTGTAGTCCTGGAAAGTGGCCGAGGCATTCAGGGTCAGCCGCTCAGTGGCCAGTACCGTGAGCTCGATCTCGGCGCCCTCGATTTCCGTATCCCCCACGTTGACGGTCAGGTTGCCCTGGGCCGGGTCGTTGTCGGGATTGCAGTCGCCGTCAATGAAGGTGTTATCCGGCTCCGAACAGTTCGGCGCTGCCAGCACGGTGGTAAAGCCGGAACCGGCGAGTTGTACGTCCGACGCCTCGCTGTGGAACAGGGCGATATTCAGCCGTCCGTCCATTTCGGCCAGTGTCCAGTCGGTGCGAATACCCACTTCCACATCCACTGTTTCTTCCGGTACGAAGGTCTGGTAGGCATCCAGGGGCGAAGTAAATTGCGGCCCGTTGATACCGCCAGCCCGGTAGCCCTTGCGGGAGGTGATATAGGTAAACAGCTGGTCGTTGACCTGCCAGTCGAGCCCCACGGTCCAGGTGGTGGCGTTCGATTTGTAGCTCAGGTCGCTGAAGTTGCCGAGCACCGTCGGGTTGCAGCTGGTGATCTTGGCGGTGGTTGGCATGATGGCGCCCGGCTGTGGTTGTTCGCCGGTGCCGGAACATACCGAGGACTCGTCCCAGGTTTTGCGCACACCCAGGTTGGCGGTCAGGCCTTCCGTGAAGTCGCTGAGGTCGTAGGACAGGTTGACGAACAGGGCCTTGCTCTCTTCCTCGACGAACTGGTAGGTCTGGGTGGTGGGGGCGAAGAAGCCGGTGGCGCTGGCCATGACACCATCGGGTTCACTGTCCAGGAAGAAGGCGCCCACCAGCCAATCCAGTCGGCCGTCGAACAGATCGCCCTTGATGTGGAATTCCTCGGTCAGCTGATTGATGTCGTTGCGCTGCTGGCCTTCCAGTACGTTCAGGGGCAGGGGGATGATCACATTCGGGGCCACTTCTGCGAGCAGGTCGCCCATGCCGTCGATCTGGGATTGCACAAACACGTCGGCGATGCGGTAGCCAAAGATATTGGTCACTTCAAAAGTGTCGAAGGCAATATCCGTGCGGTTGGTAAAGCCGAAATGTTCGAAGTTTTCATAACCGGTGGGACGGTTTAACTCGATTTTACGTGGACCCCACTGGTGCTGGCGCTCGGCCATGAGATCAAAACGGAACGTTGCCTGGGGCGTGGCGAATTTCTGGCCCTTGACGAGCAGGGCGCCGGACATGGAGGCATCGTTCTTGTGATAGTCAAGCACGGTCAGGTTGGTGATGCGATCCGTGGGCTCGTACAGGAACGAGACGCGCAGGCTTTTGGAGTCGAGTTGGTCCAGGTCGGGGCCGGCACCGACGTTGCGGGTGTAGCCGTCCCGGTGTTGCATCTGGCCGGCGACACGCATGGCCAGGACGTTGTCGATCAGGGGAATATTCACCGCGCCTTCCACGGCGTTATAGCTGTAGTCGCCCAGCCCTGCTTCCAGGTAGCCCCCGAATTCATAGCCGGGTTTGTTGGGGTAGGTGAGCACAGCGCCGCCGGTGGTATTGCGGCCAAACAGGGTGCCCTGGGGACCTTTCAATACCTGGATCGACTGAATATCAAACTGGGGTGTCGAGCTGGCCAGGGTCGGCAGTGGCACATCGGCGAAATAGGTGATAACGCCGGGGGAGCCCTGGCCCACAGTGGGGCGGGACTGACCGCGAATGGAATACAGGGTATTGGATCGGGAGCCGGAACCGGAAAGGAATACACCGGGCACGGCGTATTGCAGATCCTGGGAGGTGTTGATGGATTTTTCCTTCAGGGTTTCTTCACTGAAGGCACTGATGGTAATGGGCACCGACTGAAGGCTTTCCTCGCGGCGCCGGGCGGTGACGACAATTTCCTCGATGGAGGCGACGTGACCTCCGGCGGGGTTTTCCGTCTGAGCAGTGGCCTGGCCTGCACCTGTGAGGGCGGCGGCAGTCAATATGCTGGTGACGGATGTGGTTATGAGCGTTTTCTTGAAATTATCCATTAGTACTTCTCCTCAAGATGTGACGACCGTCAAGTCGGTCGAAACGTATTCCCCCGCTCTTCTGGTTAGGGCCGGATGCGGGATTTGAGCGCCTGTGATTTAAGCGCGGGGGGATTCTACTATTGATAGGCTGATCAGTTAATACGGGATGGGAAATGCGCCGGGTTATTGCTGTCCCCGAAACAAATTACTTGCCAGGGCGGTGTCCATATATTCGACCCCGCGAATGATGCGATCTCCGGAGAACTCAAACAGGTAGTGGTAGCGGTTGTTGTAGTCGCGACCATCGCGGAAGCGGAACTCGCCATCCGCCGCCACGGCAACCCGGTTGTCCTCGGCGGTGACAATGACATTGTGAAATCGCCGATGGTCGGTGAGCGTTATCGTATTTGCCAGGCTGGCCAAAAACGTCTCCCGGTCATAGACGCCAAACCCGGGAATATCCCAGCAGCAGTCGGGCGCCAGCAGGGCGCGGATGTGATCGATGTCGCCGGCGGCGATGGCCTCCAGCAATGCCAGGGCGCGCTGACGGCGGATAGCCGTTGTTACGGTCACATTAACCTCGGTCCCGGATGGTTTGCAGGCTGACGCCTGTGCCCCAGGAAGATGGCCCGCTGCCGGTGAGCAGAAAATCCTGCCGCAACAACCAGCGGTGAAAATAGCCGGTCAGCGCCCGGGTGTGTTGATGTCCCCTTTCATTGATAAATTCGATCAGTGCATGCTCGGCCTTGTCGGGGTCATTGACCGGGCGTCCGAGAAGGGCAGAGATATCGGCCAGGTTGTCGTTCATCAGGGCCCGGCCGTAGCGGTTGCTGCGTTCCAGGAACAGGGCCAGGGACTGAAGCTTGCCCCGCGCGTACTCACTGGCATCCCCGGCCAGGGGCAGAGTGTCGAGGTTTGCAACCAGGTGGCGGGGAGCGGCGGAATAGGTCAGGGGCCGGGCTGCTGGCGGCTCCAGCGGGACCAGGTCCACGCCCTCGGCTTCCGCAACCGCTTCCACGGCCCAGCGGGACTGGGACACACTGAAGCTCAGATAGGCGACAAAATCGTCAGCGATATCGGGGTCAAAGGCCAGGGGCCAGAGCAGGAAACAGGCCCCGGTGCAGAAGCCGGCGGTGTGGTATTCGATGCTCGCTTTATCGAGAGAATCGCCGGTCAGGGCTTCGTAATGGTCGATTAGTGAGTTGATGTCCCCCAAAGGTTCACCAATATCCCGAATCCGAAGGCCGGCGAACTCCGCCAGGGGATCGCCCAGGTAGCTGATTTCGAAATCCAGCAGACCGGTCAAGCGATCGCCCTCGAACAGAAACTGACCCGAGTCGGCGGTGATAAAGGCCAGGCGGTCACGGTGGCGGGGAATGTTGTCACGCACCCAGCGCCAGAGGAATTCCATCAGGGCGAAGGGGCGTGACGCCATACGCTCCCGGTATATGGTCTCGCACTGGCGATAGAAGTTGAGGGCAATGTCCTCCGTTGTCTGCGGAACGGGAATCCCCAGATGGGCAAACGCCGACACGGGAATCCGGTGCAGGGCGGCCAGGGTCTCGATAAACTGCCCGCGGATTGACTCCCTGGCGTCATCGTCCCGGGCAGTGGCCAGGTTGGGTTGACCGGGAATACGGTCCATGACGATTGCCACCGGGTCATCCATCATCCCGTGGACATGGGGAACGGGTATGCCGTGTGCTTCCAGAACCCGGTGAACGCCCGCCTCCTGGTGGAGGCTCATGGGGTTGAAGTACTTCCTGCCCTTGTCGGCGCGCACATGAATCGCGCGGTCCTTGCCATCGATACGCATATCGACATCCCAGGCCGGGCGCCATCGAGGCTGGCGACGCAGTGAGAGTATTTCGCCGCCCAGCATGGCGACAAGGCTTTGTCGGATCGATGCCTCCAGGGCATCGCTATTGTCTGACCTGTTATCACCGGGCATATTTAAATCATTAAATTATAGATAAATATTAAAGTTATTTATAGATTTTTTGCATCGTCGCGATGGCCGCTTACCGCTCGCGATGGCGAATGGCCTGCAATTTGATGCCGGTACCCCAGGAGGATGCACCGCATTCGCGAAGCAAAAAGTCCTGGCGCTGAAGCCAGCGGTGAAAGTAGCGGGTCAGGGCCGGCATCTGCTCCGGGCCGGCCCCGGCGATAAGGTCGACCATGGCCTTTTCAGCATCATCCGGGTCATCGAATTGTTTGCCGGTCAGTTGCACGACATCGGCAAGGTTTTGTTCGATCACCGAGCGGCCATAGAGGTTGGCGCGCTCCAGATACAGCGCCAGGGATACCGCCTTTGACTTGTCGTACTCGGCGAATTCTCCCTCCATAGGCAGCTGAGCCAGATTCTTCACCAGGTGCCGCGGCGCGGCGGGGTAGCCCAGGGGGGGCAGCGGCGGGGGGCTCGATATCCTCCAGGGTCACCCCTTCCACCTCGGCGATGGCCTCGATGGCCCAGCGGGTGGTACCGACACTGAAGCTCAGGTAGGCGACGAAATCATCGGCGATATCCGGGTCGAAGGCCAGGGGCCAGAGCAGAAAGCCGTTGACGGCGCAGAACCCGGCGGTGTGGTATTCGACGCTGTTCTTGTCCATCCGATCGCCGGTGAGCTGCTCGTAGTGATCCATCAGTGTGTTGATGTCCCCCAACGGTTCTGTACTGTCCCGCAGTCGCATGCCGGCGAACTCGGCGATGGGGTCGCCCACATAGCCCACTTCGAAATCAATCAGGCCGGTCAGTTTGTCGCCCTGGAACAGAAACTGCCCTGAATCGGCGGTGATAAATGCCGCGCGATTCCGATGCTCCGGTACATTGCTTTGTACCCAGTGCCAGATGAAATCCATCAGCGCAAAGGGCCGGCCCGCCATGCGCTTGCGATAGATTGCCTCGCAGTCGCGATACAGGTTGAGGGCGATGTCCCGTGGTGTCGACGGTACTGTCAAACCAAGGGACGCGAACTCATCGGCGGGAATGTCGTGGAGGTTGGCCAGCACTTCCACATACTGGGCGCGTATGGACTCACGGGCGGCATCGTCCCGGGCGGTTTCCAGATTGATCTGACCCGGTATCAGTTCCATTACGATGGCGGTGGGGTCGTCCATCATGCCGTACACATGGGGCGCCGGAACATCGTACTTCTCCAGGATATCGTGAATGCCGGCTTCCTGATGCAGGTTCATCGGGTTTGCGTATTTCTTGCCTTTTTCGGCGCGGACATTGAGGCGGTGGGGCTCGCCATCGATCAGCATATCCACGTCCCAGGCGGGACGCCAACGGGTCTGGCGTCTGAAGCCGACAATGTCGCCGCCCAGCATGTTCAGCAGGTTGTCGTAGATCCGGGCGTCGAGGGGATTCAGGTCGAGGGGCTTCGGATGTCTTGATGACATTATTATTCCTTATAAAACATTAGGATAAGAGTGTTACTTGATTTTATTTCACATTATGTTCAGGCACTGATTGCCGGGCGAACCGTTACCGGAAACCCGTTTACGGCAGCGTTGCCCGACGGGCCGTCGGCAAAGCCGTTGGGGCTCAGGCGATTGCTGTTGGCCCCGGCCGACGCCATCGCCCGGGTGCGGGAGCAGGTGGGCGGCGACAAGGTGCTGCTCGGCCTCTCCGGCGGCGTCGACTCCTCGGTGGTGGCGGCCCTGTTGCACCGCGCCATCGGCGACCAGCTCACCTGCGTGTTCGTCGACAACGGCCTGTTGCGCAAGGGAGAGGGGGACCAGGTGATGGACATGTTCGCCAGGAACATGGGCGTCAAGGTCATCCGCGCCGATGCCGAGGCCCTGTTCCTCGGCAAGCTCGAGGGTGTCAGCGATCCGGAGGCCAAGCGCAAGATCATCGGCAACACCTTCATCGAGGTGTTCGATGCCGAGGCCACCAAACTGAAGGACGTCAACTGGCTGGCCCAGGGCACCATCTACCCCGACGTGATCGAATCCGCCGCCTCCAAGACCGGCAAGGCCCATGTCATCAAATCCCACCACAATGTGGGGGGGGCTGCCGGACGATATGAAAATGGGCCTCGTCGAGCCCCTGCGGGAGCTGTTCAAGGACGAGGTGCGCAAGATTGGCCTGGAACTTGGCCTGCCCTACGATATGGTCTACCGCCATCCCTTCCCCGGCCCTGGCCTTGGGGTGCGCATCCTCGGTGAAGTCAGAAAGGAATATGCGGATATTCTCCGGGAAGCCGACGCCATCTTTATTGACGAACTCCACAGGGCGGATTGGTATCACAAGACCAGTCAGGCATTTACCGTTTTCCTGCCGGTGAAATCGGTGGGCGTAGTGGGCGATGCGCGGCGCTATGAATACGTGGTTGCCCTGCGGGCGGTGGAGACCATCGACTTCATGACCGCCCGCTGGGCGCATCTGCCCTATGAGCTGTTGGAGAAAGTGTCCAATCGCATCATCAACGAGATCAGCGGCGTGTCGCGGGTGACCTATGATGTTTCGAGCAAGCCGCCGGC
>JBAZCN010000091.1:0-13243 GCA_041655035.1 Porticoccaceae bacterium | reverse complement strand
AGGCAACCATGGTACCGCCCCAGGTTTCCGCACACACGCGGGTCAGGGCTGCCGTCAGGGTGGTCTTGCCATGGTCTACGTGACCAATCGTGCCCACGTTTACGTGGGGCTTCTTGCGTTCAAACTTCTCTTTAGCCACGCTTATATCCTCTCGATTTCAAGATGACTGGAATTTGCTATCAGGAATTCTTCTTGATGATTTCCTGGGCGATGTTGTTGGGTGCTTCGGCGTATTTACCAAACTCCATGGTGAAGGTCGCGCGGCCCTGGGTTGCCGAGCGCAGGTCGGTAGCATAGCCGAACATTTCAGCCAGCGGCACTTCGGCATCGATGACTTTGCCGGATACGCTCTCGTCCATTCCCAGAATGATGCCGCGCCGGCGGTTGAGGTCGCCAACCACGTCGCCCATGTTTTCTTCCGGAGTCACCACTTCGACCTTCATCACCGGCTCGAGCAGCACCGCACCGCCAACTTGCGCCAGCTTCTTGGTGGCCATCGAGGCTGCGATTTTGAACGCCATCTCGTTGGAGTCGACATCGTGGTAGGAACCATCGTAGACGGTGGCCTTCAGGCCCAACAACGGATAGCCGGCGAGAACACCGTTCTGCATCTGCTCGCTGATGCCCTTCTCGATAGCGGGAATGTATTCCTTGGGGACCACGCCACCGACAACTTCATTGTGGAACTCGAGACCATCGGCGCCCTGATCATCCGCAGGCGCAAACCGGATCCAGCAGTGGCCATACTGGCCGCGACCACCGGACTGGCGGACGAACTTGCCTTCGATCTCGCAGGTTTTGGTGATCCGCTCGCGGTAGGCGACCTGCGGCTTGCCGATATTCGCCTCGACATTGAACTCACGGCGCATACGGTCGACGAGCACATCCAGGTGCAGCTCACCCATACCGGAGATGATGGTCTGGCCGGTTTCCTCGTCGGTCTTGACACGGAATGACGGATCTTCCGCCGCCAGCTTGCCGAGGGCGATGCCCATCTTTTCCTGATCGGGCTTGGATTTCGGCTCCACCGCCACGGAAATCACCGGCTCCGGGAATTCCATGCGCTCCAGCACGATCACATGATCAGGGTCACACAGCGTGTCGCCGGTGGTGGTGTCCTTGAGACCGATGGCCGCGGCGATGTCGCCGGCCAGGACTTCCTTGATCTCCTCCCGGTTGTTGGCGTGCATCTGCACCATCCGCCCGATACGCTCTTTCTTGCCCTTGATCGAGTTGAGCACGCCGGTACCGCTTTCCAGCTTGCCGGAATAGACGCGCATAAAGGTCAGCGTACCCACGAACGGGTCAGTGGCGATCTTGAACGCCAGGGCGGCGAAAGGGGCGCTGTCGTCTGCTTCGCGGGTGGCAATGGTTTCGCCGTCGTCAAGGGTGCCCTCGATGGCCTTGACCTCGGTGGGCGACGGCAGGTAGTCGATGACTGCGTCGAGAACCGCCTGCACTCCCTTGTTCTTGAATGCCGAGCCACCCAGCACCGGTACGATTTCGTTGGCCAGGGTGCGCGCGCGGATACCTGCCTTGATCTCTTTCTCGGTAAGCTCTTCGCCTTCGAGGTACTTGTTCATCAGGTCTTCGTCGGCCTCCGCGGCGGCCTCAACCAGGTATTCGTGCATCTTGGCGCACTGATCGGCCATTTCCGCCGGGATATCCTGGTACTCAAAGCTCATGCCCTGATCGGCCTCATTCCAGATGATGGCCTTCATCTTGACCAGGTCGACCACACCCTTGAAGCCTTCTTCGGAGCCAATGGTCATCTGCAGGGGGACGGCGTTTGCGCCAAGGCGGGTCCTGAGCTGCTCGACCACGCGCATGAAATCCGCGCCGGCGCGGTCCATCTTGTTGACGAACACCATACGCGGCACTTCGTACTTGTTGGCCTGCCGCCAGACGGTTTCCGTCTGCGGCTGGACGCCGGAGGAGCCGCACAGCACCACCACAGCGCCATCCAGCACCCGCAGGGAGCGCTCCACTTCGATGGTAAAGTCGACGTGGCCAGGGGTATCGATGACGTTGATGCGGTGCTGCTCGAACTGACCGTCCATGCCTTTCCAGAAGGCCGTTACCGCCGCCGAGGTAATGGTGATACCCCGCTCTTGCTCCTGAACCATCCAATCCGTAGTGGCTGAACCATCGTGCGTTTCACCGAGCCGGTGAGAGACCCCCGTATAGTACAGAACACGTTCCGTGGTGGTGGTTTTACCTGCGTCCACATGAGCGCAGATACCAATATTCCGATAACGACTGATTGGGGTCTTTCGTGCCACGATAGTTACCTTAAGAAAGCTGTCTGTATAACTTTGAGTTTCAGAATCACAAAAAGGCAGCCGATTAGACTACCTCTTTGTGACACCCTTTTTACTGCCGACGCATCAGAAACGGAAGTGGGAAAACGCCTTGTTGGCTTCCGCCATACGATGCACGTCTTCACGTTTCTTCACAGCGCCACCTTTGCTCTGGTAAGCGTCGACAATTTCACCAGCGAGACGCTGGCGCATGGATTTTTCGCCGCGACCACGGGCATAGTCCGCCAGCCAGCGCATGGCCAGGGCAGTGCGGCGCGAGGGGCGCACTTCGACAGGTACCTGATAGGTGGCACCACCTACCCGCCGCGACTTGACTTCCACCATCGGCGCAATATGATCCAACGCCTCTTCAAAGACTTCGATCGGATCCTTTTTGGTCCGCTCCTCGACCAGCACCAGCGCGCCATAGACAATGCGCTCGGCCACGGATTTCTTGCCGCTGACCATGACATGGTTCATAAACTTGGCCAGGGTGACATTGCCGAACTTGGGATCCGGCAGCACTTCACGCTTGGCAGCAACGCGTCTTCTTGGCATGTTAATTCTCTCTTCTCTTCAGGATTGCCCGGGACCTGGATAACGGATCATCACGCCCGGCCTTACTCGGTTCTCACCGAAACCGCAACTCAGCTCTTGGCCGCTTTCGGACGCTTGGCGCCATACTTGGAGCGGCGCTGGCGGCGCTTGTCGACACCGGAGGTATCGAGACTGCCGCGCACTGTGTGATAGCGCACACCGGGGAGGTCCTTGACACGACCGCCGCGGATCAGGACCACACTGTGCTCCTGAAGGTTGTGTCCTTCACCACCAATATAGGACGACACCTCGTAACCGTTGGTCAGGCGGACCCGGCAAACCTTGCGGAGTGCGGAGTTCGGCTTCTTCGGCGTAGTGGTGTACACACGGGTGCACACACCGCGACGCTGCGGGCAACTTTGCAGCGCAGGTACGTCACTTTTGGCGACTTTGCGTTTTCTCGGCTTACGAACCAACTGGTTGATCGTTGCCATTTACTATTACTCCAGAAATAAAGCCTTCTGACGAAGACATGGACAATGCGGGCCGGAGGCACGGGCCGCCCACCCTAAAAAGGGAGGCGGCATTTTAAGGAGGCCGCCTCCCCGAGTCAAGAAAATGATCCGCTCGCGCGGATCATTCATCCGTCCCGGACGAACCGGCGTTCAGCGCTTCGGTCAATGCCGCCTCGACATCGCTCGCCGAAACCCCACCGACCTCGGCCAGCACGGCATCCCGACGCTTGCGGCGCTGGGCATGGTAGGCAAGGCCGGTTCCGGACGGAATCAGGCGACCGACCACGACGTTTTCCTTGAGTCCGCGCAGACCATCCCGCTTGCCGGTGACCGATGCCTCGGTGAGCACCCGGGTGGTTTCCTGGAAGGACGCGGCAGAGATGAAGCTCTCCGTCGCCAGCGAGGCCTTGGTAATACCCAGCAGTTGCCGTTCAAACTTGGCGGGCAGCTTGCTTTCGAGCGCCAGTGCCTCGTTCTCGTCCAGCACCCGATTGTATTCGGCCTGCTCACCCCTGACGAACGAGGATTCACCCATATCGGTGATCTCGACCTTGCGGAGCATCTGGCGAACGATCACCTCGATGTGCTTGTCGTTGATCTTCACGCCCTGGAGGCGGTAGACCTCCTGGATTTCGTTGACGATATATTTCGCCAGCGAATCAACTCCCTGGAGCCTGAGGATATCGTGCGGGTTGTCGGGACCATCGGCAATCACCTCGCCGCGCTCGACCTGCTCCCCTTCGTAGACACCCAGCTGGCGCCACTTGGGGATCAGCTCTTCATAGGACTCGCCACCATCGCTCGGCGTGATGATAAGGCGGCGCTTGCCCTTGGTTTCCTTGCCGAAGGTCACGGTGCCGGAGATTTCCGCGAGAATCGCCGGATCCTTGGGCTTGCGGGCCTCGAACAGATCGGCGACCCGCGGCAGACCACCGGTGATGTCGCGGGTCTTCGAGCCTTCCTGGGGGATACGGGCAATGATGTCGCCCGCGCGGATCTTCTCGCCGTCGGTGAGGGTGATGATGCCGTTGGTGGGCAGCATATAGTGGGCAGGTACGGTGGAGTTCGGGAAGAAGAGCTCCTTGCCATCGTCACCCAGCAAGGTGACCATGGGCTTCATGTCCTTGCCCGCGGCTGGCCGCTCATTGGGATCGAGCACCGCGATGTTGGTAAGGCCGGTCAGCTCGTCTGTCTGACGCCGGACACTGAGCCCTTCCTCCATGCCGGAGAATGTCACGGTGCCCGCGACCTCGGTGATGATCGGGTGGGTGTGGGGGTCCCACTTGGCGACCACCTGACCGGCACTGACCTGATCGCCATCCTTGATGGTGATAATGGCGCCGTAGGGAATCTTGTAGCGCTCGCGCTCACGGCCATTGGCATCGGCAACGGCCAGCTCGCCGGAGCGGGATACCGCGACCTGGTCCGTCTCCCGCTCGACCAGCTTGATGTTGATCAGCCGGGCGCGGCCCGCAGCCTTGACCTGGATGTTGTCCACCGCGGACGCCCGGGAGGCGGCACCACCGATGTGGAAGGTGCGCATGGTCAGCTGGGTACCGGGCTCGCCGATCGACTGGGCGGCGATGACGCCCACGGCTTCACCGACATTGACCTTGTGACCGCGAGCCAGATCCCGGCCATAGCATTCGGAACAGATTCCGTAACGGGTTTCACAAGTGATCGGCGAACGCACGCAAACTTCGTCGATTCCCATCGCCTCGATACGATCCACCCACTTTTCATCGATGATCGTGCCGGCCGGCACTGCGATTTCATCGCTGCCGGGCTTGAGCACATCCTGGGCCACTACCCGGCCGAGGATACGGTCACCCAGTGATTCGATGATGTCGCCACCCTCGATGACCGGTGACATCAGCAGGCCTTCGGTGGTGCCGCAATCGATGCCGGTAACCACCACATCCTGAGCGACATCCACCAGGCGGCGGGTAAGATAGCCGGAGTTGGCGGTCTTCAGCGCGGTATCGGCCAGGCCTTTGCGGGCGCCGTGGGTCGAGATGAAGTACTGGAGAACGTTGAGCCCTTCGCGGAAGTTGGCGACGATCGGCGTTTCGATGATCGAGCCGTCCGGACGAGCCATCAGGCCGCGCATCCCCGCCAATTGGCGGATCTGGGCCGGAGAACCCCGGGCGCCGGAATCGGCCATCATGAATACCGAGTTGTACGAAGCCTGATCCACTTCATTGCCGTCGCGGTCGATGACCTTCTCCTTGGAGATGCCTTCCATCATCGATTTGGCCACCAGATCATTGGCCCGTGACCAAATATCGATCACCTTGTTGTACTTCTCGCCCTGGGTGACCAGGCCGGAGGCGAACTGGGTTTCGATCTCCATCACCTCGTCATCGGCGCGCTGGATGATCTCCCCCTTGTTGGCGGGAATCATGAAATCGTTGACGCCGATCGACGCCCCTGAACGGGTCGAGAAATCAAAACCGGTATACATCAGCTGGTCGGCAAAAATGACTGTCGCCTTGAGCCCCACGGTGCGGTAGCAGTGGTTGATGATCCGCGAGATGGCCTTCTTGGTCATCGCCTGGTTGACCAGGTCGAAGGCCAGGCCTTCGGGCACGATTTCCCACAGCAGGGCGCGGCCAACGGTGGTTTCCTTGATACTGACCGTTTCGGTGCGCTCACCCGCTTCGTTGAGGATCACTTCCCTGATACGCACCCGGACCTTGGCCTGGAGGTGGACCTGCCGGCTGTAGTAGGCGCGCGACACTTCCGCCAGGTTGGTAAACACCATCCCTTCGCCCTTGGCGTTGATGCGGTCGCGGGTCATGTAGTAAAGGCCGAGAACCACGTCCTGAGAAGGCACGATGATCGGCTCACCGTTGGCCGGCGACAGGATGTTGTTGGTCGACATCATCAAGGCGCGGGCCTCGAGCTGGGCTTCCAGCGTCAGCGGCACGTGGACCGCCATCTGGTCGCCATCGAAGTCGGCGTTGTAAGCGGCACACACCAGCGGGTGAAGCTGAATGGCCTTGCCCTCGATCAGCACTGGCTCGAACGCCTGGATGCCGAGGCGGTGGAGAGTCGGCGCGCGGTTGAGCAGAACCGGGTGCTCGCGGATCACCTCATCGAGGATATCCCAGACCACGGCTTCCTCGCGCTCGACCATCTTCTTGGCGGCCTTGATGGTGGTCGCCAGCCCGCGGGATTCGAGTTTCGAGAAGATGAACGGCTTGAACAGCTCCAGCGCCATGCGCTTGGGCAGACCGCACTGGTGGAGGCGCAGGGTCGGACCGACCACGATCACCGAACGGCCCGAGTAGTCGACACGCTTGCCGAGCAGGTTCTGACGAAAACGCCCCTGCTTGCCCTTGATCATGTCGGCCAGCGATTTCAGCGGGCGCTTGTTGGAGCCGGTGATGGCTCGGCCGCGGCGGCCGTTATCGAGCAGCGCGTCGACCGCTTCCTGCAACATGCGCTTTTCGTTGCGCACGATGATATCGGGAGCGTTGAGCTCCAGCAGGCGCTTCAAGCGGTTGTTGCGGTTGATGACCCGGCGATAGAGATCGTTGAGATCGGAGGTGGCGAAACGGCCACCGTCCAGGGGTACCAGAGGGCGCAGGTCCGGGGGCAGTACAGGAAGCGCCTCGAGAATCATCCACTCCGGCTTGTTGCCGGAATTGTAGAACGCCTCGAGCAGCTTCAGCCGCTTGGACAGCTTTTTGCTCTTGGTCTCGGAGTTGGTGCTCGGCAGCTCCTCGCGGATATCGGCGATCTCCATCTCCAGGTCGATGTCCCGGAGCAGCGCCTGGATGGCTTCGGCACCCATGCTGGCGCGGAACTCATCGCCGTATTCCTCCATGGCCTCGAAGTACTGCTCATCGCTGAGCAGTTGGCCGCGCTGCAGGGTGGTCATACCCGGGTCGGTGACCACGAAGGATTCGAAATACAGCACCCGCTCGATTTCCCGCAGGGTCATGTCGAGGAACAGACCGATACGGGAGGGCAGGGATTTCAGAAACCAGATGTGGGCCACGGGGCTGGCCAGCTCGATATGCCCCATGCGCTCGCGTCGGACCTTGGCCAGCGTGACCTCGACGCCGCACTTCTCGCAGACGATGCCGCGGTGCTTCATGCGTTTGTACTTGCCGCACAAGCATTCGTAATCCCGCACCGGGCCAAAGATCTTGGCGCAGAACAGTCCCTCGCGCTCTGGCTTGAAGGTACGATAGTTGATCGTTTCCGGCTTCTTGACTTCGCCATACGACCAGGAGCGAATCATGTCCGGGGATGCCAGACCGATGCGAATAGCATCGAATTCGCCGTTCTGGTCCTGGGACTTCAACAGATTCAATAAGTCTTTCAAGGCCCTTCCTCCAGTGGATACTTGCCTTTACCGCCGACGAAACCGTCGGCGGAGGTCTAAATCGTAGTGATTACTCGTATTCCAGTTCGATATTGATACCCAGAGAGCGGATTTCCTTCACCAATACATTGAAGGATTCGGGCATACCCGGCTCCATCCGGTGATCGCCATCGACGATGTTTTTATACATCTTGGTACGGCCATTGACGTCATCCGATTTGACCGTGAGCATTTCCTGCAGAGTGTAGGCGGCACCGTAGGCTTCCAGTGCCCACACTTCCATCTCTCCGAAGCGCTGGCCACCGAATTGCGCCTTGCCGCCCAGCGGCTGCTGGGTGACCAGGCTGTAGGAGCCTGTAGAGCGGGCGTGCATCTTGTCATCGACCAGGTGGTTCAATTTGAGCATATACATATAGCCCACTGTCACCGGACGGTCGAATGCTTCACCGGTACGGCCGTCGAAGAGGGTCATCTGGCCACTTTCGGGCATATCCGCAAGCCTGAGGAGCTGCTTGATTTCCTCTTCCATGGCGCCGTCGAAGACCGGCGTCGCCATGGGGACACCTGCTGACAGGTTTTTCGCCAGATCCATCACCTCGGTATCCGTGAGACTGGCAATGTCCTCGGCCTTGTCGCTTTCGCCCGTGCTGTAGATCTCTTCGATGAAACCGCGCAGCTCCGCGACCTTGCGCTGCTCTTCGAGCATCGCGTTGATCTTTTCACCCAAGCCCTTGGCCGCCAGGCCGAGGTGGGTTTCGAGAATCTGGCCGACGTTCATCCGCGACGGTACACCCAGCGGGTTGAGAACGATATCGACGGGGACACCGTTGCTATCGTAGGGCATGTCTTCAACCGGCTTGATCGCCGAGATCACGCCTTTGTTACCATGGCGGCCGGCCATCTTGTCGCCCGGCTGAACCCGGCGCTTGACCGCCAGGTAGACCTTCACGGTCTTGAGGACACCCGGCGCCAGGTCATCGCCGCTCTGCAGCTTACGCTTCTTGTCTTCGAAACGCTCGTCCTGTTGCTTGCGGCGCTCCTTGAGCAGCTCTTCGGCACGGGTCAGCTGATCGTTCAGGGCGTCGTCTTCCATGCGCACCTTGAACCACTTGTCCTGATCGTAATCGGCGACCATCTCGGCGGTGAGCACATCGCCCTTTTTGAGCCCTTGCGCCTTGACCACTTTCTTGCCGACCAGCGCGTCGCGAAGGCGTTCGAAGGTGGCGTTTTCCATGATCCGGAATTCATCCTTGAGATCCTTGCGGTACTCCTCCAGGGCGGCTTTCTCGATCTGCTTGGAACGGGCGTCCTTCTCGAGCCCTTCGCGGGTGAACACCTGGACCCCGATGACGGTTCCCTTGGTGCTGCTCGGAACCCTCAGAGACGTATCCTTCACGTCGGATGCTTTTTCGCCAAAGATGGCGCGCAGCAGTTTTTCTTCAGGTGTCAGCTGGGTCTCGCCCTTGGGGGTGACCTTACCGACCAGGATATCGCCGGCGGCCACTTCGGCACCTACGTAGACGATGCCCGACTCGTCGAGCCTGGACAGCGCCGCCTCGCCCACATTGGGGATATCGGCAGTGATCTCCTCAGGTCCCAGCTTGGTGTCCCGCGCGGTGCAGGTCAGTTCCTGGATATGGATGGTGGTGAACCGGTCCTCCTGCACCACCCGCTCGGAGATCAGAATAGAGTCTTCGAAGTTGTAGCCGTTCCAAGGCATGAACGCGATGCGCATGTTCTGGCCAAGCGCCAGCTCACCGAGGTCGACCGACGGGCCATCAGCAAGGATGTCACCTTTGGCGATCACATCGCCGGCGGTGACGATCGGCCGCTGGTTGATACAGGTGTTCTGGTTGGAACGGGTGTACTTGATGAGGTTGTAGATGTCGACACCGGCATCGCCAGCCTCGATCTCATCGTCGTTGACCCGAACCACGATCCGCCCGGCATCGACATTCTCGATAACCCCGCCGCGCCGGGCCACCACACAAACCCCGGAGTCGCGGGCGACAACCCGCTCGATACCGGTGCCCACCAGCGGTTTTTCGGAGCGCAGGGTGGGTACTGCCTGGCGTTGCATGTTCGAGCCCATCAGCGCGCGGTTGGCATCGTCATGCTCGAGGAATGGGATCAGCGAGGCGGCGATGGACACCACTTGGCGGGGAGAAACGTCCATGTAATCCACCTCTTGCGGTGGCTTGACGGTGAACTCGCCCATGTGCCGGACAGTAACCAGCTCTTCGCTCAGCTCACCTTTTTCGTTAACGCTGGCCGACGCCTGGGCAATGACGTATTTGCCTTCCTCGATGGCCGACAGGTACTCGATCTCATTGGTCACTTCGCTGTTGTTGACCTTCCGATACGGCGCTTCGATAAAACCGTAGTCGTTGGTGCGGGCATAGGTCGCCAGAGAGTTGATCAGGCCGATATTGGGACCTTCAGGGGTCTCGATCGGGCACACCCGGCCATAGTGGGTGGGGTGCACATCGCGCACTTCGAAGCCGGCGCGCTCGCGGGTCAGACCGCCGGGGCCCAGGGCGGAAACACGGCGCTTGTGGGTGACTTCCGACAGCGGATTGTTCTGGTCCATGAACTGGGACAGCTGGCTGGAGCCGAAGAACTCCTTCATCGCCGCCGCCACAGGCTTGGCGTTGACCAGGTCCTGGGGCATCAGCCCCTCGCTCTCGACCACCGACAGCCGCTCCTTGACCGCGCGCTCAACCCTGACGAGGCCGATGCGGAACTGATTTTCGGCCATTTCACCCACGGAGCGCACCCGGCGGTTGCCGAGATGGTCGATATCATCCACCACGCCCTTGCCGTTGCGAATGTCGATCAGGCACCGCATGGTGTCGACGATATCTTCCCTGCCCAGGGTTCCCGAGCCTTCCACTTCGTCTCGCCCGAGGCGGCGATTGAACTTCATCCGGCCAACCGCCGACAGATCGTAGCGCTCGAGAGAGAAGAACAGATTGTTAAACAGGTTCTCCGCAGACTCCTTGGTCGGCGGCTCGCCGGGCCGCATCATCCGGTAGATTTCCACCAGGGCCTCGAGCTGGGTACGGGTCGGATCGTTGCGCAACGTGTCGGACATGAACGGACCGCAGTCCAGATCATTGGTATAGATCACGTCGATTCTCTTGATGCCGGCGCCGGCCAGCTTGCCGAGGCTGTCAGCGGTGATTTCGGTGTTGCACTCGAACAGCAACTCGCCGCTGCTGGGGTCGACGATATCCTTGGCGAGCACCCGGCCATGAAGATATTCAGCCGGCACGTCCAGCTTGGTGATGGCATCGTTTTCGAGCTGGCGGATATGGCGCGCGGTAATGCGACGGCCTTCCTCGACGATTACCTTGCCACCTTTGCCCTTGATATCGAAGCTGGCGATTTCGCCACGCAGGCGGCCGGGCTCGAGTTCGAGGGTGAAGGTGCCGTCGGATTTGACTTCGAAGGTGCTGACATCGAAGAACATACCGAGGATCTCCTCGGCATTGTAGCCAAGGGCGCGCAGCAGGATGGTGGCCGGCAGCTTGCGGCGGCGATCGATGCGCACGAACAGCTGGTCCTTGGGGTCGAACTCAAAGTCGAGCCAGGAGCCGCGGTAGGGAATGATCCGCGCTGAATAGAGCAGCTTGCCCGAGGAATGGGTCTTGCCCTTGTCGTGGTCGAAAAAGACCCCGGGTGACCGGTGCAGCTGGGAGACGATCACCCGCTCGGTACCGTTGATAATGAAGGTGCCGTGGTCCGTCATCAGGGGAATTTCCCCCATGTAGACTTCCTGCTCCTTGATGTCCTTGATGGCTTTGTTGGAAGACTCCTTATCGTAAATCACCAGGCGCACCCGCACCCGCAGAGGGACAGCAAAGGTGACGCTGCGCAGTTTACAGTCTTCTTCGTCGAACAGCGGTTTCCCCAGGGTGTAATCGACATACTCCAGGGCGGCATTGCCGGAAAAGCTGACGATCGGGAAAACAGATTTGAAAGCGGCGTGCAAGCCTGCCTCAAGGCGCTCACTGGCAGGCACACCTAACTGGGTGAATTTACGGTAGGAATCCAGCTGTATGGCCAACAGCGGTGGAAGTTCCATCACCTGCTGCAGCTTGCCAAAGTCCTTGCGGATGCGTTTTTTCTCGGTGTAGGAGTAAGCCATCAGTAGTCACCAGCACTTTCACTTTTGGGGGCGTGGGATTGCAGCCTTGGCTGCACCTCCTGGCGGAGGTTGCCTGTCTGCCTTGCGGCAAACAGGAAAAGGCCGGCGGGATTGCCCGCCAGCCAGCACCTGATTTCAGTCAGGTGACAGAACGCTTTGCACTGCGAGCTTACTTCAGCTCGACAGCTGCGCCTGCTTCTTCCAGATCTTTCTTGGCCGATTCTGCTTCCTCCTTGGAAACAGCTTCCTTCAGAGTGGATGGCGCGCCGTCCACCAGATCCTTCGCCTCTTTGAGACCAAGTCCGGTGATGGTGCGGACAACCTTGATGACGTTGACCTTTTTCTCGCCAGCAGCAGTGAGAACGATATCGAACTCGGTCTTCTCCTCGGCGGCGCCAGCACCGGCATCGCCACCGGCAACCGCAACAGCGGCAACAGCGGCGGTTACACCGAACTTTTCTTCCATGGCGGAGATCAGTTCGACAACATCCTTGACGGACATTTCGGCGATGGCATTGATGATATCTTCTTTAGTGAGTGACATGTGTCAATTCCCATTGATGGAGCACTTAGCGTTCAACAAACGCGGCTCATTAACCAGTTAAGGCGGCGCTTACGCTGCCTGTTGCTCTTTCTGATCGCGGACGGCGGCGATCGTGCGCACCAGCTTGCCAGCGGCCGCTTCTTTCATCACGCTCATCAGCTTGGCGATTGCCTCATCAAACGTCGGCAGGCTCGCCAACAGAGTGAAATCAACCACTTCACCTTCAAAGGCGGCCATCTTCAGCTCGAACTGCTCATTGCTTTTCGCGAACTCCTTGAAGATGCGGGCAGCCGCACCGGGGTGTTCACTGGAAAAGGCGATCAGAGTCGGGCCGGCGAATGCTTCTTTTATGCATTCGTAGGGCGTACCTTCGACAGCGCGACGAGCCAGGGTGTTGCGGACAACCTTCATCCACACACCGTTGGCGCGAGCTTCCTTGCGCAGGGCGGTCATCTTGCCTACCGACACGCCACGGGCATCGGCAACCACAGCAGACAGAGCACCCTGAGCAGCTTGCTGGACTTCAGCGACAATCGCTTTTTTGTCTTCGAGTCCTATTGCCACGAGTTTTCTCCAGGTTACATTGGCATTGCTGCCAACCGTTTGCTATTCCCCCGATTGACTCAGGGGGACGTTTCGGTGATCAAACTCAGCGCGAATACTGAATCGGGTTTCACCGTCTGCGTAGGCTATTCGGACGGACCCGGTCCGGCCGCATAATTAAGGCGTGGTGCCCGCCACCTACGGTCTTTGACGGTCCCGGCCCTGAGTGGGCCGGGACCCCAAAGTCTATTGACCGACTCAGGCTTCCAGAGAAGACTGGTCGATGGCCAAGCCAGGGCCCATCGTGGTCGACAAGGT
>JBAZCN010000090.1:0-13248 GCA_041655035.1 Porticoccaceae bacterium | reverse complement strand
GGATACCGGGGCCGCCCCGACCGCGTTGCAGCAACGCCTGGCGGCCGAGATCGCGCTGACCGAGAACCCCTGGGTCATCACCCCGCACAAGCCCAACTATCTCCTGCCCATCAGCTACACCAGCCATGTGAACCGCGCGCCGTTCACCTTCAGCAACGAGTCGGAGCGCCTGCGCAATCAGGAGGCCAAGTTCCAGATCAGCTTCAAGTTCCCCCTGGCCTACCAGCTGTTCGATGGCCGCAGCAACTTCTATTTTGCCTATACCAACCTATCCTACTGGCAGGTCTACGCCGATGACATCTCCTCGCCGTTCCGCGAAACGAATCACGAGCCGGAATTCTTCCTGACGCACAAAGTAAGCTGGGAAGTCCTGGGCTGGAAGAGCACGCTGCTGGCGGCGGGCTATATCCATCAGTCCAATGGCCGTCAGGATCCGCTGTCACGCAGCTGGGACCGCCTCCATGCCAGCGCCGTATTCGAGCGCGACCACTGGGCGTTCGGCATCAAGCCATGGTATATCTTTCCCACGGATGACGATGACGACAACCCGGACATCTATAAATACATGGGGTATGGAGAACTGCGCCTCATCTATCACAACAACGGTCATGTGGTCACGCTCATGGAGCGCAACAACCTGACCTCCGACAGCCGCGGCGCCGTCGGGCTCGATTACAGCTTCCCGCTGTATGGCAAGCTGAAAGGCTACCTGCAGTATTTCTACGGCTACGGCGACAGCCTGATCGATTACGACGCGCGTACCCAGCGCGTCGGCGCCGGTGTGGCGATCAGCGATCGGTTCTGACCGGCTGGCGATGGTGCGTCCATCGCAGCATGAATACGGCCACAGCACCAGCTGCACTGCCGAGTAGATCAATCCGAGATGCTGTCCGCGTCCGCTGCCTGCGTCAGCAGGGCACCGAGCAGGTGCTGGTAGTGCCGCGTCAGCCGTGCCCGGTCGAGGCCGGGATTGCGCACGATGCGGATCTGCAGCCCTTCAAACATCGCCGCGATGACGTCCACCATGGTCACGATGTGGCGGTCGTCGTCTGCGTGGCCGGCGGCCCGGCGCAAGCTGCGGAGGGTATCCGCCAGGTCCGCCCGACTACGGGCCTCGGCGGCGCGCACGATCGCGGCGATGCGGGGATTGCGGGCCGCCTCGGCGGCGATCTCCAGGCGTAGCGCCGCTGCATCCGCATCGACATGATCCGCGACCCCCTCGGCGACCCGCGCGATCATGGCATCCTGCACGTCGTGCGCGGAACGCAACTCGGCGATCAGGGTCAGAACCCGCGCCAGGTCCCGGGCGACGATCTCCGCGATGATCGCCTCCTTGTTTTCGAAATAGTGATAGATGTGCCCCGGGCTCATACCGGCGGCCTTGGAGATCCGGGCGACGCTGGTGCCGTGGAAGCCGTGACGACGGAAGCAGTCCGCGGCCGCCACACAGATCTGCTCGCGGCGCGCCTCGGCCCGGGGGCTGTCACGCGGGGGAACGGGACTGACCGGCATAGCGATGCTCCAGCGGTGGACAACCCCGCCCGGGAAAAATCAAACGGGAACGAAAGGCTAGCATAGAATGAACGTTCATTCTAGAATGGCCGCCCGGCTGTGCCCGGCGTGTCCGAAGGGTGGTCCCCGGCACGTTGACGTTGCTGAATTCCAGAGGTTACTCATGCAGGTAAACCACGTCCTCCGTTTCACGCCACGGGTCGTGCTGGCGGGCATCGTGCTCTTGGCCGCCTGTGGCCGTGAGCAGCCGGGCGGCCCCGGTGCACAGACCGCGCCGGTCGTCACCGTACTCACCGTCCAGACCGAGCGCGTCACACGCGAAACCGAGCTGCCCGGCCGCACCACGGCCTTCCTGATCGCCGAGGTCCGGCCACAGGTGACCGGCATCGTGCTCGAGCGGGCGTTCGAGGAAGGCAGTGCGGTACGGACGGAGCAGGTACTCTACCGCATCGACGCCGCGCCCTACCGCGCCGCCTACGCCAGCGCCAAGGCCGAGCTGGCCCGTGCCGAGGCCAGTCTCTACGCCGCACAGCTCTTGGCCGAGCGCTATGCCGAGTTGGTGAAGACCCATGCCATCAGCCGGCAGGCCAATGACGACGCGATCGCCGCATTGCGTCAGGCGCAGGCCGAGGTCGCCGCCACACAAGCGCAACTCACCAAGGCGAAGATCGATCTCGACTACACTGCCGTGAAATCACCCATCGCCGGGCGTATCGGCCGTTCGGTCGTGACGCCGGGCGCCCTGGTGATGGCGAACCAGGCCGATGCCCTCGCGACCGTGCGGCAATTGGATCCCATCTATATCGACCTCACGCAGTCGAGTACCGAGCGGCTGCGGTTGCAGAGCGATCTGGCGGCCGGCCGATTGCAGCGCACCGCGGACGCCACCGTGCCCGTCACCTTGATTCTTGAAGACGGCAGTACCTACAGTCACGCCGGCAGGCTGGCGTTTTCCGAGGTCTCGGTGGACCAGACCACGGGCAGCGTGACCCTGCGTGCGGTCTTCCCCAACCCGGAGGGGCAGCTGCTGCCCGGCATGTATGTGCGGGCACGGCTGGCGCAGGGTGTGCAGCGCGACGCCATCCTGGTGCCACATGCGGCAGTGACGCACGATCCGAAGGGTCTCGCCGTGGTAATGGTGGTCGGTCCCGAGGACAAGGTCGAGGCACGTACCGTGCAGACAACGCAGTCGCTCGGTGATCAATGGGTGGTGACGGGTGGCCTTACAGCCGGTGAGCGTGTCATCGTCGAGGGGCTGCAGCGCGTGCGTCCCGGCGTCCAGGTGCGGACGCAGGCGGCCGGTGCACCACCGGCTGCGGCCAGGTGAGGAGCCCCAAGGGGCTGCAGTTGCCACAGAACCCACACAGTGACATGGTCGAGCCCAAGGCCTTAAAAGACGCTCCTCGTTGCAGTGTCTTCCGTGTTCTTCCGTGGCCGACAATCGTCTTCAGGTAAGCAAACATGGCCCACTTCTTCATCGACCGGCCCATCTTCGCCTGGGTCATCGCCGTTGTCATCATGCTCGCCGGCGGGCTGTCGATCCTGACGCTGCCGGTCGCGCAATACCCACCCATCGCACCACCCACCATCGCCATCAATGCCAACTACCCCGGCGCCTCGGCCAAGACCGTGCAGGATTCCGTCACCCAGATCATCGAGCAGAAGATGACCGGCCTCGACGGCCTGCTGTACATGAGTTCGTCGTCGGACTCCTTCGGCCGCGCCACGGTGACGCTGACCTTCGACGCCGGCACCGATCCCGACATTGCCCAGGTGCAGACGCAGAACAAGCTGCAACTCGCCCTGCCCCTGCTGCCGATCGCCGTCCAGCAGCAGGGCGTGCAGGTGGCGAAGTCGGCACGCAACTTTCTCATGGTGATCGGCTTCGTCTCCGAGGACGGCAGCCTCAGCCGCACCGATCTCGCCGATTTCCTGGTCGCGACGGTGGAGGAGCCGTTGTCGCGTCTCACTGGTGTCGGCGAGGTGCAGGTGTTCGGCTCGCAATACGCCATGCGCATCTGGGTCGATCCGGCCAAGCTCGATAACTACAAGCTCACACCGATCGACGTGCGGGATGCCCTCCTCGTTCAGAACGCCCAGGTATCGGCCGGCCAGCTTGGCGGCACGCCCGCCGTGCCGGGACAGGGTTTCACCGCGTCCCTCACCGTGCAGAACCGTCTGGAGACCGTCGAACAGTTCGAGCAGATCCTGCTGCGCAGCTCCAGGCAGGGCGGCGAGGTGCGACTGAAGGACGTTGCCCGCATCGAGATCGGTTCTGAGAACTACGGCATCGTCGGTCGTTTCAACGGCCAGCCTGCCTCGGGTATCGGTATCAAACTCGCCGCCGGCGCCAATGCGCTCGATACCGCGGATGTGGTGCGTGCCAAGATCGATGAGATGCGGCCCTATTTCCCCCCCGGCGTGCAGGCCGTGGTGCCCTACGACACCACACCCTTCGTCAGGCTCTCCATCCTGGGCGTGGTGCAGACGCTGATCGAGGCGGTGATCCTGGTATTCCTGGTGATGTATCTGTTCCTGCAGAACCTCCGCGCCACGATCATCCCCACCATCGCTGTGCCGGTGGTGCTGCTCGGCACCTTTGGCGTGATGGCGGCGGCCGGCTTCTCCATCAACACGCTGACCATGTTCGGCCTGGTGCTCGCCATCGGACTGCTGGTCGACGACGCCATCGTCGTGGTCGAGAACGTCGAACGCATCATGATCGAGGAGGCTCTGTCACCCAAGGCGGCAACCAAGAAATCCATGACCCAGATTACCGGCGCCCTGATCGGTATCGGCCTGGTGCTGGCGGCGGTATTCGTGCCCATGGCCTTCTTCGGCGGCTCCACCGGAGTGATCTACCGGCAGTTCTCCATCACCATCGTCTCGGCGATGGCGCTCTCGGTGCTGGTGGCGATCATCTTCACCCCCGCGTTGTGCGCGACTATGCTGAAACCGGTCGCGAAGGGTCATAGCCACAGCGAAGGCAGCTGGTTCAGCGGCTTCTTCCGCTGGTTCAACGGCATGTTCGACCGCAACCAGCGGCGCTATGAATCCGCCGTCGGCAAGATCCTGCAGCGCAGCCTGCGCTTCCTGGCGATCTACGTCGTCATCGTCGGCGTGCTGGTGCTGTTGTTTATGCGCATGCCCACCGCCTTCCTGCCGGAAGAAGACCAGGGACTGATGTTCACCCAGGTGGTGCTGCCAGCCGGCGCCACCCAGGAGCGCACCATCGAGGTGCTGAAGAAGCTCGAACATCAATATCTCGAAAACGAGAAGGATAACGTGCGCTCGATCTTTACCATCGCCGGTTTCAGTTTCGGTGGCCAGGGTCAGAACATGGGCCTGGGCTTCGTCAGCATGAAGGACTGGAGCGAGCGTCCGGACCCGGCGCAGGAGATCCACGCCGTCGCCCAGCGCGCGATGGGCGCGTTCCAGCAGATCCGCGAGGCCATGGCGTTCGCCTTCGTGCCGCCGGCGGTGATCGAACTGGGTACATCCAGCGGTTTCAATGTGCAGCTGCAGGACCGCGGCGGGCTCGGCCACGAGGCATTGATCGCCGCGCGTAACCAGTTCCTCGGGCTGGCCGCCCGGGACCCGCGTCTGGTCGGCGTGCGTCCCAACGGTCAGGACGATGTCGCCGAATACCAGTTGGATATCGATTATGCCAAGGCCGGTGCCCTCGGCGTGGTGCCGGAGGATACCAACGACACCCTGACGACTGCCTGGGGTGGCATGTATGTCAACGACTTCATCGACCGCGGCCGTATCAAGAAGGTCTATCTGCAAGCCGATGCCCGCGCCCGCATGACGCCCGGGGATCTGGACAAATGGTACGTGCGCAACGACCGGGGCGAGATGGTGCCGCTGTCGGCCTTCACCACCGCACATTGGACCTACGGTTCGCCGCGTCTGGAGCGCTTCAACGGACAGCCCTCGATCGAGTTGCTCGGCCAAGCCGCGCCCGGTCTGTCCTCGGGCGATGCGATGGCGGCGGTCGAGGAGATCATGGCGAAGCTGCCGCCCGGCTTCGGCTATGAATGGACCGGTACCTCCTTCGAGGAGCGCCGCTCCGGCTCCCAGGCACCAGCGCTGTATGCGCTGTCGCTGCTGGTGGTGTTCCTGAGTCTCGCCGCCTTGTACGAAAGCTGGTCGGTACCGTTCGCGGTGATGCTGGTGGTGCCACTGGGGGTGATCGGCGCAGTGCTGTTCGCCACTGGCCGCGGGCTGTCGAACGACGTGTATTTCCAGGTCAGCCTGCTTGCCACCATCGGTCTTTCGTCGAAGAACGCCATCCTGATCGTGGAGTTCGCCAAGGCGCAGATGGAGCAGGAAGGCAAGGAATTGATCGCGGCGACCCTGGAGGCGGTGCGCATGCGTCTGCGCCCGATTCTCATGACCTCGCTGGCCTTCGGCCTCGGCGTGCTGCCGCTGGCCATTGCCAGCGGCGCGGGTTCCGGCAGCCAGAACGCCGTCGGCACCGGCGTGCTCGGTGGCACCATCGCCGGCACGCTGCTCGGCATCTTCTTCATCCCGCTGTTCTATGTGATGATCAAGCGTGTTTTCAAGGGTGCGCCGGCCGAGGCGCCCGGGTCCGCGCGGATACCGGTTGACGACTAGGCATGCCTGCTGCGCACACCGGTCAACGCGCCGGCGCGGCGCAGGTCCGCCAACAGCATCGCCCCGGTCTCGACGACCGTTTCGGACTGGGCGTGACCCAGCTCAGCGGCGACCTTGTACAAGGCGTCCCGGCCACTGAGCCCCTCCGCGTCGATCAGGGCCAGCAGCCGCGCGGACACGGGGTTGAGCATCCTGAAACGCACCACGTCCCGGTCGTCGCGATACAGCAGATAGCAGTGGCTGGCCCCGTCCGCCCCCTCCGTCCCGGTCGCCTTGAAACGCGGCCCGATCCGATGCACCGGATAGCGATAGCAGGCCAGCCGCGCAGTCGCATTCAGCAGGGGAACCCCCGCGAGCAGATCCTCCTGCCCGTCGTCGGTTACCGCCTCGACCTCCGCGGCATCGGTCATCACCGCCAGTTCCAGCCACTCGTAATGCATCAGCTCGTACAACCAGGGGCGGTCCGGGAACGTCTGTGGCGCCACCTCCTGCATCCAGTCGAGAAAGGCGCCGGGGATATCCCGGAACAGCGGTGACGCACAGCGCTGCTCCACGAAGAACTGCCGCACCAGCTTCCGCCAGGCGCGTACGCCCAGCAGTCGCCTCGCAACGGGGAAACAGGCCAGCAGAAAACCATTCAGATTATTGAACAACAAGGTCTCATAGACCCGCATGCGCCGCGCCGGGATCCCCTGCGGACGCGGCTGGCCGCGTGGGTCGCGGATACGCGCGGCGAACGCGAGTTGATAGTCACGCAACCGCAAGGTATCAGGCGACCCGCTCACGGCGCACCTCCCGATGCAGGCACTGCAGCGCCCGGATGTGGCACACCTCCTCGAGCAGCTCCGCCAATGGCGGAAGGTCGAAGTCCCGCTCCAGCAGCGTCGGTCGGGTGCCGAAGCGTTCGTAGGTCTGTTGCAGCAGCCGCCAGACCGGATCGATGACCGCCGCACCGTGGGTGTCGACGAGGAGATCCTGCGCCTCACGGTGGTGCCCGGCGACATGCATATAGACGATCCGATCGGCCGGCAGGCTGTCGATGAAGTCCCAGGGATCGAAGCCGAAATTGACGCTGTTGACGTAGGCGTTGTTCACGTCCAGCTGCAGGTCGCAGTCGGCCTCTTCCAACACCCGGCGGACGAATTCATTTTCGCTCATCTCCGCCATGGGTGCCGCGACATAATAGGAGGCATTCTCGATGGCGATGCGCCGCTCCAGAATCTCCTGCGTGCGGCGGATGCGCGCCGCCACATGCTGCACGGCCTCCTCGGTGAACGGGATCGGCAGCAGGTCATACAGATGGCCATCATCGCTGCACCAGGACAGGTGCTCGGTGTAGAGTGCGACGCCGTGTGTGTCCAGAAACTGTTTCACGCGCCCGAGAAAGGCTTCATCCAACGGTGCCGGTCCACCCAGTGACAGGGACAGACCGTGGGCCACCAGCGGGCGCTGGGCGGCGAGTTCGCGCAGATCCCTGCGCCACACACCGCCCAGGTCCATCCAGTTCTCCGGGGCGAGTTCGAGAAAATCGATGGCATCCGGTATCCCGGCCCTGAGAGCGGGCAGGATCTCCCGTCTCAGGCCGAGCCCCGCACCCTGTAGCTGTACGTCCTGCATGGAGGACCTCCTGTCGAGTGTTCACGGACGCCGGCAGTCAGTATGGCCTCAGCCGGGGAATTGCTGCCCGACGGTCCCGACCGGTGCGAGCCCGCAGCCGCTGTCCGGAGAACCAGGTGCTCAGGGCGACGATCCTGGGCGCCTCGCGC
Organism: Porticoccaceae bacterium; assembly: GCA_041655035.1. Classification (GTDB taxonomy): domain Bacteria; phylum Pseudomonadota; class Gammaproteobacteria; order Pseudomonadales; family Porticoccaceae; genus NAT127. The sequence continues at coordinate 5,350 of JBAZCN010000090.1, read as the reverse complement.
CTATCCTCATCCGCACGACAGCTGCTTGTGTTTGACCGACTGGTCTACTATAGTCGCAGCATGACCCAGGAACAAGACACCCGCCAACGAATCGTCAGCAGCGCCCGCGACCTGATCTATCGCCGCAGCTATGCCGACGTGGGCGTGGCCGAGATCTGCGCACGGGCCGCGGTGAAGAAAGGCAGTTTCTACCACTTCTTTCCCAGTAAACAGGACCTGAGCCTGGCGGTGATCGACGCACTGCGGACGGGTCTGGAGGATCAGGTATTGATCCCCGCGTTCGCGCGCGATCTCCCGCCCCTGCACCGCCTGGAGCGCTTCATCGCCACGCTGTATGAATTCCAGCGCGACACCGCCGCCTCGAACGGACACCTGCTGGGCTGCCCGTTCGGCAACCTGGCCTTGGAACTCGCCACCCGTGACGAGGTGATCCGCCACAAGCTCGTATCCGTATTCGCCGGGATCCAGGCGCGCTTCGAGCAGGCCCTGAACGAGGCCCAGACGGCAGGCGAGATCGACGGCGTGGATATCCCGGCCACCGCCGCGGCCATGCTCGCCTATCTCGAAGGCATCCTGTTGCTGGCCAAGACGGCCAACGACCCGGAGGTGATCCGGCGCCTGGGTCCGGCGTTTGCACAGATCCGTATCGATCTGCCCGCGGGCTGAGCGTTTTTTTGGCCGGAACCTTGACCGACCGGTCTACTCAAAAAGATAGGAGGCATGCCTTATGAATCATACCCTGGACGCCCGCAACCTGAACTGCCCGCTGCCCATCCTGCGCACCCGTAAGGCGTTGAACGAACTGGCCAGCGGCGACAGGCTCACAGTGCTCGCCACCGACCCGGCCACCGCCAAGGACATCGATTCATTCTGCCGGCAGACCGGCAACACGCTGGTTGATTCCAAGCAGCTGGGCGACCACCACAGTTTCGTGATCCGCAAAGGCTGAAACCCGTTACAAGGAGGGATATCCCATGAACACCATCGCTAGCTTGTCACCCACGGGCACCGGCACCACCGACCTCGATGCCTGGTTCGATCAGCGCTTCGAGCAGAAGATGGCCGAGCGCGACGCGAGCCACGTGCCCAGCATGACCCTCATCGCCACCAAGGGCACACTGGACATGGCCTACCCGCCCTTCATCCTGGCGTCCACGGCCGCCGCACTGGGCTGGGAGGTGTCCGTCTTCTTCACCTTCTACGGCCTGTCCCTGCTCAAGAAGAAACTGGATCTGCAGGTCACGCCGATGGGCAACCCGGCCATGCCGATGAAACTTCCGTTCGGCCCGGAATGGCTCCAACACCAGGAGATCCATATCCCCACCCTGCTGATGTCGACACCCGGCTTCCAGGCCGCCGCGACCGGTCTGATGAAGAAGACCATGCGCAGTAAGGGTGTGGCGGATATCGAGGAACTGCGTTCCCTGTGTGTGGAGGCGGATGTGAAGCTCGTCGCCTGCCAGATGACGGTCGATCTGTTCGGCATGGACAAGGACGAGTTCATTCCCGAGATCGCGGACTGGGTGGGCGCCGCGAGCTTCCTGCCCAGCGCGCAGAAGGCCGATGTCAACCTGTTCATCTGACTTCTCGCGATGCCCCGATCCGGCGGAGATCGGGGCACCCCGCCCGACTCAGGCGCGCAAACGATGACCGAGCCCGGTATAGCCGTCCCCGCAAGCTACCGGCGTGAGTGGCTGGACGGATACGGTGCGCGCGGTTGGAAGCTGGACGTCTCCAACTGCGAGCCGAGCGTCATCGCCGCAACCGCCGCGCACGGCATCCGCATACCCACGTCCGTCCTCGTGCATGACATCTTGGATCATCATCTCTGCGGCTTCGGCATCGGCGGCCATCGCAACGAGGCGATGGCGCTGCTGCAGCTCGCCTCGCGTACCGGCACGGACCCGCGTCCGGATTTCAGGCAGATCATCGACGAAGACCTCATGCACGGCCATTGTAACGGTGAAAGCCTGCGGTCCTTCCTGCCCGACGAGCTCGTGGCCAGCATCCCGGTCGCTGCCGACGACGACGGCAAGTCCCTCATCGATGTCCTGCGCGTGCGCCTTGGCGACGAGGCGCTGCGTGCGCTGCTGGTGGATCATTTCATGGCGATCGGGCGTTCCGCACAGGCCATGGTGGAGGCCCGCTGGCGGCGGCTGGGCCTGGATTATCGCCGCCGCGACGCGCTGGGGCTCGCCCTCCAGCGGCTCGTGGTCCGCATCGACACGCGCGTGTGCGAGGCGGACTGGGAACAGGCGCATGGCCGCTTCATCATCGGCAACCGCCGGTGTACGGTCGTCATGGACGCCCCCAGACCGGCCCGTTTCACCGCCACGGTCGGATGACCCGCCATCCAGGTGCATGGCCGCGGGCCTAGCAGCACCGCTCAACGCAACTGGCTGTCCTTGCTGGCGCTGCGATTGAAACCGGCAAACGTCGTCTGCCCTTCTTCCCGTTCCAACTGGCAGCTGACGCAGAAACGAACGCCGGGGACCGCCTTGCGACGCGCCTCTGGAATAGCCGCCTCGCATGCCTCACAGTGACTCAGGCTTGCACCGTCCGGCAAACGCCCCCGTGCCTGTTTCACACCGTCCTCGACAGTCGCGTCAATCTGATCCTGCACGGCCCCATCACGGGCCCAACCGACAGCCATACTCCACCCCTGCGTACAAAAGCTTTTCAACTCTACCCCCACCCTGTCCCGCCCCCTGCACAGGGGGCGGGAACGTCGGGGAAGGTGTCGCCTTGTTTACTGATCTCTGAGTAAAACCACACCCTGCGCTGTGGATGGGATTTCACATCTTTCCTTTAGCGTCAGCGCACCGGGATCATTCCGCAATCACTTCGGGATCACTCCCTGTCCGGCAATCATACACCATCGATACAGAACCAATCCGCACTGCCCACAGGCAAAAATCCCGCTGCCACAAATTACCCGGGCTCGTGTAGCGTCATTACAGCTCGGCTCGGGCTGGATAGGCGTGCGCCTACCGTTTTGACCTATGCTTGCCTGGAGCGGGATACCGCAGCGCGCGCTGAAAGCAGCCAGATTTAGTTTCACTGCAGTGCCTCCCGTGTGCTTTTGTGGCTGAAATCATTTTTTATTTTTTGGTTGACCCGGCTTGCGTAGGTCACGGAATTCGCATCGGCCCTGACGAACCGGCGCGAGGGCGTCTCATCCGGGTCGGCGGCGAGTGCCGCTAGGAGGCTGGCCTTGGTCCCTTTTCCCTTGTCTCGGCCGAAAATAAAACGCTTACATCGAACTAACCGTTATGGAACTGTAGAAATTGTAATGTCGACGTCATGCTGGGGACAGGAACTGGCCGTTATGCTATCAGCCACAGGTCCGGACGAAGAGGCGCACCGGCTGGGTAACGACGCCCGAGACCGACACTACCGGCTCATTCGGTTTCGTCTGCTATGAAAGTCAAACAGGTTGCGTTCCACGGCCAACCCACGGAACGGGAATTACGGGATTTTTTTGAACAGTATGGTTTGAGTAGCCCACCATGAGTCACTCCCCTGACAGCAGGCAGGAAGCGCGACCTCAGCACGACATGATGAAGGGGCACCGCCGTCCTGCCGGCAATTCCAGTGAGTCCAGCGACTCCGGACAGCAGGCGGACCCTCACAGTCATCATGATCATGCAGCCATGATCGCGGACTATCGCAGGCGGTTCTGGTTCTCGCTGGTTATTACGCTGCCCATCCTGGCCCTGTCGCCGATGATCCAGTCTTTCTTCGGCCTCAGGCAGTCCCTGGCATTCGGTGGCGACACCTATGTCCTGCTGCTCCTCTCATCGGGGGTGTACTTCTATGGGGGCTGGCCCTTTATCAGTGGCTTGTTTACGGAACTCGGACGACGCCAGCCCGGGATGATGACCTTGATCGCCCTGGCGATCTCGGTCGCCTATTTTTACTCGGCGGCCGTGGTGCTCGGCCTGGCGGGCAAGATCTTATTCTGGGAACTGGCCACCCTGATCGATGTGATGCTGCTGGGTCACTGGATCGAAATGAAATCGGTCATGGGCGCATCGGGCGCGCTGGAGGCCATGGTCAAACTCATGCCGACGGTGGCTCACCGCCTGACAGAGGATGGCAGCAGTGAAGACGTACCGGTGGCCGAGATCCGGCCCGGTGACCGGGTACTGGTCAAACCCGGTGAAAAGGTACCGACCGACGGCAGGATCGTCAGCGGCAGGACCAGCCTCGATGAATCCATGCTGACAGGCGAATCCAGGCCGGTTGAAAAAGGTGAAGGCGACGCAGCCATCGGCGGGGCCATCAACGGCGATGGCGCCATTACGATCGAAATCAGCAAAACGGGCGACGAGTCCTATCTTTCCCAGGTCGTCGAGATGGTACGCCAGGCCCAGGCATCGCGTTCCCGCACCCAGGACCTGGCCGACCGGGCCGCCCAATGGCTGACCTATATCGCCCTGTCCGCCGGCGGATTGACACTGGCTGTATGGCTGGTGCTGGGTCGGGCCTTCGATTTTGCGCTCGAACGGATGGTCACGGTCATGGTCATCACCTGCCCGCATGCCCTGGGCCTGGCGGTCCCGCTGGTGGTGGCGGTCAGTACCAGTCTGGCCGCAAGAGGCGGTTTGCTCATTCGTGACCGCAGTGCCTTCGAGCGGGCGCACATGCTGCAGGCCATCGTCTTCGACAAGACCGGCACCCTCACCGAAGGTCGCTTTGGTGTGAGCGACGTGGTGGTGCTGGGTGAGCGTGGCGAGGATGAGATGCTGGGCCTTGCCGCCGCACTGGAAAGCCAGTCCTCGCATCCGATCGCCGCCGGGATCGTGCGCTCGGCGCAGGATCGTGGGATTGCGCTGCAGCCCGCCTCCGACTTTGAAAATCTGCCCGGCAGCGGGGTACAGGCGCGCGTCGATGGCCGCCTGGTGCGCGTGGTCAGTCCCGGTTATCTGCGCAGGGAAAACATTCAGGTGCAAAACGATGCCCTGGACCGCCTCATGCAGGAGGGAAAGACCGTCGTGTTCATCCTGGAAGAGAACCACCCGATTGGCGCAGTCGCCCTGGCGGACATCGTGCGCGAGGAATCCCGCGAGGCGATCGAACGACTCAAGGCCATGGGTATCCAGTGCATGATGCTGACGGGCGATGCCGAGGCCGTGGCCCGCTCCGTGGCGAAGGAGTTGGGACTCGATGACTACTTTGCCGAGGTACTGCCGGATCAAAAGGCCGTCCGGATACGCGAGCTCAGGCAACGCGGTCTGCGGGTGGCGATGGTGGGTGACGGTGTCAACGATGCCCCGGCCCTGGTGGAATCCGATCTCGGGATTGCCATCGGCGCCGGTACGGACGTGGCCATCGAGTCGGCCGATAT
>JBAZCN010000089.1:0-13341 GCA_041655035.1 Porticoccaceae bacterium | reverse complement strand
GCCGGGTCGTCCGGCGCCAGTTGCAGGTTGTGCTTGGCCTGGCGGGCGACATGCCCCGCCGTGGCGCGGCCATCGGTCCACTGCGCCTGATCCAGCGCCTGGCGGCAGAGCCGGACCTGTTCGGGTGCCAGCAGGTCGGGAATGGTGTGCAGCATCGGGTGAAGGTCTCCGTATCCGGGATAGCCAAACAGTAACCGTTTCGAAGCGACGACGCCATGATCCACATTACAAATGTAATTACTCTATCGACCCAATTGTTAATTGCTATGGAGTATGGTAACGATTATCATCTGCGTAACGGCTGTCGATAACTACACGATACCGGCAGGGACAGCTGTTGACTCTCACAACCACGTTCCGGAGAAGATGACCATGACGAAAGACGACCACAATCTGGCGCCGATGCCGCCCAGAACCCATCTCAAGCCCATGGTGGCGGCCATGCTCGCCGCCTATGGGGCCATTGCCTGGGTTCAGGGGGCTCATGCTCAAGGTGCAGGCGATCCCGCTGGCGGAAGGGACAAGAACGTCAAGCTCGAAGTAGTGGAGGTCAAGGGAGAATACAACCGCCAGACTTCGTCCTCCGAAAAATTCACCGCGCCCTTGGTGGATACTCCGCAGACCCTCCAGATCATTCCCCTCGAAGTCTTTACCCAACAGGGTGCGCAGACCCTGACCGACGTTCTGAGTAATACCCCGGGGATCAGCTTCAACGCCGGTGAAAACGGTTTTTCCACCAGCAACAACAATTTCAGCCTGCGCGGTTTCGATACCAGCGGCAGCATCTTCATCGATGGCGCACGGGATTCCGGCAGTTACACACGAGATGTCTTCAACGTCGAGCAGGTGGAGGTGGCCAAGGGGCCGGCCGCCGACAATGGCCGTGGCAGTGGTGGCGGCTACATCAATATGGTGACCAAAACTCCGCTGCTGGAAAATACCACGTCGGCGACCCTGTCCTACGGTTTCGACAGCTATGACTCCGATCCCCGCCAGCGTGCCACCGCGGACATCAACCGCGTCCTCAACAGTGGCACCGCGGTGCGGCTCAACATGATGGTCGAGGAGAGTGGCGTCGTCGGTCGCGACAAGGCCGACAAGTCGGCCTGGGGTTTCGCGCCTTCGGTGGCCTTTGGCCTCGATTCCCCGACCCGGCTGATCCTGGCCTACCAGCACGTCGAGGACGACGGGCGCCCTGACTGGGGGGTGCCCGCGGCGATGATCAAGGACATGATGCGCTATGACCGGGTTGCCCATTCCGCCGGCCAGGATAATTTCTTCGGGCTTTCCTCGGATTATGACGACAACCGCTCGGACGCCCTGACCGGTCGCATCGAACACGACCTGACCCGCAACATGACCATCAGCAACCAGACCCGGTGGGCGAGAACGGAGCGGGAAGCCCGGTATACGGTGCCAACCGGATATACCCCCGCGACCCAGCTTGTCGCTGCCCAGACCCAGATCTATGATCGCGAAACCATCAGCCTCACCAATGTCACCAATCTGCGGGCAAATTTCCAGACCGGCTCAGTGAAGCACACTCTGGTGGCGGGGTTTGAATTGTCCAATGAGCAATCCGAGGCGCTGCGCTACGGTACCGACAACCCCCCGCCGACGAGCATTTTCAATCCGGATCATAAGCGGGCATCAGGCTTTCCTCTGAACGCGATCGAGGCCAATGATGTCGAGGTCCAGACCCAGGCGGTCTATGTTTACGATACCCTGGAATTCAATGAATACTGGGAACTCACTGGCGGCCTGCGCGCCGAGCGTTACAAGGTTACCATTGACAGTGAGAGCATTTCGGGCGCGCCCACTGGCGCACTCGATGGTTACGTCGAAAGAGAGTCTACCGTCAGCGGTAAAGTCGGCCTGGTTTTCAAACCGGCGCAGAATGGCAGCATCTACGCTGCGGTTGGCCTGGCCACGTTGCCGCCGGGCTCATTCCTCTCCAATCCCGATATTTCCCGCACTGGCGACAATGCCTTCCCGGGTTTCGTCGAGAGCGCCAAGGTCCAGGAATCGCTCAATTTCGAGCTGGGCACCAAATGGAATTTCTACGAAGACCGACTCGCGGTCGCCTTGGCCTATTTCAACACGGAAAAGAAAAAGGTCGCCATTACCGGACTGGATGAGGGAGAAACTTCCGCTTCCCTGAAGGGCTATGGCAAGCAGATCGTCGAAGGGTATGAATTCAGTGTCTCGGGCCGTATCACCGATGCCTGGAGCGTGTTTGGCGGCTTTGTGATCCTCGACAGCGAGCGCAAGCACAGCGCCTACCTCGACGAGGTTCGACGCCGCGCCAATCCCGCCGATTACGGGGACAATCTTCGTACCAGTGGCGATGAACTGGCGTTCACTCCCAAGGAGAGCGCCACTCTCTGGACCACCTATGATTTCCCCTTCGGCCTGACCATCGGTGGCGGTATCCAGCATGTCGGCGATTCCTGGGCGGGGCGCCCCGATGATGCCAGCAGGATCATTCCCAATGGCACCTTCGGAGAACTGCCGGGCTATACCATTGCCAACCTGATGGCCTCCTACAAGGTGAGCGACAATTTGAGCCTGCGGCTGAATGTCGACAATGTGACCGACGAGTTGTACGCGAATTCCTCCAACTGGAGCGGGTCGCGGGTCTTCCTCGGCGCTTCCCGTTCTTATCTGCTGAGCGCCGATTTCCACTTTTGATCGGCGCCTGTGGCGATGAAGGCCCTGGGGAAGCCCAGGGCTTTTTTTACGGTCGGAATGCCCGCACACTGTCGGCGTCTGGCACGCGGACAGCGGAAACGAAGGGGGGAGGCCCTGAACAAGGCATGGTGTGATTGCCCTGTCGCGGTGATAGAGGCGTATATTTTTTCAACCGATAACTGTTATCATTTCTGTGCGCTACGCTGTTCGGCGCCGCCGGCGCGGCATAAGGTAAGAATCTGTAAAAAGCCTGTCCAACGGCGGTGGTCGTGGTTATGGTTTCACGCTCCGGAAGCTATGCGCCGAAAAGACGGTGAGGGGGTGTGTCATCCCTCCGACCCATTTTGATGTTTCCATGAGCCACATTGCCTCTTTGCCCGCTAACAGCGGCGTTATACTCGCGCCGGCAGCGTGATCGGTTCCACTATTCTGGATTTGTATTTCCATGACTGACTCTCCACTGTTTTCCACCCACCGCAAGCGTATTGCCGGTGCCCTGTTGCTGCTCGCCGCACTGGCCGGCATCTGGTACCTGATCGGCAGGGCGCCACCGTCTCCGGAACCGTTTCGCCGGGGCGGCTGGGATCAGCCGGCAGCGGTGCGCACCGTGATCGCCGATCGCGGCAGCCTGGATGTCGAGATCAAGTCGATCGGCACGGTCATCCCGCTCAACACGGTAACGGTGCGCAGCCGGGTCGAGGGGGTGCTGACCCGGGTGCTGTTCACCGAGGGCGCCGAGGTCGAGCAGGGGACGCTGCTGGCGGAGATCGATCCGGCGCCCTATCGGGCGCGGCTCGAGCAGATGGAGGGCCAGGTCTTGCAGAACCAGGCGCAGCTCGAAAACGCCAGGGCGGACCTTTCGCTTTACGAGGATCTCTACCAGCAGGATTCCATCGCCCGCCAGCAGCTGAGCAGCCAGCGGGCGCTGGTGGCGGAACTGAGCGGCGCCCTCAAGAGCAACAATGCCCAGATGGAGGATGCCCGCCTGGAGCTGTCGTGGACCCGCATCGAGGCGCCGATCGCCGGCAAGCTGGGCCTGCGCCGGGTGGACCCCGGCAACCTGGTGGCCGCCAACGACAGCGAAGGGCTGGTGACCATCACCCAGATGCGCCCCATCGCCGTGCATTTCACCGTGCCCGAGGTGGATGTGCCGGCATTGCGCCGGGCGCTGCGGCGGGCATCCTCGCAGGGCGAGCCGCTGCGGGTCGAGGCGCTCGATCGCACCGAACGGAATGTCCTGGCCACCGGTGAACTGCTCACCCTCGATAACCAGATCGATACGTCCACCGGCACCCTGCGGGCCAAGGCCCGGTTCAAAAACGGCGATGACGCCCTGTTCCCCAATCAGTTCGTCAATGTCCGCCTGCGCCTGGACACCCTGGCGTCGGTCATCACCATTCCCGCCGACGCCGTGCAATACGGGTCCCGCGGCACCTACGTCTACGTGGTGGAGGAGGGTAGGGCATTCACCCGGCCGATCATCCTCGGGCCGGTGGCGGACAATCGGGTGGCGGTCACCGATGGGCTGGCCGAAGGCGAGTTGGTGGTTCTGGAGGGGCTCGACCGGCTGCGTGACGGCAAGGACGTCATTCTCTCCGACGGAGGCCCGGCCTGATGGCGCCGCTGATGCCGGGCAGGTGCGAATGAACCTGTCGCGGCCCTTTATTCTCCGCCCGGTGGCGACTTCGCTGTTGATGCTGGCGTTCCTGGTCACCGGTATTCTCGCCTGGCGGTTGCTGCCGGTAGCGGCGCTGCCCCAGGTGGATTACCCCATCATCCAGGTCTTTACCTTCCAGCCCGGCGCCGGGCCGGAGGTCACCGCACGCACCATCACCGCGCCTCTGGAGCGGCACCTGGGGCAGATCCCGGGGCTCAAGCAGATGTCGTCCACCAGCTCCGGTGGCGCTTCGGTAATTACTCTCCAGTTCGGCCTTGAAGTGGATCTCGGGGTCGCCGAGCAGGAAGTGCAGGCGGCGATGAATACCGCCGACAGCCTGCTGCCCAACGACCTGCCGACGCCGCCGATCTACCGCAAGGTCAACCCGGCGGATGCGCCCATTCTCACCCTGGCGATCACCTCGCAAATGCTGCCGCTGCCCGAGGTCCACGACCTGGTGGACACCCGCATGGCGCAGAAGCTCGCGCAGCTGTCCGGAGTGGGCATGGTCAGCCTCGCCGGCGGCCAGCGCCCGGCACTGCGGATCCAGGTCAACCCGGCGGCGGTGGCGTCCTATGGCCTCAGTCTCGAGCAGGTGCGCGAGGCGGTTGCCGCCACCAATGTCAACCAGCCCAAGGGCAGTTTCGACGGTCCCTACCGCAGCACCATGCTCGATGCCAACGACCAGATCCGCTCGGTCGAGGATTACCGCCGGCTGATCATTGCCTGGCAGGACAACGCGCCGCTGCGCCTCGGCGACGTGGCGACCATCATCGACGGTGCCGAAGACCGTTTCCTCGCCGCCTGGGCCGACACCCAGCCGGCGGTGCTGCTCAACGTCCAGCGCCAACCCGGCGCCAATGTCATCGAGGTCGCCGACCGGGTGCGGGCGCTGTTGCCGCAGTTGACGGCCACCCTGCCGGAGGCGGTGGACGTCACCGTGCTCACCGATCGCACCCACAGCATCCGCGCCTCGGTGCGCGATGTGCAGAAGGAACTGCTGTTCGCCATCGGCCTGGTAGTATTGGTGACGTTCATGTTCCTGCGCAGCATCCCCGCCACCATCATTCCCAGCATCGCCGTGCCGCTGTCGCTGGTCGGCACCTTTGGGTTCATGTACCTGATGGGTTTTTCCATCAACAATCTCAGCCTGATGGCGCTGACCATTGCCACTGGCTTTGTGGTCGACGACGCCATCGTCATGCTCGAAAACGTCGCCCGCCACCGGGAGCAGGGGGCTTCCCCCATGGAAGCGGCCCTCAAGGGGGCGGCGGAAATCGGTTTCACCCTGATCTCGCTGACCCTGTCGCTGATTGCGGTACTGATCCCTCTGTTGTTCATGGGCGACGTGGTGGGCCGGCTGTTCCATGAATTCGCCGTCACCCTGGCGGTGGCCATCGCCATTTCCCTGGTGGTGTCACTGACTCTCACGCCGATGATGTGCGCCCGCATGCTGCGCCAGCCGCTGGCCCACGACGACGAAGCCCCGGGCCTGATGAACCGCGTCATCCAGCGCTATGGCGCGGCGCTGGACTGGGTGCTCGACCGCCAGCCGGCGGCATTGATGGTGATGCTCGCCACCATTGCCCTCACCGTACTGCTGTATTTCGCCGTGCAGAAGGACTTCTTCCCGGTGCAGGACAGCGGTGTCATCCAGGTAGTGACCGAAGCCGGGCAGACCACCTCGTTCGCCGCCATGGCCGAGCGCCAGCAGGAATTGGCGGGGGCTCTGCTGGAAGACCCGGGGGTGATCAGTCTGTCCTCCTTTATCGGCGTCGACGGCACCAATGTCACCCTCAACAGCGGCCGCATGTTCATCAACCTGCCGGCCCACAGCGAGCGCGGCGAATCGGTATTCACGGTGATCGAGCGGCTGCGCCAGCGCGCCGCGGAGGTCGAGGGCATCAGCGCCTGGTTCCAGCCGGTCCAGGAACTGAGTATCGAGGACCGGGTCAGCCGCACCCAGTACCAGTTCACGCTCACCAGTCTCGACAGCGCCAGCCTCGCGGAGTGGGCGCCGCGCCTCGTCGACGCCCTCAACCGGCGCCCCGAGTTGGCTGACGTGGCCACCGATATGCAGCAGCGGGGGATGGAGGCCTATGTGGATATCGACAGGGATGCCGCGGCGCGCCTCGGGATCAGCGTCTCGGCCATTGCCGACACTCTGCAGAATGCCTTTGGCCAGCGCCAGATCGCCACCCTGTTCACCCAGGCCAACCAGTATCGGGTGGTGCTCGAGGTGGACCCGGCGCTGATGTCCGGGCCCGCGGGCTTGCGCAACATTTATGTCCCCACCGGATCTGGAGGGCAGGCGCCACTGTCCAGCGTCGCGGAGATCCGGCAGAGGCCGGCGGTGCTGCTGATCAATCACCAGGGGCAGTTTCCCGCCACCACGGTTTCCTTCAACCTGGGCGCCGGCGCCTCGCTGGGCGAGGCGGTGGCGGCGATCGAGGCGGCACAGCGCGAGCTGGACATGCCGGCGCAGATCGAGAGCCGCTTCCAGGGCGCCGCGGAGGCGTTCCGCGCGTCGCTGGCCAATACCCTGTGGCTGATACTCGCCGCCATCGTCACCATGTACATCGTGCTCGGCGTGCTCTACGAGAGCACCATCCACCCCATCACCATCCTCTCCACCCTGCCGTCGGCCACGGTCGGCGCGCTGTTGGCGCTGCTGCTCACCGGGCGGGCGCTGGACATGATCGCGGTGGTCGGGGTGGTGCTGCTGATCGGGCTGGTCAAGAAGAACGGCATCATGATGGTCGACTTCGCCCTCGACGCCCAGCGCAACCTCGGCATGGCGCCGCGCCAGGCCATTCATCGCGCCGCCATGTTGCGCTTCCGGCCGATCCTGATGACCACCCTGGCGGCCCTGTTCGGCGCGCTGCCCCTGATGCTGGCCAGCGGGTCCGGTGCCGAGTTGCGTCAGCCGCTGGGGCTGGTGATGGTCGGCGGCCTGCTGGTCAGCCAGGTGCTGACGCTGTTCACCACCCCTGTGGTCTACCTGTTCTTTGATCGCCTCACCCGGCGCCGGCAGGCCGCGGCGCCCGTGGTCGCGGGGGCCCGGTGAACCCCGCCCAGCTGTTCATCGATCGCCCCGTCGCCGCCTGCCTGCTGGCGGCGGCGCTGGTGATGTCGGGCCTGCTGGCCTGGCGGCTGCTGCCGGTGGCGCCGCTGCCCCAGGTGGACTTCCCGGTGATCGTGGTGACCGCCAGCCTGCCCGGCGCCAGCCCCGAGAGCATGGCGACCACGGTGGCGACGCCGCTGGAGCGCTCGCTGGGCAGCATCTCCGGGGTCGTCGCCATCACCTCCGGCAGCAACCAGGGCTCCACCGAGGTGATGTTGCAGTTCGAGCTGGGACGCAACCTCGACGAGGCGGCGCGGGAAGTCCAGGCCGCCATCAACGCCGTGCGCGGCGAATTGCCGGCCGGGATGCCGGGCAATCCCCAGTACCGCAAGGTCAACCCCTCCCAGGCGCCGATCATGGCGCTGGCGCTGAGTTCGCCCAATCTCGCGTCCAGCGACCTGTATGACGCCGCTTCCACCATCCTCGCCCAGAAGCTGGCACAGATCGTCGGTGTGGGGGAAGTGAACGTCGGCGGCGCCTCCCTGCCGGCGGTGCGGGTGCAGCTCGATCCCGGCGCGCTGCTGCACAACGGCATCGCCCTCGACGAGGTGCGCGGCGCCATCAACCAGGCCAACGCCCTGCGCCCGCTGGGCGTCGTCGAGGACGACCTGCACCGCTGGCGGGTGAGCACCAGCGACCCACTGCGCACCGCCGCCGAGTACCGCGACCTGGTGATCCGCCATAGCGATGGCGCGGTAGTGCGGCTCGGCGACGTGGCGACGGTATCCGATTCGGTGGAGAACCGCTACACCAGTGGCTTCCACAACGACCGGCCGGCAGTGACCCTGATGATCAGCCGCCAGAGCGGCGCCAATATCGTCGAGACCATCGACGCCATTCGTGAACAGCTGCCCCAGTTGCGGGCGCTGATGCCCGCCGACAGCGAGCTGACCGTGGTCATGGACCGCTCCCCGGGTATTCGCGCCACTCTCAACGAGGCGCAGTTCACCCTGTTGGTCGCCACCTTGCTGGTGGTGATAGTGGTGTGGCTGTTCCTCGGCAGCGCCCGCACTGCATTGATTCCCTCGGTGGCGATTCCGGTATCGCTGGTGGGCAGTTTCGTGGTGATGTATTTCTACGGCTTTTCCCTCAACAACCTGTCGCTGATGGCGCTGATCGTCGCCGCCGGGTTGGTGGTGGACGACGCCATCGTGGTGCTCGAAAACGTCGAGCGCCATATCGAGAACGGCCTCTCACCGTACCAGGCCGCGGTCAAGGGCGCGGGGGAGGTGGGCTTCACCCTGCTGGCGATGAACGTCGCGCTGGTGGTGGTGTTTGTTTCCATCCTGTTCATGGGCGGTGTTGTGGAGCGGTTGTTCCGGGAGTTCTCCATCACCCTGGCCGCCGCCATGCTGATTTCCCTGGTGGCCTCCCTGACCCTGACCCCGAGTCTTTGCGCCCTGTGGCTGCGACGGAAGGCGGCGGTTGCGCCGGGCTTGGTGGCGCGCTACAGCGAATCCCTGTTCGCCTCCCTGCGCAGCGCCTACGCCGATACCCTCGACTGGGCGCTGCGCCACGGGGCGCTGACCCTGCTGGTGCTGGCGCTGGTGGTCGCCTGCAACGGCTACCTCTACGTGGCCATCCCCAAGGAGACCCTGCCCCAGCAGGACACCGGGCAGATCAATGGTTTCGTGCGCGGCGATGACGGTTTTTCCTTCCAGGTGATGCAGCCCAAGATCGAAGAGTTCCGCCAGCTGATCCTCGCCGATCCGGCGGTGGAGCACCTCACTGGCACCAGTGGCGGCGGTCGCGGCCTCACCAATGCCCAGCTCACCATCAGCCTCAAGCCGCTGGCGGAACGGGGCGTATCCGTGCAAGAGGTGGTCAACCGGCTGCGGGCGCAGGCCCCGCAGGTGCCCGGGGCGATGATGTTCCTGATGCCGGACCAGGATATCCACCTGGCGTCGCCATTCCAGCGCAGCGAGTACGAAGTGGTGCTGCGCTCCGATTCCCTGGTGGACCTCCGGCTCTGGTCGCGACGGGTATCCGAGGCCATGCAGACCCTGCCGGAACTGGTGGATGTGCAGTCCGTGGGCGACGAGGAGGCCCGCCAGGTGGTGCTCGACATCGACCGCGAGGCCGCCCGCCGCCGCGGCATCGACATGGCGACCATCGCCTCGGTGCTGAACAACTCCTTCTCCCAGCGCCAGGTGGCTACGCTCTACGACGAACTCAACCAGTATCGGGTGGTGATGGAGCTCGACCCGCGCTATACCGAGGAGCCGGCTGTGCTGGGGCAGTTGGAAGTGCTCACCGGCGACGGCGAACGGGTGCCGCTGTCGACCTTCGCCACCTGGGATTACGGCATGGCCAACGACCGGGTTCGCCACGACGGCCAGTTCGCCTCGGTGGGGATTGGCTACGCGCTCGCTCCGGGCGTCACCCTGTTCGAGGCGGAACAGGCAATCGATCAACTGGTGGGCGAGATCATGCTGCCCACCAGCGTCCACACCGCGCCGGCATCGGGGCGCCCCGATTTCAATGTGAATCTCAACCAGCCGTGGCTGATCCTGTGGGTGCTGCTGGCAGTTTATCTGGTGCTCGGCGTACTCTATGAAAGCACCCTCCATCCGCTGACCATCCTGTCCACGCTGCCGCCCGCCGGGGTGGGCGCCTTGCTGGCACTCAAGCTCAGCGGCATCAACTTCAGCCTCATTGCCCTGCTGGGGCTGTTCCTGCTGATCGGCATCGTGATGAAAAACGCCATCCTGATGATCGACTTCGCCCTCGATGCCCAGCGCCGCGAGGGTCTGACTCCCCAGCAGGCCATACGCCAGGCCGCGCTGCTGCGGCTGCGGCCGATCCTGATGACCAATATTGCCGGCCTGCTCGGCGCCGTGCCCCTGGTGCTGGGTTTTGGCGAGGGCGCCGAGCTGCGCCGGCCGTTGGGTATCACCATCATCGGCGGCCTGGCGGTGAGCCAGTTACTCACCCTGTACACGACACCGGTGATCTACCTGTACCTGGAGCGCCTCCGCCAGCGTGTGCTGCGCTCTCCCGACAATGCTGTCCAAACGATGAATCCCTCGCCATGAAAGTTGTGTCGCCACCGCTCGCCATCCTGTTCGTGGGCCTGTTGTCCGCCTGCACCGTGGGGCCGGACTACGTCCGCCCCGAGGCCATCGAGCCCGCCGCCTTCAAATACCAGGACGGCTGGCGCACCCTGCCGGCGCAGAGCTGGGTCGCCAGCGGCGCCTGGTGGCTGGCGTTCGACGACCCGACGCTCAACGACTTGGTGGAGCGCGCCGCGCTGGCCAATCAGACCCTGGCCCAGGCGGAGGCCCGCTACCGCGCCGCCGAGGCCCAGTGGCGCTTCTCACGTGGCGGCTACAGTCCGCAGCTGGACGCGACCCTGGGCGCTACCCGCAGCGGCGGCAGCGACCGGGCTACCGGCGAAAACTACAGCGCCCGTCTGGAAATCGGCTGGGCGCCCGATCTGTGGGGCCGGGTGCGCCGCCAGGTGGAAGCCGACCGCGCCGGCCTGCAGGGCAGCGCCGCTGATCTCGCCGCGGCGCGGCTCAACATCCAGGCCGCTGTAGCCCAGAGCTACATCAACCTGCGGGCGCTGGACCGGCAGCGGGACATCCTCACCGAAACCATGGCGGCCTACGACCGCTCCGCCGCGCTGACCCGCAACCAATACCAGGCGGGCATCGTCTCGCGCTCCGATGTGATCCAGGCCGAAACCCAGAGCCAGTCGCTGCGCACCGAGTTGTACGACCTGGAAAACCAGCGAGCGCTGGAACAGAACACCATCGCCGCGCTGCTCGGGGTCGCCCCGACGCAATTCGATCTCGCTGAGCAAAAACCGCTGCCCGCCGTGCCGATGCTGCCGGCGACCCTGCCGTCGGTGCTGATCGCCCGGCGGCCCGATGTCGTGGCCGCCGAGCGCCTGGTGGCCGCCGCCAACGCCCGCATCGGGGTGGCCCAGGCGGCCTGGCTGCCGGACCTGACCCTGAACGTCTGGGGGGGTGTCGAAAGCGGCAGTTTCAGCGACCTGTTCGACGCTCCGCCGCGAGTGTGGTCAGTGGGGCCGGTGCTTGCCCAGACCCTGTTCGATGGCGGGCAGCGCCGGGCGACCAAGGACATGGCCATCGCCCGGTACGACGAGCAGGTGGCGGTTTACCGCCAGACCGTCCTCGACAGCCTGCGCGAAGTCGAAGACGCCCTGGCGACGCTGCAAATCCTTGCCGAAAAAGCCCGCCAGCAGGATGCCCTGATCGAACTGGCGGAAGAAAACGAGCGGGTGGCCACCAACCGCTATCGCGCCGGCCTCGTCTCCTATCTCGAAGTGGCCACGGCGCAGAACCTGACCCTCAGTGCGCGCCGGGTCGGCGTCAATGTCACCGCCGACCGGCTGGCGGCGACGATACGGCTGGCCGCCACCATCGGCGGCGGCTGGGATGTCGACGATCCGGTGATCCAGTCGGTGACCGACCCCGGCTGACCTCCGCCAGCCGGTGGCAGTCGTCGACATTTTCAGCAACCTGCTAGACTCATCGCAGGCCCAGGACCGGGGAGGTTGCCAATGTTTGAGATTCGTCGGGCACAAGATCGGGGTGTCGCCGATTTCGGCTGGCTGGACAGCCGGCATACTTTTTCGTTCGGACATTATCACGATCCCAGGTATATGGGCTTCGGCCCGCTGCGTGTCATCAACGAAGACCGGGTGCATCCCGGGCGGGGCTTTGACGCCCACCGGCACCAGCACATGGAAATCATCACTTACGTACTCGACGGCGCCCCGGAGCATCGGGACAGCACCGGTTCCGGTTCGGTGATCCGGCCGGGAGATGTCCAGCGCATGTCGGCAGGCAGCGGCATCGTCCACAGCGAATTCAACGCATCGGCGCGGGAAAGCGCGCATTTCCTGCAGAGATGGATTCTGCCGGGCCGCCGCGATCTTGCGCCAAGCTATGAAAAAAAGCACTTCAGTGAGCCCGACAAGCGCGGACAATGGCGGCCGATCGGTTCCGCCGATGGCTGGGAGGGCTCGATCACCATCCACCAGGATGTCGATCTCTACGCGACCGTCCTCGACCCCGGCCAGGCGCTCAGCCGCCATCTTTCCGGGAAGCGCAAAATCTGGCTCCAGCTGGTGCGCGGCGGCCCGCGGGTGGATGGCGAGGCGCTGTCGGCAGGTGATGGTGTGGTCATTCAGCACAACGGGAGCATCGCGTTGAGCGCCATGTCGACGGCGGAGTTCCTGCTCTTCGATATGGCTGACAGCCCATGAAAAGTCGGAGGCCGAAATGAGCAACGACACCCAGAAAATTGAACGACAGTGCGACCTTTCCCCGGGTTGCGGGGGCATCGAACTGATCATCCGGCCTCGCGACAGGGACCTGGGCGGCCTTTCCGTGCGCCGGGTGCTGCCCACTGCCGGGCGGAAAATGGTCGGGCCCTGGATATTTTTTGATCATATGGGCCCGGTGGACTTCGCGGCAGGCACGGGCATAAACGTCAAGCCGCATCCCCACATCAATCTGGCCACAGTGACATATCTTTTCGAGGGCGAAATCTTTCACCGTGATTCCCTGGGCAGCGCGCAGCCCATTCGCCCCGGCGATATCAACCTGATGGTGGCGGGTCGCGGCATCGTCCATTCCGAACGGGAGCGTCCCGAGATCAGCGCCGGTAGCCATCGCCTCCACGGCTTGCAGCTGTGGCTGGCCCTGCCGGAATCCGACGAGGAAATCGAGCCGGCTTTTTATCATTACCCGGCGGCCGATATCCCCACCGTCAGTGTCGAGGATGTGCCGATGCGGGTGATGATGGGCAGCGCCTATGGCGCGACCTCGCCGGTCAGGACCTTTGCCGAGACGCTTTACGTGGAGGCGCAGCTGCAGGCCGGGCAAACCGTTGTGCT
>JBAZCN010000088.1:0-13355 GCA_041655035.1 Porticoccaceae bacterium | reverse complement strand
ATCCAGAACCAAGCTGGCCGTCTCTCGCCGAAAATCTATACTGAACGATCGTCTCATCATCAAACACCTCATAGTGACGGTAGCATACCGCCTTGTGGAGGTGTCCTAAATCATTAAGCCACTACAGTCGGCGAGCAGCTCGGGCGAGGCGGCGAACAGGCGTTTGAAGACGAAATCGTTCTTGGGGTCGAGCAGGGTATCGGACATCGGCAACCTCCTTGTCGGTGCATGGCCGCCATCCGTTGGCGGTGGGGAGATCATGGCGCTATTAAGCCAGGTTGCCAAGGGGCAGGCTTGCAACCGCCCCGCCTCAGCTCCCGCGGGAATGCCGCCAGCTTTGGTTATCGAACAAAGAAAGGAACACCCAGCATGTCGATCCATCCCGCTGGTGCGCTTCGTTCCTCAGCACACCCTATGCCCGCTCGTCGTTGCCCCTAAATATGCACTTCCACCGGCGGCGCGCCGATGATTTTAACCACGCGGCGATGCATAGCTGCTCTTGCCTGCCCGGTGCAGCGTCAAACAGACCCTGGGGAAACGACAATGTGGTCTGCGTTATTCCCTGGCGCCTGATGTGGCTCCGTCGAACAGCACTCAAGTCTCCCGAGCGGTTGCCGATACAGGAATTAAAGTCGGATGATCAAGGACGCCCACTATGACAACACCGCTCACCACCCTGACCGCCAGCCAGCAAGGCACTGCCTCGCTCGACGTCGCCCAGCGCCAGAGAGTGGACAAGATTCTTCGCCATCTGCCGGAAGCTCCCGATCCCGGCCAGTCCCCGGTTGGCACCGCCGACCTGGTGGAGCCGATCCAGCGCATCAATGGGGCGATGCGGCCCTATGGTGTCGAATTCGACCTCGATACCAACGCCTCGCGGGTGGTCACCCGCATCATCGATGTCGAAAGCGGTGAGGTGATCCGCCAGATTCCGACGGAAGAAGTGCTGCGCATTGCCGAACGGCTGGACGACATCGTCGGCCGGCTGATCAGCCAGGAAGCTTGAGAATACCGGGTCTAGGCTCCGCGTGGAGCCGGAGACCCGGAACAGGTGGCAGGCGGCTCACACCTGCATATTCATGATATCCCGATAGGCGCTGACCAGGCGATTGCGCACCTGCACACCCATCTGGAAGGCGACGCTCGCCTTCTGCAGATCGATCATCACATCATTGAGGGCGACGCTGTCGTCGCCGGCCTCGAAAGCGCGGGCCTGGGCGCGGGCCTGGGTCTGGAGCTGGCTGATGCGGCCTATGGAGGCGTGCAGCTCGGCGGCAAAACCGCCCTTGCCCACGGTGGTGGCAATGTTCTGGCCCTTGGCGGCTTCCCCCGCGGCCTGCACGGCCATGGCTTGCATATGTTGCACAACGGACTGGATCGCCGGCGTTGCCATTCCCACCTCCTCGAATAATAAAGCCTGGGGTCTGTTGACGTTTGGGCAGGTTACCAGTGGCATCCCTCCGTCAAACGGCTAATTAGCGGCAAAAAAGCCG
The DNA here is from genome assembly GCA_041655035.1 of Porticoccaceae bacterium. Lineage (GTDB taxonomy): Bacteria > Pseudomonadota > Gammaproteobacteria > Pseudomonadales > Porticoccaceae > NAT127. The sequence continues at coordinate 11,862 of JBAZCN010000088.1, read as the reverse complement.
GCTTTTCTGCCCTTACCTGCTTGTCGGCGCTGCCCATAATGCCGGTTCGTGACAGCTCCACCGACAGTTCTGCATTGTCCAGCTCTACTGGTGGCCTCCCCGTCCACGGCGCGGCCGACACTATACGCAACAGTGTGAACAACCCTGTTTGAATGAACTGAGCCTTTGATGTTTCCCACGATGATAGCTTCCGGCCCGGCCACCACGACAGCGGCAAGCGCCCGCCACCGGCAACCCGCCACCACATGCCGCCCTGTGGTTGTCAGCTCATTGATAGCCCGCGCATCGATGGTCTGTTCACTGGCAGCGCGCCCATGAGCAGCGCGACATCCGCCGCCGACAATACGCGCCCGGGGTCAGCCAAGGGCGACGCCCAGCCCGCGCGCCTCAACCCCGACTGGCTCAAGAGCCGGCTGCGGGGCAATACCCTGGTGCCACTGCTGGTCGCCGGCGCCGCCGCCGTGGCCCTTATCGCCGCCCTGCTGATGTGGGCCGGTGGCCCCGAATACCGGGTGCTGTTCAGCAACCTGGCGGATGCCGACGGCGGGCGCATCATCGCCGAACTGGACAAGCGCAACGTGCCCTACCAACTCGGCGAAGGCGGACAGCTGATCATGGTGCCCGGCGAGAGCGTTCACGTACTGCGCCTGCAACTGGCCGAGCAGGGCCTGCCCCAGGGTGGCAACGTGGGCCTCGAGCTGATGGACAACCAGGCCTTCGGCATCAGCCAGTTCAACGAACAGGTGCACTTCCAGCGCGGCCTCGAAGGCGAACTCGCCCGCTCGATCAAGTCCCTGGGCCCGGTGTCCGAGGCGCGGGTTCACCTGGCCCTGGCCAAGCCCACGGTATTCGTTCGCGAGCGCGAGCCGGCCAAGGCGTCGGTGGTGCTCAGCCTGCACCCCGGCCGCACCCTCGGCGAAGGCCAGGTCGCGGCGATCACCCACCTGGTGGCGAGCAGCGTCCCCGATCTCGCCGCCGACAACGTCACCGTGGTCAACCAGAGCGGCACCCTGCTGTCCAGCACCGGCGGCACTCCCAACGACCTCGACAGCGCCCAGCTCACTTACACCCAGGAGGTGGAGCGCACCTACCAGCAGCGCATCGAGAATATTCTTTTCCCCCTGTTCGGCACCCACAATGTGCGCATCCAGGTGGCCGCGCAGATCGACTTCGCCCGCCGCGAAGAGACCTCCGAACGCTATGGCCCCAACCAGGCGCCCAACGAGGCGGCGGTGCGCAGCCTCCAGCAGAGTTCGTCCTACAGCGGCGCCGACGAGGTGGCCCGGGGCATCCCCGGCGCCCTGACCAACACCCCGCCGGACCAGGAGCCGGCGCCGGCGTCCGACGCCGATACCGGCACCGCCGGCGGCGCCGAGCAGGCCGACCAGCGCCAGGCCAGCGCCCGCAACGACAACGTGATCAATTACGAGGTCGATCGCAACATCACTCATATCCAGCACCAGCGCGGCCAGATCGACCGCCTGTCGGTGGCGGTGGTGGTCAACTACCGCGACAGCCAGGACGAGGAGGGCGAGCCCCTGCGTGCGCCGCTGAGCGATGCCGAGCTCGAGCAGGTGACCCGCCTGGTGCGCCAGGCCATGGGCTTTTCCGCGGATCGCGGCGATGAACTGGAAGTGGTCAACAGCCCGTTCAGCATCGACTACAGCCCTGTGGAACTCCAGCAGGCCAACTGGTGGACTTCGCCCGACGCGCTGGCCCTGGCCGCGGCTTTTGGCCGCTACCTGCTGGTCGCGCTGCTCGCCCTCGCCCTGTACCTGCTGATCATCCGGCCGCTGATGCGGCGCCATCTCGCCCAGCCCGATGCCGTGGCGCCTCAGGTGGAGCCGCCGTTCGCGGCCGGCGCTGCCGCGGCGGCGGCCGCAGCGGCAGGCCCCGCCGGCGCGATGGAGTGGGATGACGACCCCGCCGGCGACGGCCCAACGGAATCGGCCATCCAGCGCAAACGCCGACGCATCACCTCGAACTACGAGCAGACCATCAAGGAAGTGCGCGACGCGGCGCGGGAAGACCCACGGCTGATGGCCATCGTGATACGCAACTGGATGAACAACAATGATTGATCAGGGCCCGGCCTCGAACAGCGGCTTGCGCAAGGCTTCCATCCTGCTGCTGTGCCTCGAGGAAGATAGCGCGGCGGAGGTTCTGCGCCACCTGACCGCCCTCGAGATCCAGGAGCTGAGCCAGCAAATGGCCGCCATCGGCCATGTTTCCCACAGCGAAATCAACCTGGTGCTCAACGAGTTCTACCAGGAATCCGAGCGCTTCTCGCTGCTCGGCATCGGCTCCCACGACTATATTCGCGCGGTGCTCACCAAGGTGCTCGGCAACGAGCGCGCCGGCAGCCTGATGGAGGACATCGCCGGCATGTCCAACGCCAGTTCGGGCATCGACACGCTCAACCTGATCGAGGCCTCGGCGGTGTCGGAAATGATCCGCGACGAACACCCCCAGATCATCGCCACCATTCTCGTCCACCTCGAGCGCGGCCAGGCCGCGGATATCCTCGAGCTGTTCGACGACAAGCTGCGCAACGACGTGGTGCTGCGCATCGCCACCTTCAGCGGCGTCCAGCCGGCGGCGTTGCAGGAGCTGACCGAGGTGCTCGGCAACATGCTCGACGGCCAGAACCTCAAACGCAGCAAGATGGGCGGCGTGAAGACCGCCGCCGAGATCCTCAACCTGATGAATTCCAGCGTCGAGGAAACGGTGATCGAAACCGTGCGCAGCTACAGCGAAGATCTGGCCCAGCGGATCATCGACCAGATGTTCCTGTTCGAGAACCTGGTGGAAGTCGACGACCACGCCATCAAGATGCTGCTCAGGGAGATCGACAGCAACGCCCTGGCGGTCGCCCTCAAGGGCGCGCCGGAAGCCCTGGTGCAGCGCTTTACCAACAATATGTCGCAGCGCGCCGCGCAACTGCTGCTCGAGGAAATGGACGCCCGCGGCCCGATCCGCCTGTCGCTGGTCGAGAACGAGCAGAAAGCCATTCTGCAGATAGCGCGCCGCCTGGCGGACACCGGCGACATCGTGCTCGGCTCGGGGGACGACAGCTATGTCTGACGAGCGGCACACCGATTCGCTGGCCGGCGGCGACTGGCGCCGCTGGCAGATGGACAAACTGCACCGCCAGTTGCCTGTCGCCGACGACCAGGCCGCACCGCGCCGCGCCAAGGAGCGCTGGGACCTGGAACTCCAGGCGCTGCGCGCCGAGGCGCGCCAGGCCGGCCACCGCGAAGGCCGCAAGGCCGGTTTTGCCGAAGGCCGTGAAGCGGGCTATCAGGAGGGCTTCGACGCGGGCCGCAGCGCTGGCCATGCCGAGGGGCTCGCGGCGGGCCGGCAGCAGGCCGCCGGCGAACTGGAAACCCGCCTCGGCGATACCGTGGCTCCGCTCCAGCCGCTGGCGGCCCGGTTTGCCCAGGCGCTCGACAACCTCGACGGCGAGATCATCGACGGCCTGGTGAACCTGGCCCTGGCCACCGGCCGCCAACTCGCCCGCGACCGCCTCGACGCCGCTCCCGAAATCATCCTCGACATCGTTCGCGAACTGCTCCACAACGAACCCAGCCTGAGCGGCAAACCGCGGCTGTGGCTGCACCCCGAGGACCTGAACATCGTCCGCGAACACCTCGGCGGGGAATTCGCCGCCGCCGGCTGGACCCTCCAGCCCGACGACCAGATCACCCGCGGCGGCTGTCGGGTGAGCAGCCCCAGCGGTGAACTCGACGCCACCTGGGAGTCCCGCTGGCGCGCCATTCGCGGGCAGATCCGGCGGCGCCACGCCGACCCCGCCGACGAGGACAGCGCCCAGTGAACGCCGCGCCGCAACCCGCCGGCCAGCTCGGTATCGATCATCCCGCTACCGACCATCTGGGCAACTGGCGCCAGGCCCTGCAGCTGATCAGCGAGCGGGTGGGCGCCCTGCCTGGCTATCGGGCCAGCGGCCGCATCGTCCGCGCCACCGGGCTGGTGCTGGAAGCGGTGGGCATCCAGGTGCCCCTGGGCAGCGGCTGCCGTATCGAACTGTCGCCGATCGGCGCGCAGGCCCATTTCGCCGAGGCCGAGGTGGTGGGCTTCGCCGGCGACCGGCTGTACCTGATGCCGCTCGAAGAAGTCAGCGGCCTGGTGCCCGGCGCGCGGGTGTTCCCGCTCGAAGCCGACACCAGCGCCCGGCGCTTCCCCATCGGCGACAGCCTGCTCGGCCGCGTGGTCGACGGCAACGGCCGCCCGCTGGACGGCCGCGGGCCACTGTCCAAGGCCCCCCACGCGCCGCTCGCCACGCCGCCCATCAACCCGCTGTCGCGGGCGCCCATCGACACCCAGATCGACGTCGGCATCCGCGCCATCAACGCCCTGCTGAGCGTGGGCCGGGGCCAGCGCATGGGGCTGTTCGCCGGCTCCGGTGTCGGCAAATCGATGCTGCTGGGGATGATGGCGCGCTTCACCAAGGCCGACGTCATCGTCGTCGGCCTGATCGGCGAGCGCGGCCGCGAAGTACAGGATTTCATTGCCAACATCCTCGGCCCCGAGGGCCTGGCGCGCTCGGTGGTGGTCGCCGCCCCCGCCGACACCTCGCCCCTGCAGCGCCTCCAGGGGGCATCCTATGCCACCCGGCTGGCGGAAGACTTCCGCGACAGCGGCCACGACGTGCTGCTGATCATGGACTCCCTGACCCGCTACGCCATGGCCCAGCGCGAGATCGCCCTGGCCATCGGCGAGCCCCCGGCCACCAAGGGCTATCCGCCCTCGGTGTTCGCCAAGCTGCCGGCGCTGGTGGAACGGGCCGGCAACAGCCACCCCGGCAGCGGATCGATCACCGCCTTCTACACCGTGCTGGCGGAGGGCGACGACCAGCAGGACCCGATCGCCGACTCGGCGCGCGCCATTCTCGACGGCCATATCGTGCTGTCGCGGACCCTGGCGGAAGCCGGACACTACCCGGCTATCGACATCGAGGCCTCCATCAGCCGCGCCATGACCGCCATCGTGCCGCCCGCCGCGTACCGCAGCGCGCAACAGTTCAAGCAGTTGTTTTCCCGCTATCACCGCAACCGCGACCTGATCAGCGTCGGCGCCTACAGCCCCGGGCACGACCCGCAGCTCGACCGCGCTGTGCAGCTCTATCCGCGACTCGAAGGTTTTCTGCAACAGGACATCGATACCCGCGCCGACATCGACGGCACCCGTCTCGAGCTGGACACCCTACTGGGAGGCAAGCAATGACAGCGCAACCCCTGGATACCCTGATCACCCTCGCCCGCGAAGCCCGCGACAACACCGGCCAGCTGCTCGCCGGTGAACGCCGCGACCAGCAGCAGCTGGCCACCCAGATGGACCTGCTCAACCGCTACCGGGACGAATACTGCCAGCGCCTGCAACAGACCATGGGCGAAGGCATCGACCTCGCCACCCTGCGGGATTATCAACAGTTTCTGTGCTCGCTGGACGCCGCCATCGACAATGCCCGGAACACCATGGAGGAGCAGCGCTGCCGGATCGCCAAGCGCCAGCAGCAATGGCAGCAGGAGCAACTGCGGCTGTCGTCCTACGATACCCTCGCCGCGCGGCGCGATGCCATGCGCTTGCGCGAGGAGCAGCGCCGCGAACAGCGCACCACCGACGAATTCACCACCAACGCCTTCGCCCGCAAGCGCCTGGGCCTCGCGGCTCAGGAGGTCGGCTCCGCGGAGCCGACCTGAACAGCGCAACCATGACAAAGGAACAGCCATGAGCATCGACTTTCTGCTTTCCAGCGCCACCGGAACCGCCGCCAGCGGCAATCGCCAGCCACCGGCGGCCGCCCGGGGCGGCAGCGGCGGCTTTGCCGCGCTGCTGGAACAGGCCGCGGCCCGCGATGACCGCGCGGCGCTGCAACCCGGCCTCCGGCAGGCCGCTGCATCACCATCCGTCTCGCCACAAGCGGCCGCCCAGGAGCCGGGTGGCGAAACACCCGGCGTCCAGCAGGCATTCGCGGACCAACCGGCGGCCGCCCCGCTGCACGGGATGCCCGCGCTGCTCACCCTGGCGGCGGGCCCGGCCGCGCTGGATGCGACCGCGCCGCCAAGCGCCGACGGCGACCCCGGCGTCGAGCCGGCCCTGGACGCGGAGTTGGCCGTGGGCGCCGGGCCGGCCCTGGCCCTGGTTGCCGACCACGACGCGCCCGCTGCCGGCGACAACGACGCCGCTGGCGAGGAACTGCCGCTGCTCGCCGGGCTTGCCGGAATCCCGGCCGAACAGCAGAGTGACGCGGCACCTGACCACCCGCTGGCCGACGCCTCCGAGCGCGACGCCGGGGCAAGCGCAGAGCCGGAAGCCGGCGCGGCGATCGCCATCGCCGCCAGCCCGCCAACCGCGAGTGGTTTACCCCAGGGCGGCGCGGCCAGCCCCGCCAGTGCCCCAACAGCGGCTACCGCGTCGCTGGATGGCGCTGCCACCGCCCCGCCGGTGCCCCAGAACGACAGCGCGACCGCCATCCGCAGCAGCGCTGAAACCGCCGCCGCCCTCGATGGCGCTGCCGGCAATCAGCCCGGCGACGGCGTTGACCCGACAATGGCCGCCAGGCCCGCCGGCCCCGCTCCACAGCCATCGGCGGCCACCTCCAGCCCGGCGCCGTCGACGTCCAGCCCGGCCGGCGCCGCCAACCTCGCCCTCGCCGCCCCGATCGCCAGCCCGCAATGGCAACAGGATCTCGGCCGCCAGGTGGCCGGCCTGTCCAGGTTCGGCGAACAGCGGGTGTCGCTGCAGTTGAACCCGGCCGAGCTGGGCCCGCTGCTGGTCGAGCTCAAGGTGGTGGAGCACCACGCCCAGGTCCAGTTGTTCTCCGCCAGCAGCCTGGTGCGCAACGCTGTCGAACAGGCCATCCCGCAACTGCGCGAAGCGCTGGCTGAGCAGGGCATCACCCTCGGCGAGGCGACAGTGGGCGAACAGCGCGACGGCCAGCAGCAGACCGCCGGCGACAACCGCCGCGACAGCGGCCCCGCTGGCGGCGAGGACCCGCAGGAGACCGCTGCGGCGCCGGTGGCGACAACCGGTGTCGTCGATGGCCGGGTCAACCTCTATGTGTGACCCCGCGCCACGGCAAAAGGCAAAGATAGATGCCTTACCGCGATCTGTTCAGCACATGGCCCGGGGTGCGGAACCGGCATACTGCCCGGCAATTGCCCTCATTCGGCCTTTTAACCCGCTTTCGATTCAAGGCATGACCTTCTATGGCTAAATCATCCGCTATCAAATGGCTACTCATCTTCCTGGTGGTGGTCCTGATCGCTCTCGCCGGGGCCATTCTCTACCTGTTGCTCGAGGGCCGTCAGGAAAACGTGTCGCCGAACACCGCCAAGTCTCCGCCGGCGGTCGCGCCGGACCTGATCTTCGTCAAGATCGGGCCGATGACCGTCAATCTGGCCAGCGACAGCTACGGCCAGCAGCTGCTGTATTTCAGCCTGTCGCTCAAGACCAGCGACCTGCAGACCCGCGATATCATCAATCGCCATATGCCCGAGGTGCAGAACCGGCTGTTGATCCTCCTGTCGGGCCAGAGCGCCGAGGCGCTGCTGTCGTCGGAAGGCAAGGAGCGCCTGTCGGCACAGATTCTCTCCCTGTTCGACCAGCCCTTTACCGAACCCCAGCCGCCGCTGGCCATCAGCGCCGTGCTGTTCACCGACTTTATCCTGCAATAACCCGACCGGATCCGCTCGATGTCCCAGAACGACCTGCTGCTCCAGGATGAAATCGACGCACTGCTGAACAGCGTCAGCGGTGAAACGGAGCCCGGCGCGGACAGCGCCTCGCGATCGGAGCAGCGTATCCGCGCCTACGATCCGGCAACCCAGCATAGGGTGATACGCCAGCGGCTCCACGCCCTCGATATCATCAACGAACGCTTCGCCCGGCTGTTCCGGATCAGTCTGTTCAACCTGATCCGCCGCAACGCCGATATCACCGTGGAATCGGTGCGCTACCAGAGCTACAGCAACTTTTCCCGCAACCTGCCGGTGCCCACCAATATCAACCTGATCAACATGAAGCCGCTGCGCGGCACCGCGCTGGTGGTGTTCCCCCCGGCGATGGTGTTCATGGTGGTGGACAACCTGTTCGGCGGCGATGGCCGCTTCCTGACCAAGTCGGAGGGCCGCGAGTTCACCAATACCGAACAGCGCATCATCCGCCGCCTGCTGGCCCTGGCGACGGATACCTACCAGGATTCGTGGAAATCGATCTACCCGTTGCAGATCAGCTACCTGCGGTCGGAGATGCAGGCCAAGTTCGCCAACATCACCAACTCGCCCAACGAGATCGTGGTCAACACCACGTTCCATATGGAAGTCGGCAATACCGCCAGCGATTTCCACATCTGCATCCCCTACTCGATGATCGAGCCGCTGCGCGACCTGCTCAGCAGCCCGGTGACCGACAACCACAACAAGGGCGACCGCACCTGGACCCGGCGGATGGCGAGCGAGATCAAGCAGACCGAAGTGGAACTGGTGGCGGATTTCGTCACCATGCCGTCGCGGATCGGCCAGGTGCTGTCCCTCAAGGTGGGGGACGTGCTGCCCATCGCACTGCCCGAAACCGTCACCGCGCGGGTCGATGGCGTGCCGGTGATGTCGTGCTCCTACGGCAGCCAGGACGAACACCTGGCGCTGCGCATCCTCCACATCATTGAACACGTTCAGACCCCGGCCATGGCTGCCGAGCAACTCATCAAAGCCGCCATGGCACCAGCGAAGGAATCAGACGATGACCGATCCTAAAGACACCAACGAAGACGACTGGAGCGCGGCGATGGCCGAGCAGCAGGCCGCTGCCGACGACGACCCCTGGGCCGAGGCCCTGGCGGAGCAGCAGTCCGCCGAGCAGGCCCGCCTCGACGACGGCCAGCCCGAAGCCGACCCGCCGGAGGCCAAAGCCGCCAGCGACGCCGTTTTCAAGCCTCTCGACAGGGGCCGCGACAGCGCCACCGCCCGCGAGCTGGAAATGATCATGGACATCCCGGTCAAGCTCAACGTCGAGCTCGGCCGCACCCGGATCACCATCAAGCAGCTGCTCGAACTGACCCAGGGCTCGGTGGTGGAACTCGACGGCCTGGCCGGCGACCCGATGGACATCCTGATCAACGGCTACCTGATCGCCCAGGGCGAGGTGGTGGTGGTGGATGACAAGTACGGTATCCGCATCACCGAAATCATCACCCCTTCCGAGCGGGTTCAGAAGCTCAACCGATGAACCCGGCCCCCGTCAGCGACCGCGCCCTACCCGGCACCGCCTCCCTCGCCACCGGCAGCGACGCCCTCGCGGGCCTCGCCATGCTCGGCAAGACGGCCGCGGCGCTGGCCTTCGTCATCGCCGTGATCCTGCTGTGCAGCTATCTGCTCAGGCGGGTCAACAGGCCCGGCGGTCTGGCCGGGCAACAGCTCCAGGTGGTCAGCAGTGTCGCGGTCGGACAAAAGGAGCGGGTGGTGGTGGTGGAGGTGGCCGGCACCTGGCTGGTGCTCGGCGTCGCCGGCGGCCAGATCAGCAACCTGCACCAGCTGCCGGCGCCCGGTGCCGAGCCTCACCCCGAACCCAGCCCCGCCGCCCCCGAACGCCGGGCCGGCGGCGGTACCGACGGCAGCGGTTTCGCCGGCCGCTTCATCCAGGTCCTGGACAGGCGCAACGGTCGCGGCCGCGACCCCGCAGCCCGCGAGACTGATTCGTGAAGTGCCCTGCCGGTTTTCGGGGCCGCGCTTGGCTGGCCGGCCTGTTCACCCTGCTGCTGTGCTGCGCGCCCCTCGCGGCGCAAGCGCAGAGCATTCCCGGCCTTATCAGCCAACCCACCGCCGATGGCGGCCAGCAGTGGTCGATCCAACTGCAAACCCTGCTGCTGCTCAGCGGCATGGCGTTCCTGCCCGCCATCCTGCTGATGATGACCAGCTTCACCCGCATCGTGATCGTGCTCAGCCTGCTGCGCACCGCCATGGGCACCCAGTCGGCGCCACCCAACCAGATCCTGCTGGGCATGGCGCTGTTTCTGACCTTTTTCGTGATGGCGCCGGTGTTCAACCAGATCTACGAAACCGCCTGGCAGCCGCTGAGCCGCGACGACATCGGCTTCGAGCAGTTCCTGGTCGCCGGCAGTGAGCCGTTGCGCGGCTTCATGCTCGCCCAGACCCGCGAAACCGACCTGGCGCTGTTCGCCCGCCTCGCCGATATCGGCGACCTGCAGGGGCCGGAGGAGGTGCCGCTGCGGGTGCTGGTGCCGTCTTTCGTAACCAGTGAACTCAAGACCGCCTTCCAGATCGGCTTCACCATTTTCATCCCGTTTCTCATCATCGACCTGGTGGTGGCCAGCGTGTTGATGGCGCTGGGGATGATGATGGTGCCGCCGGCCACCATCTCGATGCCGTTCAAGCTGATGCTGTTCGTGCTGGTGGATGGCTGGCAACTGATCATCGGCTCCCTGGCCGAGAGTTTCTATGTTTGAGCACGCTTTTGTATCGACCCAGACTCCGCTGAGGCCGCACCGATGACACCCGAAATGGTCATGGATCTCGCCTATCAGGGCATGCGCGTCGCGCTGTTCCTCGCCGCGCCCCTGCTGCTCGCCGCGCTGCTGATCGGCCTCCTGGTGAGCCTGTTCCAGGCCGCCACCCAGATCAACGAGATGACCCTGTCGTTCATCCCCAAGATCCTCGGGGTTTGCGCCGTGCTGGTGCTGGCCGGGCCATTCCTGATCCAGCTGATCACCGAGTTCACCCACACCCTGTTTCGCAATATCCCGCTGATGATCGGTTGACGCCGCCATGGTCGAGGTGACTTTCGACCAGCTGCAAACCTGGCTGGCGATGTTTTTATGGCCTTTCGCCCGAATTGCCGCTTTTATCGCCGCCGCGCCGCTGCTCGGCCACTCCAGCGTGCCCAACCAGGCCAAGATCGGCCTGGCTGCGCTGATGACCGTGGTGATCGGCGCGACCATGCCGCCGATGCCGGAGGTGCCTGTGATGTCGTGGAGCGGGGTCGGCATCCTGGCGGAACAGGTGCTCATCGGCACCGCCATGGGGCTGGCGATGCAGGTCATCTTCAGCGTGGTCCAGGCCGCCGGCGAGTTCATCGGCTTCCAGATGGGGCTGGCCTTCGCGACCTTCTTCGCCCCGGATACCGGCGCCAATACCATGATCCTGTCGCGCCTGTTTCATATGCTGGCGATGCTGATGTTCCTCGCCCTGAATGGCCACCTGATCATGGTCGAGATCGTCGCCGGCACCTTCGCCACCCTGCCGGTGGGCGTCGGCGGTCTCCAGGCCGGGGGCTTCGAGCTGCTGGTGCGCTTTACCGGCACCATTTTCGTCTCCGGCCTGCTGCTGGCCCTGCCCCTGGTGGCGGCGCTGCTGGTGATCAACCTGTCGATGGGTATCCTCAACCGCGCCGCCCCGCAGTTCACGGTGTTTTCGGTGGGCTTCCCCATGTCGCTGACGGCGGGGATCTTCCTGCTCACGGTGTTGATGAACGACCTCGGTCGTTTCCTCCAGGGGCTGTTCAGCCAGGGCCTGCAGTTTCTCCAGGCCCTGGTGCTCGCCCTGGCGGGCGCGTAGCGCCGGGCCATATCCGCCCCATGGGGTGCGCGGAAGAATAAAGCGCACCGGGGAATACCCAAACATCGCCGGTGCGCCTCCTCCGTCGGCACACCCTATGGAGCGCGCCAATACTCGCCCGAGGTACACCCACCGCTCGCTCGAGAGCCATAGGGTGTGCTGAAGAATGAAGCGCACCGGGGAATACCCAAACATCGCCGGTGCGCCTCCTCCGTCGGCACACCCTATGGAGCGCGCCAATACTCGCCCGAGGTACACCCGCCGCTCGCTC
>JBAZCN010000087.1:0-13441 GCA_041655035.1 Porticoccaceae bacterium | reverse complement strand
TGCCTGGCGACCAGCTCGGGGGCAAGCACCGCGCAGACATCGCCCAGCCGATGCAGCCGGCTGGCCAGGTCAAGCAGCTTGCCGCCTTCGCGCTGGTTCTGCGCGACGACACGCCGGGCGGATTCGAGCACCAGCGCGCGCTGGCCACCGTCAAGCTCGTGCCAGGCGGTAAGGCCGATTTCGGCTATGCCGGCGTTGCCGCGCAAGCGCCATGGGCCGAGTTCCGCGGCCTGCCTCAGGGCGCGGTCGAATTCAGCGTCAAATTCCAGCAGGCTCAGTTTGACGAATGCCAGACGCACCCAGCCATAAGGCCATAGCGGGCGCAGTTCCACCGCGTGACGGTAGGCTGACAGCGCCGCGCGGCGGGAACCCTCGGCGGCCGGGTCACCAAAGTAGCTCGCCTGATGACGCCACTCGTGAACGCGGCCCAGGCGATCGTAATTTTCAGCCATCCCAACCGGCGCAGCGGCAACCGCCCGGGTTGCTGCGCTCCCGGCAACCTGCCAGGCCCGCTCTGAGGGCACCACTCCCCTGCGGTGCCAGTCGCTGACAAAAGTGCCGGCCTGGTAGGCGGCAAGATCCGCCACCAGCATCCGCGCGCCAGCGTAGAGACAAAAGAGCCCCGTCAGCAACATTCCCACCAGGAACAGCCCCGGCAGAAAAGCACGGCGGGCAGACATGGCAACACCGTCCGGTGGAACAGCGGGAGAAGTATTCATCGGTTGAACAAGACCTCGGTCATCTGCCAGGGGTTGGTCTGTACCAGTTGCCAGCCCCCGTCATCCCCGATCAACTCGCAAGCGCGGGCGACGCCCTCGCTCAATATCGGTGGACGAAATTCGCAATTATGGGCGTCAGTGGCCATCACTGTCACCAGACCCTCGGTGAGCAGTTCCTCGGCAAGCTGCCTCGCGCCCTGGCCAAAGCGACCGGTCAAGGATGAGGCGGTCAGTTGCAGCAGGCAGCCCTGCTCGAGAAAGGGTTTGAGTTTGGCCGGCTTGGCGATGAAACCCCGATTGCGCTCGGGGTGGGCCAGTAGCGGCAGCACGCCGTTGTCCAGCAGCCAACTGGTCAAGCGCTCGGCGCCGACCGGCACCTCGCCGTGGGGCAGCTCGAGCAGCAATACCTTGCGCCCTTGCCACTCGCCGACAAACGGCAGGCTCGACTGTTTCACGCCCACCATCACCTCAAGGCCGAAGTGAACCTCCGCGGCGGCGACCACCTGTAGCGGTATGCCGTGGTCGAGCAGGGCATCGCGGAACATGTCGAGCGCGGCGGCAATGGAGTCGAGATTGTTGTCAAAGCGGCCCGGCTGGACATGGGGCGTGCAAACCAGATGGCGGATACCGTCATCGACGGCCATCCTCGCCATCGCCACTGAGGTGGCGATATCGGGCGCGCCATCGTCGATACCCGGCAGCAGGTGGTTGTGGATGTCGATCATGACATCAGTTCATCCACCAGCGCCGGTTCAACCGCCAGCACTGCAACCAGCCGTCGAAACGTCCGCTCAGGCCTTGCCCTCTCCGCCATAGCCATAGTAATCGTAGTAGCCACCATAGCTGTAACCGTAACGCTGGGCCTTTTTGATGTCCACCTGATTCAACACCACCCCGGTGATCGCGGCATTCTTCTGCAGCAGTTGGCCAACGCCCTGGCGGGCCACCGGAATCGCGGTGGAGAACGACTTGATCACATAGATTACCGAATCCACCAGCGACGACAATACGATGGAATCGCTGACCGCCAGGGTCGGCGGCGAATCGATCACCACATGGTCGTAGTCTTTCTTCAGCTGTTCGATCAGTTCGGCAAAACGCGGTGAAGACAGCAGTTCCTGGGGATTGGGCGGCACCGAGCCGGCCGCGATCAGATCCATGCCCAGCTCCGACGGCTGGATACATTCCGCCAGGGTTGCGGTGCCGGCGACATAGTTGGCCAGGCCAGGCACGCCCACCGGCATCTCGAAGTTCTTGCGCAAGGTCGGCCGGCGCAGGTCGGCATCGATCAACACCACCTTGCCAAGCTGGGCGAGGGCCGCCGCAAGATTGGCCGACACGGTCGATTTGCCTTCGCCAGGCACCGATGAGGTGACCAGCAACACTTTGCGCGGAGAATCGATCGCCAACAGCACCACCGAGGTGCGAATGGTGCGGATCGACTCGGAAAATGCCTTGTCATCACCGGCACTGAACAGGCTGACGAGATTATCCCTGCCTCTTGTCAGGGGCAGGATACCGAGCACCGGCAGGTTGAGATGGCTTTCGACATCCTCACGGCTCTTGAAGCTGTTGTTCAGCATTTCGAGCAACAGCGACAAGCCGGCGCCAATCATCAGCGCCAGCATGCCGGCAATGGCGACGACCAGGGCTTTACGCGGCTTGACCGGATCCTTGGGCACCACCGCCCGGTCGACGATCCGGGCGTTGACCGCATCGAAATCCTGGGCCACGGTGGTTTCCTTCAACCGCGTCATAAAGGTGTCGTAGAGCTGGCGGTTGGTGTCAACGGCGCGTTGCAGCTCCCTCAACTGGAATTCCTTGCGGGTGATCTCCTGGATTTCGCCCTTGTTCGCCTCAAACGAATGCTGCAGGCTGCGCTCGTTGACCACCGCCAACTGGTACTGGCGTTCGAGACTGGCCACCACCTGCTCCACCTGGGCCTGCAAGCTGAACGTCGCGGATTCGAGCTCGGTCTGGACGGCGATCATCTTCGGGTGCTTCGGGCCGTAGCGGCGCGACAGCTCCTGCATCTTGCCGCGGGCGCGGGCCTCGGCAGTGCGGAACTCCTGGATCAGCGGGTTGCTCAATACCGCGGGCACATCGGCCTGCCGCTGCCAGCCGCTGTTGAGCAGCGCGGCGACCTGCTGGTACTGGCTCTCGGCCTCGGAGCGGGCGCGGCGAGCATCGATCAGGCGCGTGCCGGTCTGCGACAGCTCGCCGGCGGAGATCGTGGTCACCCCTTCGATATCGACCAGCCCTTCCTGTTCGCGAAAGGCCTGCAACTGTTGCTCCGAAGCCTGCAGATTTTCCTTCAGTTCGCTGAGCTGGTCGTTCATCCAGGTCGTGGCCAGCTGGCTCATATTGAGCTTGGCCTCCAGTTGGCTGGTGATATAGGCATTGGCCAGGGCGTTGGCAGCCTCAGTCGCAATTGCAGGGTCAGCGGTTTCCACTTTGATCTTGACCAACTGAGTTTTTGCGACGGGGTTGACCCGGATACGATCCATAAAGCTGTCGACGACAGCGTCGAACCGTTCCTGCTCGGTAAGCTCCTGGGGATCGACATCGCCCGGCGTGGTCATCGCCACCAGGCCGCGAATATCGATAAACGGCTCGGGCTGCTGGCGGGGGTCGAACTCGGGATGTTCCGTCAGCCGCAGCTTGGTGACCACGCGTTCGGCAAGCTCCCGGGACTTGAGCAGCTCAAACTGGGTTTGCAGGTATTCCGAGCCGGAGCTGTCGAGGGAATAGATATCCTCGATGGAGACCGGCTTGGCTGTGCGCTGGTCGATCAACAACGTGGAGGTCGCCTGGTAGATCGGCGTGATATTGAGCACGATCAGCGCCGCCAGCATCGTCACCACGACGGTGAGCGACAAGATGGCCCAGCGGCGACGCCAGATCGGCGTCACCAGTTGTTTCAGATCGATTTCGTCGTCTTCGGCGTGGATTAGGGCTTTGACTTCCTGATTCAGGTTATGAGCATCCATACGTTAAAAAAAGCTCTGTTCGATAGTAATGATGTCACCGGGCTTGATCGGCGAGTCGAGCGATGCCCTGACCGGCATCCGGTCCGGATCGCCTTCGTGGATAATGGTGATCTTGGTCTTGGACGCCCGCTCGGTAAAGCCACCGGCGAGGGCCACGGCCTTGCGCAGTGTCAAGCCGGGCTGGAAGCGGTAGCCTCCGGGGCTGTTCACCTCGCCATTGACGAAAAACTGGCGGTACTCGAGGATACTGATCGACACCTTGGGATCGACCAGGTAATCGCCCTTCAAACCCGCGACGAGAATGGCTTCGAGCTCCGCGGCGGTTTTGCCCCCGGCGCGTATCTCCCCCAGGAACGGAAACGAAAATGTGCCGGCATTGGTGAGTTGCAGTTGCTCGAAGGTGAGATCCTCCTCACCAAACACACGGATAGTGATGACATCCCCGGCGTCCAGCTGATACTGGGCGTCAGCCGCGAGTGCATCAGCCGCCAAGGCATCGAAGGCCAACAGCAGCAGGCAGATGACAAATGTTTTCATTGTGCTCGCGCCAGACATCCTGGCCCCAAGCAACCCAGTGGCTCTTAGCAAATCGGCAAACCTATTCACGCAACGCTTCTCTGAATAACTACAGTTCTGGATAACCACGTCCCTGAATGGCACGATACAACAAAACAGGGATGACAGAACAGGGCGACAACCGCGGTTATCGCCCGCCCTGCGGGTCGGTAAGCAAAAGCTGGATCAGCAATCGTTACCGGTCGCCTATTACAGACTGAAGTTGAAGTTGAGCATATAGATGTTGCGATCGTAGTCGCGAATGGCGAAGTTGGAGTCGCGGTCCTTGAACGTATACCCCAGGCCCACGGTCATCCAGCGCACCACGTCGTAGCTTACTTTCACGCCAAACTGGTTGATCTCGTCTTCACGATTGAGGGAATTTTCGAAATCTTCCTCGGTGTACTGATAGGACAGGTCGGTGTAAACATCGCTGGTCCAGTGGTGGTTCCAGTTGATGCCCGCGCGGGTGGTGTCGACAATATTCGCGCTCACGCTGCCCTCTTCAGTGCCCTTGCTGGTGCTGAAGGTGAAGGTCGAGTAGGTGCGCGGCTGCCAGGTGACATCCGCTTCCCAGGAGACATTATCCTGATCGTCGAAGGGTTTGCGATCGAACTCGCGCTCTTCATAGCCCACCTTGATGGTACCGGTGGTCTTTGCCGTGGCTTCCCAGGTGACACCCAGTAACAAGGCGTTGCGCTCGCTGCTGAGGGGGGAATTGGACACTTCGTAGTCATAATCGTCGAAGCGGTATTCGAGCAGGGCACGGGTCTTGGGCGCGACACGGTAGTAGACCACGGCGTTGAAACCCAGCTTGTCGTACTCGCGGTTGTCGTTGATGGTTCCCGAATTGTGGCTGCGCCGCCAGTCGTGGTGCACACCGACATCGAAATTCATGATGGCGGAGGGCAGGCCAAAACCGTAGACACCGCCGACACGGGTGGTCGACAGTTTGTCGTTGACACCGGGAACCCAGCTGCCGGTCACGCTTTCGGTGCGATCGTAGCTGGTGGTCAGGTCGAGGCGGTTGCGGCTGTTAAACTCGAGATGGGCCAGGCCGCTGAGATGATGGTCGGTATTGTCGTCATCGTGGCTGGAGTGAAAGATATCGTGCCTGGCGGAGTACTTGAGCTGGTACAGGTTGAGCCGGTCGAGGGCCTCGATCAGCACGCCGGGGGTGATACTGGTGACCCAGCTGGTCTCGTCATTGATGCCCACTTCACGAATATTGTCATCATAGGCGGTCGACAGATCGAGGGTCGGCGTAATGGTCACGCCGCCGGCCTGGATGCTGGCAGGCTCCACAGCCAGGGCCTGGGCGGCGACGACGGAGGCGATTGCCGCGGCAAGTGAGCAAGAAAAGGCTTGTTTTTTCATAAATAGGTCCATCCTGGTTAATAGCTCTGCCCCAAAGTCGCCGGCACGGCGACCTGTACATCTGGCAAGGGGCATTGAAGTCGAATACCCGATCAGTTGGGGCTGGGAACGCCGATATCGCTGGTTTCTTCAGGCTGGGCGGTGTCGAGCGCCGAACCTGCCGCATTGGTGATCGCGTCGCGCTGATCAGGCGAGGAAATGATGGCCTGTTCGATGATCGACGCAGCCTGCGAGGGCACCATGGACACCGCGGCCGCGGTAATCGCCGCGGCTTGCTCGGGGGCGGCCTTGATGGCGGCGCCGGCGACGATGGCGGCAGCACTCGGCACGGCGGCGGAGACACTGGAAACAATCGCCACGGCGTGGTCCGGGGCGGCCCTTACCGCGGCCTCGATCAGCGTGCGGATGGTGGCGCCATCATTGCCCAGCGCACTTACGATCTCGGCCAGCACGGCGGCGATATCCTCGCCCTGAGCAGCACTGACCTTGGCGGCCTGCTCGGAAGTCAGCGTCACACCCGCCTGCTGGATAGCGGCAAGCGTTGCGGCGTCGGCAAATACCGCGGAGGACGACAAGCCCATGGCGGCAATCAGGGGAAGCATCAGGAAGGTTTTACGCATAGGAACATCCTCATTGTTGTGCGAGCTCAATTGTTGTTCAAGATCATCGACTGGAGTACTCGACCCTCGGCAGCTTCAGCAAAGCGCAACTGAAGCCATCAGTGGTGGGCAACATCACATCGCCCGCTTGCTCGATCTGTCTATCTATCTAGTAGCCGCTGGGCTCAAACGACGCCCTACCCCGGCGACCTGTCAAGAATTTTAACAACTAAAGCCATAACAGCAAGTCCAATTTGCTTTTTTTTATCATTATTGATTGACTTAAATGTGACTTAACGCACTATTTTTAAGAGATCAGCCCCCATTCCTCCGAATATCGCACACCTGTCGGGCCGCTGGCCCCCGCCCTCAGCGGCCGACAGAACAGCGCCAACCGCCCCAAAACCCGATTGTGCGCAGCGACCCGTGCGCTTACCATACGCGGCCGGCCAGCCACAAGAATAGATGCACAGTGCCATCACTGCACCGACAACCAATCACCGCCACCACCATTCTCAGCTACACCGTCCTGATACTGCTCGCCTGGCTGCCCCTCCCGCTCGGCAGCAACCGCGGCTGGTCCAGCAGCCTGCTGGTAATCGCCATCGCCGCGATTACCGTGGCCTGGGTTGCCGCCCAGTGGCTGTCGCGGCCGCCGGTGTCCACTGGAGGAGTCTCGCAAGATGTGGCATCGACCCGCGCCGCGCTGCCGAAACCCGCCCAACTGCTGCTGGCGCTGCTGGCCATCACCCAGCTGTGGGTGCTGGCGCAGTGGGCCCTCGGCATCAGTGCTGACCCAGGGCAAACCTTTCGTTATGCACTGCTCGGCTGTGCCTATGCCCTGCTCTTTGCCCTGGTCATCGTGCTGTTCAACAACCGCAAGCGGCTGACCCTGCTGCTCGCCACCCTGGTGCTGGGCGGCACCTTTCAGGCCTTTTATGGCGCCTGGATGACGCTGTCCGGCACCGAATGGCTGCTGTTCGGCCCCAAGGAGCACTATCGCGGCGTGGTAACCGGCACTTTCGTCAACCGCAACCACCTCGCCGGCTATCTGGAAATGACCATCGCCTGCGGCATCGGCCTGATGCTGGCCCTGCGGGATGGCAAGCCCTTCAGTTGGCGCAGCCTGATGGAACTGCTGCTCAGCGCCAAGCTACGCCTACGCCTGGCGCTGGTGATCATGGTGATCGCCCTGGTGATGAGCCAATCGCGCATGGGCAATACCGGGTTTTTCTCCGCTCTGCTGGTGATCGGCGGGCTGTATATCCTGATCAACAGGAAACATCGGCTGCGCAACGGCCTGATACTGGCCAGCCTTATCGTCATCGACGTACTGATCATCAGCCAATACTTCGGCCTCGAAAACCTCAAGGACCGCATTGTCCAGACCCAGTTGGCAGATGTAGTGGTGGATAACGAAGTGGTACAACGCGGCAATGTCGACAGGGACGACATTGCCCGCTACCTGATACCGCAAATCGCCGAGCGGCCATTCACCGGCTTCGGCGCCGGAAGTTTCAAAACCAGCTTTGCCCGCTATCCCGGGCAAGACATCCAGGGGGACTTCGACCACGCCCACAACGACTACCTGCAATTTATGGTCGAGTTCGGCCTGGCCGGCAGCCTGCCCCTCGCCTTGTTCGTACTGATCTCGCTGCAGCAGGCACTCAGGGCGTTATGGCGGCGGGATTCACTCTACCGCAGCGGTGTGGGCTTTGGCGCCGCCATGGGCATACTGTCCCTGCTGATCCACTCCTTTACCGACTTCAATCTGCAGATACCTGCCAACGCCGCCACTTTCGTGGTGTTGTGCGCCATCGCCGTACTGGCCAATCACCACCCGGCGCCAAATGGCAATGGCAAAAAAAGAAGGCGACCCCGTATCCATACACCGGGCAATGGCGAGCGTATTATTATTGGGGAGCTCCGCAGCAGAACAGGCCCCTAACCGAGCGGGCCCGCAGGAAAATTGTCGCGGCTCAGTGCCGCGAGGGCATTACCCGCGCCCTCCCCTGCCACAAGCTCAGCAGATTCAGCAGCACCATGGCCAACAGCACGCCGCCAAGGTTAGCCAGCACATCGCCATAACTGAAGTAACGCAGCGGCCGAACCAGGTGCTGCAGCCATTCCAGCAACGGCGCAAGGGCCACAAAAGCCAGCCAGAACGGCGCCGCCGGGATCGACGGAAACGCCAGCCGGCCACTGACGCACAATGCGAGAAAGGCGGCGATATGCCCCCATTTATCGGACTGGCTGAACAGCTCCGGCGGTGGCTCTGGGCGGAAGATTGCATAGATCACCACGCACAGGCAGATAGCAAAAAATGCTATCGGCAATGCGCGCTTTGCCGGGGAAAAAGGAATATCGATCATGGCTTGCCCCCGGCAATCGGGCCCGCAACGCAGCACCGAGAGCCGTCAGGCCAGCTACAGCGCAAACTCATCCCGGTCGCGCCCCTGCATCCACTTCGGCTCGCGACCCCTGCCAGACCAGGTTTTGCCAGTCTCCGGATCGCGGTATTTAGGCTCGACCGGCGACTTGGCGGCAACCTTTGCCCTTGGCCTTTTACCACCTGTTGCGGTCGCCCTCTCGGCAAACAGCTCATCCTCGGTGAGGTCGAACCTGGCGATATCCGCACGAATAGCGGCAATACGCTCCTTGCGCTGCTGCTTGATCAGTTGGTCGATTTCCTTTTCGAGCCTGTCGCGCTCGGCTAGTTTTTGATCGAGTATATCCATGTTGTAACTTATCACTCCTGACATTTGAGATGTATCAATGAATTGGCCGATCGGCATGGTGGGCACTCAACAACAGCAATGCCTCGCGTAAGGCCCGACAGCGATCAGCAGCGCGGATCATACCACCCTCTCAACATCCACTCATTACCAGACCGCGCCATCCCTCTTCCCGCTTTCAGACGCCAGCACCTTCTTCTCGGTCCAACACTACGCGCTGCCCATGTATTTTCCCGAAGTCCGGCTTGCAGTGTTCAAGGCGACGTCCCACACTCACCTGCCCGTGATAGCGTAACGACGTAGACCCATGAGCAAGGAGGCTCGATGGTATGGACCACGATACCGGCTACAAACTGTTGTTCTCCCACCCCGAAATGATCCGCGACCTGCTGCTCGGCTATGTGCCGGGCGAGTGGATACAGGATGCCGACTTCGCCACCCTCGAACATATCAACGGCAGCTATGTCTCCGAATCCGAACGCCAGCGCCACGACGATAGGGTGTGGCGGGTACGGGTGCGCATCCTCTTGCGACGCAAGGCGCCGCGCAGTAGCATCAGTGAGATCGAACGGATCAACGACATCATGGAGGCGGACAGCATGCTGGCAGAGCGTATCGAAGGGTGGTTCGACGAGGCCGAGCAACGGGGGCTTCAAAAAGGTCTCGAAAAAGGCCGTCAGGAGGGCTTGCAAACGGGTGAAGCCATGGCGCTGCGGCGCTTGCTGGGCAAGCGTTTTGGCCCATTGCCGGCCGGCGTCGAGGCACGTATCGAGCGGGCCTCCCTGGCGCAGGTCGAGGGTTCGACCAGGCCATCGACGCGCCCTCGCTGGATGGTATTTTTGGAGGTGGCGAGAGGTAGATCTATAGGGTGTGCCGACGCAGGAGGCGCACCGCGCAGGGCTGCGGTGCGCTTCGTTCCTCAGCACACCCTATGGGATCGAGCCAATGGAAATACTGGCACCTTCCCATAGGCTGTACCGATAAAAGTCGAGCTTCTGAAATACTCAATCACAAGCGAAAACATAAATCCGCGGATAACCCAACGATTGCACGGCATTACATATACCAACGAAATCCTGCTGCCAGCAGCGGCCTAAAAAGTACGGTTCGGGAGGCATGAACAAGCATTGCCAGCCTGGGAGATGGATCACCCCGGTCGGGACTTGGCGGCATTCAAACGCCTCACCGTTTGCCACCGACCTGTGCAAGCTTTTCCTTGAATAGCAGGCAAGCAAACTCGCTGTTCGTTGTCAAGTAACGCTTCCACATGCGCCCTGGCTCCTGAATCACCCGATACAGCCACTCAAGACCACACTTCTGCATCCACAACGGGGCACGTTTGACCTTGCCGGCCACCACATCGAACGTACCCCCCACTCCCATCACAAAAGTAACACCCAACTGATCGCGCCAGCGATTGATAAAATTCTCTTTCCGGGGCGAGGTAATTGCCACAAACAGCAATTGCGCGCCTGATGCTCGAATCTTTTCGACCATGGCTTGCTCGTCATCCCAGAAATAGCCATGGTGATAACCTGCCAGCATCAAACCAGGATACTGCGCCCGCACGCGCCGTGCCGTCTCCGCCACCACATCGTCTTTGGCGCCGAGCAGATACACGGAATAGCCCTTCTGCGCACTCATCGCCAGCAACGCGTGAAACAGATCCACGCCAGCCACACGCTCCGGCACTTGATGGCCCAGCAGCCGAGCTCCAAGCACTACCCCCATACCATCGATATTGATGATGTCGCATTCGCGCACAGACGCGTCCAGCTCGGAATCCTTGCGCATATTGACCAGCTTGGCCACATTGACCACCACATGCTGGGTGAAGCGATCGGCCGCAACCGCCTCGTCGATAACGGCCACTGTCTCGCCCATGGTTGCCACATCCATAGGGCAACCCAATACATCAATCCGCTGCATCTAAATCCTCCTACTATGGCCCTTCACTCTCACCGGCCAAGCCCATTGCTCCTGATGAATGCCCCGGCTTGTCTCAATATAGCAACTTATTGAGACAAGCCGGGGCGGTGATAAGGCCCTAGGGGCCATCGATACGTTTAGAACCATATGACAAGAAGCCGCCGCAGATCAGGAGGTCTTCGATCGCCGGCTGCGGCATTCAGGCTGATATCAAAATTGAACGACAAACAGCAAATAGTCTTTCAAGTCGCAAAAAGCGGAATCGTTGGACTGTGCTAAGAAAGGAAGCACCACAGCAACCTGCACCCCTCACCCCCGCTCTGCACAAAACCGGTTGTAATACGCCAGCGCATAGTACGCCCACGCCTGGGTCCAACGCATATAATTGATGCGATTGGTATACCAACGGCACTTCTGATACACAAAACGCTCCTGTCGGGGCAGATACATCAACTCAACCGCTCTGCCCACCACCTTGTGGCACAAGGCGATATCCTCGGCAGCGCCGCCTACTTTAAGCAGGGTAAATACCGCCTGGGTAAAGTTATGCATATCGAGTGGATAAACCGAATTATGATAGTATTTGGCAGTACCATCCTCAGTAAAAAAAGAGTCCCGATAGTAAGCCATACCGTGCCCAATATTGGCATCAAACTCTGTAGTGTCCAGAGTATCCCGAATCAGCGCCAACGCTTCGAGGTTATACCCCGTATGAAAACCATCGATAAACTGATGGTGATGACGTGCGCCATACACCCAGGAACCATCCGCTCCCTGTTCCGCAACCGACTGCCGCGCCACCTGCAACGCCTGCGCCACCAAGGCCTCATCCTCCAGCTGCCGTCCCGCAAACGCACACCAAGCGGCGCCCCATAGGCTTGCGTTATGCACAAACGCAGTCTCGGCAGGAATGTAGGCGTAAAAGCGGCGATCATCTGCCTCAGTAAACAGACTGCCAGAGATAAATTTGGCCACTTCCAGTGCCGCAACGCGCCAGACTTGATTACCTGTAACTTCACTCAACGCATACAGCGCCTGTGCTACGTACACACTGGTAATCATATTGGGTTTGCCAGCAGGCACATAAAACGCCCTCGCCTGCCAATCAAAGTGGTAGCCCCAGCAACTGTATTGCCATTCCGCCCGGTCAGACCGCTGAGTCAGCAGCCAATCGGCCAGCTCGGATGCTTCCTGTATCAACGTTTGATCGCCCGTACGTTGGTAATCCTCCAGCAAACCGAGAATGCACAAGCCCACTCCTTTCGGGTTACGCATACGAGGAACACCCAGTATGGGGCGAAGGTTGATCGGCAAGCGCTTACCCATCTGTAACCAAGCCAGTCGAACGAACTCACTGCGGCGCAGCGGTGTAGCCTGAAGCAACCGGCTGTTGAGATAGTCGAAAGGGTCGTGGCCGGCGAACTGATCGGCGCGTAAAGCACCTAACAGTCCGCTGTTCAAATTAAGTATTGAAGGGATCACTTTTTGTCGTTGTCCAAGATTGCCGAGTTACAGAGTTAAAGCGTATCTGGATAAAAAATAAAAGACTGGTGGATTCGACATAACCCACCCGGAAGCTCAGCCCGTCTATGGCTAGGGAGAAAAACGTTTCATCGACATCCACACATCACCAGCATGATACAAGGTCGGCCAGTTCTCTTGCCGGTCTCCGTCACAAGGAGTTCCTCCCCACAACCCCTTCTCATAAAGCTTCAGACAATACCCCCCAATCCACCACCTGGGGCATCCCACAGGCCAAGGATTCAACAGCCATCACCGTCGCCAAGCTGGTGCTCATCAGGCAGTCATAGTCCACACACGGCTTGCCCTGCTGTAACCCCTCCAGCCAGGCGGCAATCATCTGCTTCTGGCCCTTGTCCTGAGTTCCCAGCTTGTGGCGCTTGCTGTTGCTGTCACCGCTGAATAGAACGACTTCCCTGAAATCATGGATTTGCGCCGAGCGACCGCCCCCGAACACCTCAATGGCCTCCTTGGGCATGGCCTTGGCGCCATCGGCGGTATAGGTAATATTGGCCACACTGCCGTTGGCGAAGGTCAGGGCCAGGCACAGGTTGTCGTTGAGCAAGGGCGACTTTTCGGCCTTGCCGGTGCCCACGGCATACACGGTTTTGACATTACTGCCCACCAGCGCCGAGGCCAGGTCGATGAAATGGCAACCCTCGCCGATCATGCGGCCACCGCCCACCTGCGGGTCCTGAATCCAATGATCAGCGGGAATATGGCCAGCGTTGATGCGAATATTCACCACCAGGGGGCTGTGCACACCAGCAAAATGCGCGATCACCTGGCGGGTAGCCGACGCAAACCGGCGATTAAAGCCCACCATCAACTGTGCCTGCCCACCTTCGGCATAGGCGTGATGGATATCCGCCAGCTCGGCCACCGACATCGCCAGCGGCTTTTCCACATATACATGCTTGCCGGCCTGCAGGGCATCGCGCACAGCAACGCCGTGGGTATCGTGACGGGTAGTGATCGCGATGGCATCGGTATCGCCTTGCAACAGCTCGGCGTAA